>PXSV01000031.1:801-7974 GCA_003022685.1 Halobacteriales archaeon SW_9_67_24 | reverse complement strand
CATCCTGTGATCTCACCCCTCGCGCGCCGCACGAGCCACGAACGAAGGTTCTCGGTCCAGACTCTTTCGATGCATACACTTAAAACTACGTCAGACACGTATCAGGCTTGCCATTCCTGCCGAGCGAGGATGCCGTCGAGGAAGGCTCCGGATCGACAGACCTGGATGAATGGCACTGCCACTATCGGCCGGAGCTGGAGTGGAGAGTAGGCCCGAAGCGCCAATGGAAGTGCGAGGACGAGAAAGAGAGGGGAAGGAGGGAGTGTCCCGATGGCCCCCCACCCCTTCGTTTCGAGTGGAACGGCGATCCGACCCGGAGGGGATCGTCGGCAAAGCACCGTTCTAGCGAGATTCTAGTTGATTGTGTGTCAACTAGCGGTTTTCGCTATGTGGTTTTCTCAACCCCTCGGGTGTGGTTCGAAAGAGTACTACTTAAAACCTTCTACGATCGAGGCCGCCTGATCGCCCACTCCCTCCCCTCCTCTTTCGCTTCCAGTGGAAACGAAGGGGTGGGGGAGGGGGCGAGGACTGCACGTGTCCTCGTGAACTCGTTGACTCGGCGTCCGAACCGTTCGATCGGTGTCGACCTCGGGAACCAAAAAGACTAATGCACTCCCCACCACTGGTTCCGCTGGACCACTCGCGACCGGGCCGACAGCAACGTTGCGGCTCAGCCCGGTCGAAACGGCTTCTATCGATGGAATACGTCACGATCCGGGCGTGCGCGGCGTATCCTCCATCCGAAAGAGAGGGCGGGACGCGGGGACCGATCATGGCAGGAAACGACTCGACACCGAACGAACGCGACGGGGTGGACGGGGAAGGAGACGTCCCGTCCGCCGATGTCGACGGGGAGTCCGAGGACCTCCCTTCCGACGACTTCGACGACGGTTCGACCAGTATCGACGATCCGAACGATCCCGACGACTCGGCCGGTTCGCGGACCCCACGGTCGGAATCGATTCCGGGGATCGATCCGTCCGGAGCGGGGCCGTCCGAGGACGACACTTCCCGCGACGGATCGACTCGTGGTGACCGACCCGACGACGACACGCCCCAGGGCGGGCTGTTCGACGACCTCCTCAGCGGCGACCCGATCTTCGAGAACAAGGACGTTCTCCGGCCCTCGTACACGCCCGACCAGCTCCCCCATCGCCAGGCACAGATCAACGACATGGCGACCATCCTCGTCGGCGCGCTCCGTGGGGAGACCCCCTCGAACATCCTGATCTACGGCAAGACCGGGACCGGGAAGACCGCGAGCGCGAAGTTCGTCAGCAACGAGCTCGAAACCACCTCCCAGAAGTACGACGTGCCCTGCGAGGTCGAGTACATCAACTGCGAGGTCACCGACACTCAATATCGTGTGCTCGCCCAGCTCGCGAACACGTTCATCGAGGCCAACGAGCGCCACATCGAAACCACGCTCGAACGTCTCCGCGATCTGAAAAATCGCGCGACCGACGGCCAGGCGACACTTGGCGACCTCGACTCCACCGCAGCCGACGGTACTGATTCCGACGTCGACGCCGTCGACGAGACCGAGTTCGACTCGATCGCCGCGATCGAGGAGCGGATCGAGGAACTCGAAGCCGACCTCGACGGGTTCGAACCCGTTCCAATGACTGGGTGGCCGACCGATCGCGTCTATTCGACCTTCTTCGAGGCGGTCGACTACCACGAGCGAGTCGTGGTCATCATGCTCGACGAGATCGACAAGCTCGTGGAGAAATCCGGCGACGACACCCTGTACAATCTCTCGCGGATGAACTCCGAGCTCGACACCTCCCGGGTGTCGATCATGGGGATCTCGAACGACCTCAAGTTCACCGAGTTCCTCGATCCCCGCGTCAAGTCGAGCCTCGGCGAGGAGGAGATCGTCTTCCCACCGTACGACGCGACTCAGCTCCGTGACATCCTCGCCGCGCGCGCGGACATCGCCTTCGAACCCGACGCGCTTTCCGAGGACGTGATCCCCCTCTGCGCGGCCTTTGCCGCCCAGGAACACGGCGACGCCCGGCGCGCGCTTGACCTCCTTCGCACGGCGGGCGAACTCGCCGAGCGGGGCCAGACCGAGCGCGTCGACGAGGACCACGTCCGCGAGGCTCAGGAGAAGATCGAGCTCGACAGGGTAGTCGAGGTCGTCCGGACCCTCCCCACCCAGTCGAAGGTCGTGCTCTTCGCGGTGATCCTCCTCGAACGCAACGGCGCACAGAACATCAATACCGGCGAGGTCTACAACATCTACCGCCGACTCTGCGACGAGATCGACGCCGACGTCCTCACACAGCGCCGTGTCACGGATCTCATCTCCGAACTCGACATGCTCGGGATCGTTAACGCGGTCGTCGTCTCGAAGGGCCGGTACGGTCGTACCAAAGAGATGAACCTCTCCGTCCCGGTCGAGGAGACCGAGGCCGTCCTCACTAGCGATTCGCGACTCGGCGACATCGAGGACGCCCAGCCGTTCGTCCAGGCGCGCTTCGACAGCTAGCTCGCCACGCCGTCGTTACCGGCCTACCGACCCACCGGCCTTTTGACACACTGACTCCTCGATACACCGACCGATTCTCTCGATTACCGGACAGCCCGTACCATCCCGACGCCGGCGAGCGCGCCGACGATCGATCCGCCTAACGTACCCAGTGTGCTGACGAGCGCGCTCGCGCCCGTGGTCACCATCCCGAACAGCAGCCGGATCTCGCCGAGCCACGGGATGCGGAACTCCGCGGTGCCGGTGATCCACGACGGCTTGACCGGCGCGCTGATCGCCTTGCTCGTAAAGCTCCCGACCTGGTCGTACTGTGCGTTGTTGTCGCCCTTGGTGATGAACCCGGCATGGGGGGCCGGACAGAACGACAGCTCCTCGCAGTCGTCGGCGGTTCCGAGGTACTCCGGGTTGGCCTCGTCGTACCAGTTCTCGCCGTCGTTCACCCAGAAACGTGCGCGGTGGATGATCGGGGTCGCGCGCCCGTTGCCGTTCTGCTCGTAGACGATGACGTCGCCGTACTTGTCGAACTCCGTGTAGCTCGCGTTCGCTCCCGCCTGGTAGGTGACCACCCCCGTTCCCGCGCGCGCCGCCCCGCCGGCGAAGCGGTGTTCCTCCATCACGAACACCAGATCGCCCCTGTAGAGGTTCGGTTCCATGCTCCCGCTCTCGATCGCCACCATCGGCGGCCAGATGCCGCTGATGGCGAACAGGAGGAGCCCGACGGCCGCCACGATCGCGAGGCTCGACGCCACCTCCCGGACGAACGCCACTACCTCGTGGTCCGTCGTCGCCAACCATCGCGCACGCCCGATCAGTCCCCTCGAACCCGACCCCTCCTTCGAACCTGACCTCTCGGTCGAATCCGACGCCCCGGTCGAATCCGCCGTTCCGTCCCGTCGACCGCTCCGTCCTCGTGGTCCTTCGCCCCCGTCCGCGCGTTCGCTCCCGTCCCCGCCTCCGGTCTCGTCATCAGCGGCGGTCTCCCAGTCGTCCCGCCCGGGCCACGAATCGGAGCCGTCGCCGGAATCCATTACCTCCCGTACTTCCGGCGGTCGCTTCAAGCTTGTCTTCCACACTCACGCGCGATCGATTCCGACGACGGTTCGCCGTCCGCTACGCTTTTGCTCCGCCCCGCGAAACCGGTCCCCGTGCCGCGCCCGACACCGGCCGAGGTCGTGAACGAGCTCGCCACGAGGGGCTACAACGCCGAGCGCGAGGCCGTGACCCTGCTCGCGCGAGCGAACGACCTCGAAAACGCGATCGAGCGCGCGACCGAGACCGTCCCGGACGGGACGCTCACCCTCTCGGCCGACGACGTCGAGGCCGCCGTCCGAACCGCCGACCTCGCCGACGCCACCGGTCCGCCTCCCGATCACACCGACGGTTCGCCGCCAGGCGCTCGCGGCGACTCAGCCGCCGCCACCCCCACCGATGCCGCCGATTCCGGCAGCATTTCGGCCAAAACCCCCGATCAGCCCCGCTCCGACCCCTCCGTTTCGAGTGGAACGACGACCCACGAGACCGACGGTCAAACCGACTCTCCAGTGGAAACGAAGGGGTCGACGGAAAGCGGGACAGCCGAGAGCGGAACCACCGAGCGCTCCGTAGACCCGGATCTCCGTTCGCTCGACGTACAAGGCGACGTCACCGGCCGGAGCACCGGCACGGGCGAGTACGCCGATTTCGTTGCGACGTTCCGGGACCGATACGAACGCCTCTCCGGCCTCCTGCGCTCGCGGGTTAACCACCGACCGACCGAGGCGGTCGACGCGATGGCAGGCGGGAGCGACGCCGCCATCGTGGGGATGATCACGGACATCCGCTCGACCGCGAACGGTCACTGGTTGGTCGAACTCGAAGACACGACCGGAACGTTTCCCTGTCTCGTCCTCAAGGACCGCGAGATCGCAAGCGTCGTCGACGAACTCCTGCTCGACGAACTCGTCGCGGTCGAGGGCACGCTCGCGGGCGACGGGGGCATCCTGTTCGTCGACGAACTCCACTTCCCCGACGTTCCCCGGACGTACCGCCCCTCGACCGCCGACCGCCACGTTCGCGCGGCGCTCATCTCCGACGTCCACGTCGGCAGTCGGGAGTTCGCGACCGATGCGTGGTCGGCCTTCGCCGACTGGCTTCACACTGAGGACGCAGCAGCGGTCGAGTATCTCCTCGTTGCGGGCGACATGGTCGAAGGGGTCGGGGTCTACCCGGATCAGGACGAGGAGCTCGACATCGTCGACATCTACAACCAGTACGAGGCCTTTGCCGAACGGTTGAAGGAGGTGCCTGGCGACATCGAGATCCTCCTGATCCCGGGCAACCACGACGCCGTCCGGCTCGCCGAACCACAGCCGGGCTTCGACGAGGAACTCCGTGGGATCATGGAGGCCCACGACGCGCGCTTCTCAGGCAACCCCTCGACCGTCACGATCGAGGGCGTCACGATACTGATGTACCACGGCGTCAGCCTCGATGAGGTGATCGCCGAACTCCCCAAAGAGAAGGCCAACTACGATGAACCCCACAAGGCGATGTACCAGCTCCTCAAGAAACGTCACGTCGCGCCCCAGTACGGCGGCCACACCAGGCTCGCCCCCGAAGAGCGTGACTACCTCGTGATGGAGGAGATCCCAGATGTCTTTCATACCGGTCACGTCCACAAGCTCGGCTACGGCAAGTACCACAACGTGCTCGCGATCAACTCGGGCTGCTGGCAGGAACAGACCTCCTTCCAGCGCAGCGTCAACATCGATCCCGACGTTGGCTACGCGCCAATCCTCGACCTCGACACGCTCGATCTGACGATCCAGAAGTTCTAAGTCCACCTTTTTACTGCGGAGGGTGCGCTCCCTCGTGGTTCGAGAGAGCGAAGCTCTCTCGTCACTGAGCGGGAGCGAAGCTCCCGCGAGGTCCAAAAGAGCCGAAGGCTCTTTTGAGGATCACGAAAGGCGTGAAGCGCCTTTCGAACGACGCCGCTCGGTCGCCAACCCCCGTCTGCTCGCGGGCCGAAGGCCCGTTCGCACGGCCAGCGGGACGGCTCGCCGTCCCGCTCGGCTTGCAAGAATGTCGATCGAAAACTCCCGCTCACTCGGCCTTCGGCCTCGCTCGCGGTACGATCGCTGGCCGCTCGTTCGCCTCGCCCTTCATCCGCCAGGAACTGCCCACCGCGACCGGCCCGCAACCACCGGCTGGCGGCCGCAGGTCGCGTCATGCGCCACGATCCCAGCTCCGCCCGACGACACCGGAGCAGGGTCGACTCGCCCCGAACGAGCGCGTCAAGTGGCTCCGGCTCCACCGTTCTCCAATGAGCGACACCCAGTCAGGGCCGCTCCAGCCCGACCGTCCCGGCTCCGAGCGTCCGTTTCGGGTGGACGCGCCGTTCGACCCCGCGGGCGATCAGCCCGACGCCATCGCACAGCTCGCCGAGGGATTCAACAGCGGAATCGACGAGCAGACCCTGCTCGGGGTCACGGGCTCCGGGAAGACGAACACTGTCTCGTGGACGATCGAGGAAATCCAGAAACCAACCCTCGTGATCGCCCACAACAAGACGCTCGCCGCCCAGCTTTACGAGGAGTTCCGAACCCTCTTTCCCGACAACGCCGTCGAATATTTCGTCTCCTATTACGATTACTACCAGCCAGAGGCGTACGTCGAAGGGACCGACAAGTACATCGAGAAGGACGCCTCGATCAACGACGAGATCGACCGGCTCCGCCACTCCGCGACCCGCTCGCTCCTGACTCGCGACGACGTGATCGTGGTCGCCTCGGTGTCGGCGATCTACGGGCTGGGTGATCCCGCGAACTACGAGGAGATGAGCCTCCGCCTGGAGGTCGGCCAGTCGATCGACCGCGACGAACTCCTCGGCCGACTCGTCGACCTGAACTACGAGCGCAACGACGTCGACTTCTCGCAGGGGACCTTCCGGGTGCGGGGCGACACCGTCGAGATCTTCCCGATGTACGGCCGCTACGCCGTCCGCGTGGAGTTCTGGGGCGACGAGATCGACCGCCTCACCAAGCTCGACCCGCTCGAAGGCGACGTCAAAAGCGAGGAGCCCGCCACCATCGTCCACCCTGCCGAACACTACTCGATCCCCGAGAGCCGCCTCCAGAACGCCATCGGCGAGATCAAGGATCTCATGGACGAACGCGTCTCGTACTTCGAGCGTCAGAACGACCTCGTGGCGGCCCAGCGAATCGAGGAGCGCACCACCTTCGATCTCGAAATGCTCGAAGAGACGGGCTACTGCTCGGGGATCGAGAACTACTCGGTCCACCTCTCGGATCGCGAGCCAGGCGACGCGCCGTCGACCCTCCTCGATTACTTCCCCGACGACTTCCTCACGGTGATCGACGAGTCCCACCAGACCGTGCCCCAGATCCGGGGTCAGTTCGCGGGCGACAAATCCAGAAAGGACTCCCTGGTCGATAACGGGTTCCGGCTCCCCACGGCCTACGACAACCGCCCGCTCCGGTATCCCGAGTTCGAGGAGCGAACTGGACAAACGCTCTACGTCAGCGCGACGCCCGGCGAGTACGAGCGCGAACACTCCGAGCAGGTCGTCGAACAGATCGTCCGTCCCACCCACCTCGTCGACCCCGCGATCGACGTCTCGCCGGTCGACGGCCAGATCGACGACCTCCTCGAACGGATCGACGACCGCATCGAACGTGACG
>PXSV01000031.1:0-699 GCA_003022685.1 Halobacteriales archaeon SW_9_67_24 | reverse complement strand
GACGCCGACCAGGAGGGATTCCTCCGCTCGGAGACCACCCTCGTCCAGACGATGGGCCGAGCCGCGAGAAACGTCGCCGGCGAGGTCGTGCTCTACGCCGACGACGTGACCGATTCGATGCAGTCGGCGATCGACGAGACCCAGCGCCGCCGCGAGATCCAGGCGGAGTACAACGCCGAACACGGCTTCGAACCCCGGACGATCGAGAAGGACGTCGGCGAGACCAACCTCCCGGGATCGAAGACCGACACCGGCGGCACCGCGGACCTCGAACCCGACGACGCCGACGCGGCCGAAGAACTGATCGACGACCTCGAAAATCGGATGAACGAGGCGGCCGAGAACCTCGAGTTCGAACTCGCGGCCGACATCCGCGACCGGATCCGCGAGCTCCGTCAGGAGTTCGACATCGCGGGCGAAGACGGCGTACCGCCCGAGGAAGGCGTCCCGCCGGAAGCCGAGTTCTGATCGACCTCTACCCCGCTCGTCCGTTCCTCGTCACCCAGCGTTCGTGTCCCCGGACTGCTCGACCGCGATCCGCACGCTGTCGCCCTCCTGGAGAACGTAGTCCCTGGGCACGACCGACTCGCCGTTCACTTCGACGACCACCGACGTGGCGGAATCGTTCTCGCGGTAGGTCGTTCCCTGAAACGTCACTGTGGACTCCGTAGTGTCGATGTCCAGCGAACTCATGGCGTA
>PXSV01000030.1 GCA_003022685.1 Halobacteriales archaeon SW_9_67_24 | reverse complement strand
GAGCGCCCGTGCGGTCGTGGTCTTGCCGGTTCCCGGTGGTCCCACGAGGAGGAGCTTCCCGATCTCGCGTAGGCCGATCCCCGCGAGATACTCGCGGTGTTCGATCGCCTTCATGATCTTCACGATCTCGTTTTCCTGGTCGGGCGTGAGCACGAGGTCGTCGAGCGTCATGTCGACTTCTTCGGGCGCGCGCACGTCGACGAGATCGAGCATCTCCTCCTCGTCCTCGTCGTCGAAGTACTCCTCCAGGAGGCTGTCGATCCACGCGCGATCGGCGCGCATCGGGCGGTTTGCCTCGCGCGACTCCTCGTAGTCGACATCGGGACCCTCGTCGCGATCCTCGAAGATGGCCGCGAGCGTGGGATTTGCGGCGAGTCGGTCGGCGGTGACCCGGTCGGCGAACCACTCCTCGGCCATGTCGGGTTCCGAAAGCGAGAGCGTCTCGGCGAAGTCGTCGCGGTCTCGACCGCCCCGTCGGCGAAGAAGACGGTGCGGTAGCGTGGCGGGAGGTCCTCGGCGTCGCGTTCGTGGTGCTCGTTGTAGGCGCGTGTCGTGAGCAGGAGTTCGACGACGTCCAGTTCCGGGCTGCTCATTCCGTCCACGATAGGCCACCGGACGGGATAAGACCGTCGAACTCCCGCTCGGCGGAGGCCCTTTCCCCACTGATCGCCACGAGTCTTGCCGCCGGACGACCGGGTGAACCCGGGTCAAACGAGACGGGGTTTGCGTGCGTTTAACAGGAAGGCCCCCCAGGGGCGGGTATGGCCGACACGACGCCGGTCGTCACGGCGGCGTACCGCACCGCACAGGGCAAGGAGGACGGCGTCTTCGCCGACGTCCGGAGCGAGGACCTCTCGATCCCGCTGATCGATCACATCCTCGCCGAGACCGGGATCGGCAGTGATGAAATCGACGACCTGATGTGGGGCTGTGCCCAGCAGCGCGACGAGCAGGGCAGCAACCTCGCACGGGTGATCGCGCTGCTTTCGGAGCTTGGCGAGTCGGTCCCCGCAACCACGATCAATCGCTGGTGTGCGTCCTCGGCCCAGGCCATGATCTCCGCCTCGGACGCGATCCGGGCGGGCCAGCGCGACGCGATCATCGCCGGCGGCGTCGAGAGCATGAGCCGGGTGAAACAGGGTGCGAACCGCGAGACCATCCATCCCCGGCTGGCCGAGGAGTACAACATCGCCGCGCTGGCGATGGGGATGACCGCCGAAGCGGTCGCCGAGCGCTACGACGTCAGTCGGGAGACACAGGACGAGTACGGTGCGCGCTCCCAGCAGCGCGCGGTCGAAGCAACCGAGGAAGGCCGTTTCGACGACGAGATCGTCCCGATCGACACCGGCGAGGGGACCGTCGACACCGACGAGGGGCTCCGACCGGGCACGACGCCCGAGAAGCTCGCCGACCTCCCGACGGTGTTTAAATCGGAGGGCACGGTGACGCCGGGCAACGCCTCCCAGATCTCCGATGGCGCATCGGCGACCCTCATCACGAGCCGGACGTTCGCCAAGGATCACGGACTAGAGGTGCTCGCCGAGGTCGGCGGCAACAACGTCGCCGGCGTCGATCCCGAGGTGATGGGGATCGGCCCCGTGCCCGCCACGGAGGGCCTGCTCGAACGAACGGGCGGATCGATCGAGGACTTCGATCTCGTGGAGCTCAACGAGGCCTTCGCCTCCCAGGCGCTGTACTGCCGGCGCGAGCTCGGGATCGACGACGAGATTTTCAACGTGAACGGCGGTGCGATCGCCATCGGTCACCCGCTGGGCGCGAGCGGCGCGCGCCTCCCCGTCACACTGATCCACGAGATGGAAAAACGAGGGGCTGAACACGGCCTCGCCACCGAATGCGTCGGCTTCGGCCAGGGTGCGGCGATCGAGTTCTCGCGGCCGTAGTTCGGTCAGTCTTTCCTCTCACGGGCGAACGTACCGGAAGCTCTAGGGGCGATGATAAGGCGGGAACCGCCGGACGAAAACGATCCGAACGAAGTGGTTATCCCTTGCTCGCTCTGCTCGCGGGGTCGTCGACTTCGACCTCGACGGGCGAGCGGATCAGGTTGCCCCACTCGGTCCACGAGCCGTCGTAGTTGCGGACGTCGTCGTAGCCGAGGAGTTCGCGCAGCGAGAACCACGTTATCGAGGAGCGCTCGCCGATCCGGCAGTAGGTGACGACCTCGCTGTCGTCGCCGATGCCGTACTCCTCGTACATCTCGCGGAGCTCCTCGGGCTCCTTGAACCGGCCGTCCTCCCTGAGGTTCTCCTTCCACGAAACGTTGCTCGCGCCGGGGATGTGACCGGCGCGCTGGGCGGTCTCGGGGCTGCCCTCGGGGGCGATCTTCTCGCCACGGTACTCCTCGGCCGACCGGACGTCGACGAGGGGCACGTCGAGTTCCATCGCGTCCTCGACGCCCTCGCGGTAGATGCGAAGCCCGTCGTAGGGACCGCGGACGTCGTACTCCTGGGGGCTGAAGTCGGGCTCCTCGGTCGTCATCGGATAGCCCTCGGACTCCCAGTAGGCCCGCCCGCCGTCGAGCAGGTGGACGTCCTCGTGGCCGTAGTATCTGAACTGCCAGTAGGTGTAGGCGGCCCACTGGTTCGACTCGTCGCCGTAGAGGACGACCGTGCTGTCCTCGGTGATGCCCGCCTCGCCCATGATCTCGGCGAACTCCTCCTTGCCGAGGATGTCGCGCTGGACCGAGTCCTGGAGCTCCGTCCCCCACCGGAAGCCGATGGCGTTCTCGATGTGGCCCTCTGCGTAGGACTCGTCGTAGTCGATGTCGGCTTCGACCAGTCGGTACTCGGGGTCGTCCTCGCCGAAGCGATCGAGGTTCTCGCTCAGCCACTCGGCGGAGACGAGCGCGTCGCTGGTTTGGTCGCTCATGCGAAAACGGATACAAGCCGACTACGGTTAGTCGTTTGCCTCCTCACAAGCGACGGTGCTCGAACGGTCGACCGACCGCCAGCGTCACCGTCGATCGGCTCGGTTCGAGGAGGCCCCTCGTCTGCCTATCGTACCGTCGTGGTGTCAGGGAGTCGCGTTTCGAGGGTCCGGTTCCGTGCGTCCGAGACTGCCCCGGTTCCCGGGGTCGACAGCCGGCAGGTTGGATCGACAGTATCATTTCACTCGGTTTCGACGGGCAAGCGTGCGCCAGATACGGACCCGCGTTCCGAGCGACTCCCGGGAGGCAGTCACGACGGCGCTGACCGACGCCGACATCGAGTACCTGGTCTCCGAGGAGGCGAGCGGCCGCGACGCGGTGATCGTCGAGATCCCGGTTCCCGGCGGCGGGGTCGATCCGATCCTCGAACTGCTCTACGACGCGGGTCTCGACGAGGACGCCTACACCCTCATCAGCGAGGTCGAGACCGCCGGTGCGACCACCCAGGCCGTTGCGGACCTGGAAGAGCGGTACGTCGCGGGCCCGAAAGGCGAGTCGGGCGTCTCGTACCCCGAGATCAAGGAGCGTGCCGCGGACCTCGAACCGGGGCGGGCGACCTACATCGCGTTCGCGGCGCTCGCGGCGATCGTCGCGGTCGCCGGCCTCCTGCTCGATTCCGCGATCGTCATCGTGGGTGCGATGGTGATCGCCCCGTTCGCGGGGTCGTCGCTGTCGGCGGCGGTCGGGGCGGTCATCGACGACCGCGGAATGGTGATCGACAGCGTGGGGTCGCAACTGTTGGGACTGATCGTCGCGTACGCCGGCGCGGTGGCGATGAGCCTCGTGCTGCGGGAGACGTTCTTCGTCCCCGCCGCGCTCGCGATCACCCGCGTCCAGCAGGTCGGCACCTTTCTGACCCCGAGCCTGCTCGCGGTCGTGGTCGCGCTCGCGGCGGGCGCGGCGGGCGCGCTCGCGCTCGCGACCGACCTCCCGGTGTCGATCGCCGGCGTCGCGGTCGCGGCCGCGATCGTCCCCTCGGCGGCGACCGCGGGCATCGGCACCGTCTGGGGCGATCCGCTCGTGGTGGCCGGCGCACTCGCCCTGCTGTTCATGAACGTGGTGTTCATCAACGTGAGCGCGTTCGTCGCGCTGGTCGGGCTCGGTTACCGCGACTCGGTGACCCGGAGCGTCCGCGAGAACCTCACCGTCTCGGCCCGGACGGGTGCGTACGCGCTACTCGCAGTCGTGTTCGTCGTCAGCCTCGTCGGGGTGAGCGCGGTGACCGCGAGCTACGTCGGCTTCGAGGGTACGGTCAACCGCGAGGTCCAGACCACCATCGACGAGCCGGCCTACGACGGCGTCGAACTCGTCGGCGTCAGCACGAGCTTTGACACCGGCGACGTGCTCGGCGGCGAGACGTCGGTCACGGTCACGCTGAGTCGTCGCTCCGGAAGCGAGTACCCGGAGCTGGCACGAACCCTTCAGGAACGCATTAGCGCGGCGACCGACCGGTCGGTCACGGTCCAGTTGCGGTTCCTCGATTACGAGTCCGCGTCGGAGCCGTCCGGATGATCGCGTCCGTCGGCGACGAACTCACCGGACCCGACCATGGCGAACGCGGAGACGATGGAGAAGCCGGGATCCTTCGCGACTCCCGCCTCAGCCACCGCCGCCTCCGTCCCCGGCCACGTCATCGGACGCATTCGTGTCTTCGGGCTCGTGATCGGGCAGCACGACGACCGGCCGTTCGCCCTCGCTGATCAGCGCGTTCGCCACGTCGCCCGAGAGGAGTTTGAGCCACCGGCTTCCCTTCCGGGGGGTGAACGCGATCGCGCTCGCGTCCACCGCGTCGGCGACTGCGGAGACGGTTTCGACCACGTCGGTGCCGTACTCCAGGTGGGTCTCGACCGTGATTGCGGCCGCATCACACGCCTCGCGCGCGGCCGCGAACGTCTCCTCTGCGCCCTCCTCGCGCTGTTCGACCGAGCCCTCGTCGGGCGTGCCGCCGGCCTTCTCGATCACGTGGACGACGACCGCGTGCCCGCCCGCGCGGCGGAGGTGAGCCGCCGCGTCCGCACAGGTGGTGCGCGCGTCCTCGGGGCTCGCGACCGGGAGCACGACGGTCTCGAAGGGGTCTCTGGCGGCAGTCATGGAGCGACGGGGCTCGCGGCGCGTGCGGGAGTGGGTGCCTCCATGGAGGACGGTACGGCGACGGGTCCGCTCGACGGTCGAATCACGGTAGTACGTACACGCGCGACGCACGGTAAAGTGATACGGTGCAACGGTCGGAACGACCACCGCGCGAATCGCCGATCTCGCCGGCGAACCATGCCGGAGCGGACCGCGAGCCGGCTGGGTCCAAGCGCACGAGCGCGCCAGCGACGGCGTGGCCGGCGTGGTTCGGCGTTCGGTTTCCCGGTGGATGAAGGGCGAGCGACCCGAGAGCGAGGGCTTCGGCGGGGCTCTTTTGGACCTCGCGGGAGCTTCGCTCCCGCTCAGTGACGAGAGAGCTTCGCTCTCTCGAAGCATGAGGGGGTGACGTAGGCTTTTGGCCGAGCTTTTGCGAGCAAGGGAGCGAGCAGCGCGAGCGACCGAGCGTAGCAAAAGGTCGTTAGTCGGCAGGGTGGAAGCGTGCGAGCGCCTCGCCGACCGCTTCGTCCTGTCCGACGAGCGTGATGCGATCGCCCTGTCGGAGTTCGAACCCGCCGTCCGGGACCTGACTGTTCCCGTTGCGGCTGACGAGCGCGATGAGACAGCCCTCGGGGATCGCGCCGCTGAGGTCCGCGATGGTCCGGCCCGCCATGTCCTCGGCGGTGACCTCGAACTCCTGGACGTCGCCCGACCGGCCGAGTTCGGTCATCCAGTTCCAGAGCGCGGGGCGCTCGATCCGGTTGTCGATCGCCCACGAGGTGGCCATCGTCGAGGAGATGGTCTCGACATCGAGCTCCTCGAACGCCTCGATGTTCTCCGGGCGATTGACCCGGGAGAGGACCTGATCGGTGTCGAACGTGGTGGCGGCGAGCTGCGCCACGAGCAGGTTCACGTCGTCGTCGCCGGTGGTCGCGACCACGACCGAGGCGTTCTCGGCCCCCGCCGACCGCAACACGTCGCTGTCGGTGCCGTCGTCGACGTGGACCGCGAACCCGGCGTTCCGGGCGGTGGTGGCGGTCCGTCCGTCGTTCTCGACGATCACGACGTTCTCGCCGCGGGCTTCGAGTCGGGTCGCGAGATCCCGACCGACCTTCCCGCCACCGACGATGAGCGCGCGCATGGGGATCACGTCGAGGTACTCCGCGAAGTATCTGGCGAGTCCGCCCTCGATGACCACCGTCGCGAAGATCACGAGAAACACGGTGCCGACCAGTGTCGTCGCTTCCGTCCCCAATCCCTCGGCCTGGAGCCGCACCGCGAACAGCGTCGCCACCGACGCCGGGATGATCCCGCGCGGGCCGACCAGGCTCATGAACACGCGCTCCTCGCGGGTGAACCGGCCACCGGTGGTCGAGAGAAAGACCAACAGCGGGCGAAGGAGAAACGCCACTACCACCACGACCGCGAGCCCGCCGAGGCCGAGCGGGAGATCCCGGAAGTCGAGAAGGGCGGCGAGCGCGATGAACACGAACGAAAGCACGATCAGCGTGACGTCGCCCTTGAACTCGGTGATGTCGGTCTCGTAGGGGATGTCGAGGTTGCCGACGACCATCCCGGCGGTCGCGACCGCCGCGATGCCGGCCTCGGAGGTCCAGACGTTCGCGAGGGCGTAGGCCACGAGCGCGCCCGCGAGCACCAGCAGGCGGGCGTTCTGCGGAGCGTTGCCCGGCGAGAGATCGACGTACCGCAGCAGATACCAGAGCGCGCCGGCGACTGCTGCCCCCACGAGGAGACCGACACCGATCTTCGTCGCGAACTCGGCGACGACCTCACCGGTGCCGAACGCCTCGTCGAGCACCACGACCTCGAAGACGACGACCGCGAGGATCGCGGCGGTGACGTCGTTGACGATCCCCTCGGTTTCGAGCGCGGTCGCCACCCGATCACGGACCGGCACCACGACGAGGATCGGCGAGATCACCGTCGGGCCGGTGGCCACCAGCAGCGCGCCGATCAGGAAGGCGATGTCCCACGTCGCCCCGAGCGCGTAGTGAACCACGGCCGCCGTCCCGACGAGCGAGATCGCCGCCCCGACCGTGACGAGCCGGAGCGTCGCCGAGGAGGTCTGGCGGAGGTCCTCGATCCGGAGGTGAAAGGCCCCCTCGAACACGATGATCGCGACCGCGAGGCCGACGATCGCGGGGAGCGCGCCGCCGAAGGTGTCGGCAGTGATGATGCGTTCGGGGAGCACGAGCCCCGACAATGGGCCGAGAAGCAGGCCAACGCTCAGGAGAAAGATGATGCTCGGCACGCGAAAGCGGTCGCCGAGCACCTGGGAAGCGATCCCGAGCGCGACGATCCCCGCGACGAGCGCGATCAGCCCCGCGCTGCCAGTTGCCACTCATACCCCTCCATATGGGAAACTCGAAGAGGGGACTCCACATAAGCACACTCACTCGTCGCCAGCATCGTCGGGAGAAAGGAACCGACCACCCCAAGCAGTACCCGAGCGTATTCGTTCGCCGTACCCGGGGGCGGCGTTCGGCTCGTCGAACGATGGAACGAACGGAACGGTTTTGTTCTTTGATGTTCGATGTCAAAGCGATGGCGACCACGACGCGCGAGCGGAAATCGACGTTCGCGAGGCGACTCACTCGGGCCGGATACGAGGACTTCCTGATCCTCGAAAAGGCCGACGCCGAGTCCGTGCTGACCGAAAAGCGCCAGGAACTCCTGGAAACGATCGCCGCCGAAGAAACCGAGTCGATTTCCGACCTCGCGGAACGCGTCGGACGGGACGTGAGCGCAGTCCATCGGGACTTGGATCGACTGTTCACCTACAGCCTCATCGTCTACGACGACGACGGGAGCCGGAAGATCCCCCGTCTCAAACATCAACACGTCTTCGTCGAACCGCTCGTCTGATGGCCGACCGGCTTCGAGTTCGAACTCGGAGAGTACGGCGGCCAGGTCTACTTCCTCTCCGCCCGCGCTCGGCCCGACTTCGGCACGCCCGAGAAATTCGCCGCCACTGTCTACTACACCGATCCAGGAACTGAATCGAACGTCGAGATCGCCCGGATCGATACGGCACACGGACGGACCCATTTCGACAAGCTCTATCGGCGCAACGAGCCGAAAGAGCCGCTGGACGTCGATTTCTGGACGGCGATCGAGCGCCTCGAGGACGACGGGCGGACGCACGCGGCAAGCCACGAACGAACGCGCTGAACACCGTTCCGGAGTCCGGATCGCCGGCTACCGCCCGTAGATGTCGTCGATCTCGTCGGCGTAGCGATCGAGCACGTTCCGGCGTTTCTTCTTCATCGTCGGCGTCAGGAGGTCGTTGTCCTCGGTGAACTCCTCGGGCACCAGTGCGAACTTCTTGATCCGCTCGTACTCCTCGAAGTCCTCGTTGACCGCCGCGACGGTTTCCTGGACGTACTCCTGAACGCGCGAATCCTCACAGAGCGCCCGTGAATCGTCGGGGAGATCGATGCCTTCGTCGGCGGCCCACTCGCGGACGCGGGCCTCGTTGGGGACGATCAGCGCGCCGACGAACTTCTCGCCGTCGCCGATCGCCATGCACTGCTCGACGGCGGCGTGCTGGGCGAACGAATCCTCGATCGGCCCTGGCGCGACGTTCTTGCCCGTCGAGAGCACGAGGAGCTGTTTCGAGCGCTCGCGGAAGGCAATGTACCCATCCGGACGCTGCTCGACGATGTCGCCGGTGCGAAACCACTTACCGGAAGCGCTCCGCTCTTCCGATTCCCCGCTCGTTTCATCTTCTCGCGGGTGGTTCGAGAGACGGCTTGGCCGTCTCTCGTCATCCCGAAAGGCTTCGCCTTTCGGACGACTTCGCCCGCTCGAATGGTCCGCGGAACTCCGTTCCGCGCTACTCGCGGGGACGGCTTGAAAAGCGTCCTCGGTTTCGCCGGGGCGGTTCCAGTAGCCGTCGGTGACGTTCGGGCCGCGCACGAGGAGTTCGCCCACCTCGCCGCCGCTCTTCGGGTCGAGGTCGTCGGCCACGACCGCCGAATCGAGCCGGACCTCCTCGTCGTGGACCGGGGGGCCGATAGTGCCGATCTCGGGAGCCTCGGGCGGGTTGACGCTGACGACGGGCGCGGTTTCGGTCAGGCCGTAGCCTTCGAGGATCGGCACGCCCATTCCATGGAAGAGTTCGGCGAGGTCGGGCGAGAGGCTGCCGCCGCCGCTGACGAGGAACTCGACGTTGCCGCCGAGCGCCGCCCGGACCTCACTGAACACGAGGCGATCGGCGACCGCGCGCTTCCCGCGGAGCCGTACTCCCGGGGAGTCCGCGGTCTGGTAGGTCCGCCCGACGTCGACGGCCCACTCGAAGATCCGTTCCCGAACTGGGGACTCGGCGGCCTGGTCGCGGATGGCGTCGTAGAGCTTCTCGTAGACCCGGGGGACGCTCGCGCCGGTCGTCGGCTGGAGGAGCGAGAAGTCCTCCTGGAGCGTGTCGGGGCTCTCGGCGTAGCCGACGGTCGCGCCGGCCGCGAACATCAGGAAATGCCCCGAGAGGCGCTCGAAGACGTGCGCGAGCGGGAGGAAGGAGATCGCCTCCGAGTCGGTGTTGATTGCCGGCACGGTCTTCTCGGAGTGGGGACCGACCCGACGGTAGACCTGATCGACGTTCGCCTTGAAGTTCCGGTGGCTGAGTCGAACGCCCTTCGGCTGACCGGTCGTCCCGGAGGTATAGATCAGGCTGGCGAGGTCGTCGGGTGCGCGGTCGTTGACCCAGCCCTCGTACTCCTCGGCGTCGAACGCGCCGACGCCGCGCTCGTGGACCTGCGCGAGCGTGAAGACGTCCTCGCGATCGCCATAGCCATCGATCTCGTCAATCGAGACCGCGAACTCCAGATCGAGCGCGTCCTCCACGTCGAGAACGCGTTCGAGGAGTTCCCCGTTCTCGACGACGACGCCCGTCGCGTCGGGATCGGAAAGGAGGTACTCGACCTGGTCGGGCGACGAGCCGGTGTAGACGGTGGTGACGACCCCGCCAGCAGCCAGGAGCCCGAAGTCGGCCTGGGCCCACTCCATTCGGGTGTCGGCGAAGATGCCGACTCGATCGCCAGCCCCGACCCCGAGGTCACGAAAGCCCGCCGCGAGCCGCCGGACCGATCGGCGCATCTCGTTGTAGCTCAGACTCGCGTACTCGCCGTCGGGCGCGGCCGCCAGTACTGGTCCGGCGAGTGAGCGGTCGTAGATTCCTCCTTTGTACCGCTGGGCGGGCGACTCGGCGTTCCGATCGGCGCTCGCCTCGAACATCCGCGGCAGGGTCGTCTCGCCGAGGACCTCGCTCTCGAACTCGGTTTCGGCTTGTCGCCAGTCCATGTTCCGTTCTCGCCGGGAACCGTGATAAAAGACGGTCTCACAGGGATCGTTGTGAGTCGTTTCGGCATACCGCCGACACGGGGTCGGCGGCTACCGGTGAACAGTCACAACGATCCGTATGTCGGCGTAGACGGTTCGCGCCGCCGCAGCCGCCGGGTCGTCGAGCTCCCACTCGTAGGTGGCGCTCGCGCCGCCGTCGAGCGTGGCCGTAATCAGATAGATGCCGGCCTCGTCGAGCGGCATGTCCCACCGTTTCGATTCCCCGGCCGGAACGGTCGGTCTTCGGTCGAACAGGGGTTGCTTCCCGTCCTGCTCGACCACGAGATGAACCGTGCGCGGCTCGTCGCCGAAGTTGTTGATCCCAACGTCGGCCCCCGCATCCGACGTCCCGACCGGGGTGCTGGGAGTCATGGCGGGCGTCGACGGAGCCGCTGTCCGCGTCGAACCCGACGTTCGTTCGGGGACGGACTGGTCCACCGTCGCCGTCGCGGAGAGCGTGCGGTCGCTCGATACTTCCACGACGAGCGTCGTCGTCACCGACCGTGACTCGTTGCCGACGAGGATCTCGTCCTGGTAGCGGTACGTCCCTTCGGGGAGACACGGCCCCGCGTCGCCGCGGGTGTACACGTCGAACGTCTCGCGGAGCGACCCGTTCGGCTCGATCGTGTGCCACTCCAGGCTGCTCTGGATCGGCTGTTTCGCGTCCGCCAGATGCCGCCAGCAACCGTCGATCGAGCGCGTCTCGCCCGGCATCTTCACGCCGGGATCGTCGGGGTTCAGAACGAGTTCGCTCGACCACGCGAGATCTCCCGAATCGTCGGAGAACAGCAACGTCGGGCCGAGACCGACGCGAACGGGTTCCGATCCGGTGGTTTCCACTCGGGCCGCGATGCGAGCGGGCGCTTCCGACGACGGTTGCTCGGCGACGTCGGCAGCGAACGAGAGCGCTCCAGTGTCCCCCATCGTCACCGTTCGGGCATCCCCGGCTGTCGCCGCCGTCTCGTCCGATCGTTCCGATCGCGCTTCCGATCCGGAACCCATCGACGAGATGCACCCGGCCGTTCCGTGATCGGCGTGGAGACGCCGCCCGTGTTGACCCCCGTCACTGCGACGGCCGAAACGAAGTCCGTCAGAGGGTCGGTTGTGACCGTTTCCCGGTATTCGCCGCCCCCGTGTCGGCGAAATACAGGAAGGACTGACAACCGACCCTATCAGTCCGTGCCGGCGGGATCGTCCGCCTCGCCGTCCGTGTCGGCTGCATCGTCCGCGGCAACGTCGTCACGCGCCGAGCGCGGATCGGCCCCGACGCCCTCGCCGAGCGTTACCGTCGGCGTGAGGCGCTCGCCGCGGACCAACTCGGGGAGCACGATCCGGACGAGTTCGAGGATCGCGATGAACACGATCGGGAGGAGGAAGAACCCGTACCAGCCCCAGAGAATCGGCCCGAGGATGTACGCGAACATCAACACCAGCATGTCGAGCTGTCGGCCCGTGATGTACGGCTGGATGAACGTCTGGGGGAGGATGTCGAGCACGAGGAAGTAGACCACGAGCGTGCCGACGACGAACGCGATCGCACCGTTGTTGCCCGCCTGGAGCGCTTGGAACCCCAGATACGCCACAACTGGGAGGTAGATCACCTTGCCCACGACGATCGGGATGAGGCTGGCAGCGCCGGTCAGGACCCCCAGAACGAGCACCATCGGGATGTGGAGACCGGCCGGTGCGAGGAGGTTGGTCGCCTCGTAGGCGATCACCGCGATTACCGCCATGGTGAGCACGAACAGGAGATTGCCGAAAAAGACCGATTCGAGGTCCTCGTCGACCGCCGCGGCGTAGGTGTACGCCACCGTGTCCCGACCGCCGAACAGCGCTTCGAGCCCGCCGCCGAGCTGATCGTCGTTCTTGAGGAGGAAAAACGAGATCGTCAGCGCGAGCCCCACGAGGAGGAGTCCGCCCGTGACCGCGCTGAACGCCTGGGCACCAAGCCCGAGCACCGTCCCGGCCACCTGCTGGGGCTGACTCACCGCTTGGCGCGGGTTCCGGAGGAACGTCCGCACCGTGTCCGCCTGGTCGGACGGGAGCATACTCAGATCGACGACGCTCCCCGCCGCCCCCGATCCGCCCGCGCCGATCGCCTGCTGGACCTGCTGGACGACGTTGAAACCCGCATACAGCAGGAGAACGAGCAGCGGAATCACGATCAGGAGTACGGTCACGCCTGCCGCGATCCCGTCGGAATCGACGCGGCGTTCCAGCCGATGAACGAGTAGGCGATAAAGCCCGCGACGAGCGCGAGCGCGAGCACGAACGCCCACCAGCCGAGCCGCGAGCGGTCGGTCGACGGACCGACCCGTGAAGCAGACATCGTGTTCAACAGTACGGTAACCGCGGTGAAACCCGTTGGGCTTGCATGTTGAAGGTCGGCTCGACGGGAAGCTTTAGGCCGTCGCCGCCGCTCGTCCGGGCATGATCCTCTCCGATGCGGACATCCACCGCCGGCTCGACGAGGGCAGCCTCGTCGTCGAGCCGCTCGCCGATCCCGATCTGCAAGTCCAGCCCGCGAGCGTCGACCTCCGGCTGGGCCGGGAGTTCCTCGAGTTCCAGCGCACCAACATCCCCTGTATCCACCCCGACTCCGAACACGAAGTCGAGGAGTACGTCACCGAAACCCACGTCGACGACGGCGAGGAGTTCATCCTCCACCCCGGCGACTTCGTTCTCGGGACCACCGTCGAGCGCGTCGAGGTCCCCGACGACCTGATCGCGCGGGTCGAGGGCCGTTCCTCGCTCGGGCGGCTCGCGGTCGTGATCCACGCCACCGCGGGGATCGTTGATCCGGGCTATCGGGGCCAGGTCACGCTCGAGCTCTCGAATCTGGGGACTGCGCCCGTGGCGCTCACCCCCGGCATGCGGATCTCACAGGTGATCTTCACCGAACTCAGCACGGCCGCCGACCGGCCCTACGGATCGGAGCGCGGCTCGAAGTACCAGGACCAAGCCGGACCGCAAGCCTCCCGGATCGGCGGCGACGACGAGTTCGGCGGCCACCAGGCCGGCGATCACGCAGAACCCGGCGACGGCCGAACCGACGGTTCCGCCGACCGGCGGCACAGATCGGAGGGCGACGGGCCATGAAGTTCGTCGAGGAGCTCGTCGTCGAGGAGTTCCTTCCTACGTTTCGCTCGATGCTCGCCGAACGACTGCGCGAGCGCGACCTCACCCAGAGCGAGGTCGCGTCGATCCTCGGCATCAGCCAGTCCGCGGTCTCGAAGTACGCTCACGGCGATGTCGCCCGGAACGAGGAAGTACTGGACGACGAGCGAGTACGCGACCTCGCCGACGACCTCGCCGACGGCCTCGCGACCGGCGACCTGACGCCGGTGGGCGCGCTCGTCGAGATCGAGGTGTTGATCCGGAAGCTCGAACGCGGCGACCTGCTTGCGCGGCTCCACGAGAGTCGGTTCGCCGCGGACTCCGTACGCTCGAAAACACCAGCGGATTCGCGGGGCTGATCCCGAACGTCGGTTCCAATCTCGTCGAATGCATCCCCGACGCCGAGGGGATCGACGATGTGGCGGGCGTTCCCGGCCGGATCTTCGACGTGAAGGGGCGGACCACGGTGCCAGGCGACCCCGAGTTCGGCGTCTCGGGCCACGTCGCGAGCGTATTGCTCGCCGCGCGCGCGAACGGCAACGACGCCCGCGCCGCGCTCGATCTCCGGTACGACGACGCCCTCCGCGACCGGCTCGAATCGCTGGGACTCGACCTCGTGGAGTTCGACGGCGAGGCGGACACCGAGACAGCCATCGCGGATTGTGGGGTCGCCGGGGCGGACGTGCTCTACCAGACCGGCGCGATGGGGATCGAGCCGATCACGTACCTGCTCGCGCCGAGCGCCGCGGCCGCCGCCGAGCGTGTGCGCGATCTCGTCTGAGCGATCACGATGCCCGACGTCTCGACGGCCCAGGCGTTCTACGGCCGGTGGGCCAGGCTTTACGATGCCATCGCCACGTTCCCCGGCGTCGGCTCGTGGCGCGAGGCGGCCGCCCGGAGCCTCGACCTCTCGGCCGGCGACACCGTGATCGAGATGGGCTGTGGCACGGGGGCGAACCTGCCGTCCCTCCGCGAGCGGGTCGGTCCCGATGGGACGGTCGTCGGCGTCGACTTCACTCGCGGGATGCTCAACCGGGCAGCCAGCCGTATCGCGCGCGAGGGCTGGACGAACGTCCACCTCGTCCACGGCGACGCCACTCGGCCCCCGATCGAGGGACCCGCCGACGCGGTGCTCGCAAGCTTCGTCGTCGGGATGCTCGCCGATCCGGCCGCGGCGGTCGACGGGTGGCTCGACTTCGTCGCGCCTCGCGGCCGCATCGCGCTGCTCGACGCCACACGGAGTTCACGGGCCAGCGCGCAACCGCTCGACGCCGCGTTCCGGCTGTTCGTCGCCGCGAGCACTCCGCCAGCGACCCGGTTGCGCTACGCGAACCCGCCGTGGGAATCCCTCGACGAGCGCGTCGCGGCCGCGCGCCGACCGCTCGCCGATCGAACGGTCGATCACACCCACGAGACGTTCGGCCTCGGGTTCGTCCGACTGTCGAGCGGTCGCCTTCCCTGAGTCGAGCCGAAACCGGCGCTATCCGGGATCTGCGACCACCCGAAAGGACTTGTCGCTATTGGGACAAAGTCTCCCATGGTCGATGCCCGTGAGTACCACGAGCGGACGAAGCACTCGCCGCGAAAGCTGCGCGCGGACGACTTCGAGCTGGATTTCTCGAACCGACCGCGACCGTCGAAGGCGTACGTCGACCTCCCGAGGCGATCGCTCGGACCGGTCACGACGCCGCCCGACGTGCCGGCCCTGGAGACCATCGCGACTGCCACCGCGGAGCCGGGCGGGACGCCTAACGGCGACCCGGGGACAATCGATCTCGCGACGCTCTGTCACTACGCCGCCGGCGTGACGAAAACGCTCGAAGTCCGCGGCGAGACGGCGGCGTTCCGCGCAGCCGCCTGCACTGGCAAGCTCTACCACATCGATCTGTACGCGATCACCGGCGATCTCGATGGCGGTGAGAACGACGACCGGATCGACGCTGGCGTCTATCACTACGATCCCGGCACCGACGAGTTCCACGTCCTGCGTGAGGGCGATTACCGTGGCGTGCTGGCCGATGCCGCCGGCGAGCACGCGGGCGTCGCCGACGCGCCGGTGACGATCGTGGCAACCGCGGAGTGGTGGCGCAACGCGTGGAAGTACCGCGAGCGGACCTACCGCCACGCGTTCTGGGACTCCGGGACGATCCTCGCGAACCTCCTCGCAGTCGCGCACGCGTCCGGCCACCGCGCCGAGATCGTGACGGGGTTCGCGGACGATCCAGTGGTGGAGCTGCTCGGGCTCGATCCCGACGACCAGGCACCCCTCGAACTCGTCACGATCGGTGAGGAGAGTAGTGCTCCCAGCGCTCGGGAAGTCAAGCCGATCGATCCCGCGACCGAACTCGCCTCCGAGCCGGTCGACTACCCGCTGACCCCCGATGCGTGGCGCGCGAGTCGCCTTCCGAACGGCGCGGCGGCCGACGAGTGGCGCGAGCGATTCGCCGCCGCTGCGGACGACGCGGACCGCTTTGGCACGCACTCTCCGGGCAATGGCGAGCGGATCGATCTCGATCCCGTCGGCGACGACACTGCCTCGGCACGGCCCGTCGAAAACACCATCGGGCGGCGTGGATCGCTCCGGGAGTATAGCCACGAACCGATCAGTGCTCGAAAGTTCGCCACGATCCTCGATCGCGCGCTCGGTGGCGTTCCGTTCGATTGCTTCGGGACCGATGGAGGGGACGGATCACGCGCGCCGTCGGCGCTCGTGGACTGCTACTGTCTCGTTCACGCCGTCGAGGGGGTGCCGAGCGGGGCCCACCAGTACCACCACGCCGAGGGTGCCCTCGAACGGGTCGGCGAGACGGACCGCGAGACCGCCGGCCAGCTCGCGCTCGGGCAATCGGTCGTCGGGGACGCCGCGGCGAACGTCTACCTCATGGTCGACGTGGAGACGATCGTCGAGCGGCTCGGGAATCGGGGCTATCGGCTCGCACAGCTCGAAGGCGGGATCACGCTCGGCCGGCTCTATCTCGCCACCTACGCTCACCGTGCGCTCGGCGGGCGCGGGTTCACCTTTTTCGACGATCGCGTGACCGAGCATCTCTCGCCGCGCGCGGCGAACCAGACCCCGATGACGCTGTTCGCGTTCAGCAAGCCGGCAGAGTGAAATCTGAATCGATCTTATGATTTCGGGTCAGATAGTTGCTCCAAGTCGGCTAATACTATCGCGGTTCCATTCCAGATAGTATTCATCCACAACTAAGTCGTCATTCTGATGGACTGCATCAGTACCATCCCGCAAAATACCAACATTCCAGATTTGATAGAGGAAATTATAGAGCGAGTTTGAACCTGCAACACGAAGGAGGTTCTCACGAAACCCTCTATCATCGACCGTTGGGTTCTCATCCTCTACTAAGGATCTGAAGTCATCCTCTTTGCCACTTCCACAGAACAATCCCAAGAAAGCGTCGGGAGATTCTAGCGCGATAAGAGCCATAGCCCGACTGAGTTCGATTCTTGTATCGTCGTGAAAGGCCAAAATATGAGTAAGAAGTCGAATATCTGCAATCGTCATGTATTGGTTGCGGAGGAATGCGGCCAGTTCTGGACTAAGAGTGTAGAGCTTTCTGTTTTGATATTGCCCCTCGTTCTTGAATTTTCCTATCGTGCGAAACATCTGTTCCTGAATACTATCCTCCTGAGACGAGCTAAGTTCGAGGTAGCCATTTGGTAGAGTTTCGACAACTCCATGCAGGAGGAGATATGCCATCTTCCCCACGTCAGTCGATTGGTACTCATCCCTGACTTTCGTCACTAATCGAAGCGTTTGAGCGAGCGTTGCAGAGTGGCCGACCGTCGACAAACCTTGTGGACTATCTCTGTAAACTGCCTCAAGTTCACTTTCGGTGAGATTTCTTCCCTCTTTCTCGATAGCAATAACCGGTAAAAGAGCGTTTTCGGGCCGTGTTGTTGACGGAATTGGTGACGAATCGGGTTCGAATCGACTCGTCTTGACTGTAAGTGCTCGTCGGGTCCGGTTTAATTTCGTAGCTCCAACGTTCTCGACGGGCTCTTCCACTTGGGCTTCGCGTACTCCTGATTCAGCAGCAGGGATGACTCCGAGTCCACACGAAAGAGCAGTGTCTGCAAATTCGTCGAGAGCCGAAACTTCGGCGGCAAGATACGACTTGTGAACACCTTGTCGGTAGTGAGCGGCTTGTCCTATTCCTTTCCGGAGATTGTCGTCTCCTTTGGCTTCCATAGCGAAGATATCCTCATCCGGGGTAAATCCGATCACATCAGGGACACGTCGACCAATTGTGATCGTGGTATTCGTTCCACAATTCCCTAACTCGTCTGCTAATTCATCCGGTAAATCACCATACGACCCTGAATCGATGAAGAATGTGTAGTCTCGTTCATTGAGATACTCGGACAATTGGCGAACGACAGCAGGTTCGTTCATCGCTCCATTAAATGAACAGGCACACATTAGTTCTACTGTTGATTCGGTACGCCCCCCTGCCTCTGGAAAACCCGTATCACTAAATCCGAGCAGGAATCATCGGTCAGTAGATGACGACCTACGAAATAGAGGATAACCAGACATACATCATTGGAGATACTGTCGAAGTTC
>PXSV01000029.1:2662-8001 GCA_003022685.1 Halobacteriales archaeon SW_9_67_24 | reverse complement strand
AGCCGCCTGCCGGGGCCGCCGGCGAGTTCACGGGCATCCTGATCGCCAAGGCCTACCACGAGCAAACGGGCAACGACAGGTCGGAGATCATCGTGCCCGAGAGCGCGCACGGAACGAACTTCGCGAGCGCCGCGCTTGCGGGCTACGAGGTGGTCTCGCTCCCGAGCGCCGAGGATGGACGAGTGGACGTCGACGCGCTCCGGGCCGCAGTGAGTGACGACACTGCAGCGCTGATGCTCACCAACCCCAACACGCTGGGACTGTTCGAGCGCGACATCGAGGCGATCGCCGACATCGTCCACGATTCGGGGGGGTTGCTCTACTACGACGGCGCGAACCTCAACGCGCTGCTCGGCCGCGCCCGGCCGGGCGACATGGGCTTCGACGTGATGCACTACAACGTCCACAAGACGTTCGCCACGCCCCACGGCGGCGGCGGGCCCGGTGCGGGTCCCGTGGGAGTGGTCGAGGAGCTCGCACCGTACCTCCCGACGCCCCAGGTCAAGAAGGCAGATGCCGAGGAGGACGGAGACGGCGACGCAGCGGCAAGCTACGAGCGGTTCGAACCCGAGCACTCGATCGGCAAGGTCCACGGGTTCGCGGGCAACTGGCTCGTCCTCGTCAAGACCTACGCGTACATCGCGCGGCTCGGCGACACAGGTTTGGAAGACACGAGCGCGAAGGCCGTGTTGAACGCGAACTATCTCGCCAGCCAGATCGACTACGATATCCCCTTCGAGCCGTTCCACCACGAGTTCGTCGCGAGCGCCGACCGCGACGCAGCCGACGTCGCGAAGCGGATGCTCGACTACGGGGTGCATCCACCCACCACGAAGTGGCCCGAGATCGTCGACGAGGCGCTGATGATCGAGCCCACAGAGGCCGAGAGCCGCGCCGCGCTCGATCACCTCGCGGGGGCGTTCGATCGGGCCGCGGCCGACGACGACGAAGCCCTCGAGACCGCGCCGGAACGAACTGCGGCGCGCCGGATCGACCAGGCGAGCGCCGCCCGGAATCCGCGGCTGTCGTGGCACGCGCTCGACGACGAGTAGTTCACAATCGAGCGGACTCACTTTCGGCTCGTTGCTAACCTTTAGTATCGGTCCAGTCGTGAATTCACACATGACCGTCGTCAGCGTCTCGATGCCCGAGGAACTCCTCGAACGGATCGACGAGTTCAGCGACGAACACGGCTACACCGGCCGGAGCGAGGTGGTCCGCGACGCCGCGCGCGATCTCCTCGGCGAGTTCGAGGACGCACGCCTCGAAGACCGCGATCTCATGGCGGTCGTCACAGTTCTGTTCGACTACGAGACCACGAGCGTCGAGGAGCGGATGATGGGGCTCCGCCACGAACACGAGGACCTCGTCGCGGCGAACTTCCACAGCCACGTCGGCAGCCACTACTGCATGGAGCTGTTCATTCTCGACGGGACGCTCGAAGCCATCTCGGCGTTCGTCGGCAAGATCCGCGCGACCCGGGACACCCTCAGCGTGGACTACTCGGTGATGCCGGTCGACGACTTCACTGCGGCGGCCGTCGAGGACGACTGACGACCGTCGGCCGGCTCGATCGCCGGTTGTGCCCGGTTACTCCGTTTTCTCGCGCACCAGGCGATCCGCGCGCCGGAGCTCCGCAGGTGTGTTCACGTTGACCAGCCAGCCCTCACACCGGACGGCGGCGATCGTCGCGCCCGCCTCGATCCGGAGGCGGATGGCGTCGCTCATCTCGTACTCGCCGCGCGGCGATCGCTCGACCCGCCGGCAGGCGTCGAACAGCTGCGGCGTCGCCGTCTGGACGCTCGCGGCCACGAGGCTCGGATCGGGCGGGTCGGCGGGTTTCTGTCGCTGTCCCACGATCTCGTCGCGGTCGTTCAGGCGACAGACCATCTTCTCACGCGCCGCTTCGGCGGAAACCTCCTCGACGAGCACGGTGCCGTCGATCGCGGGATCGTGCTGGCGATCGACCAGCCTGTCGAGATCACACCGCACGACGCCGTCGCCGTCCATCACCACGAACGGCTCCTCGACGTGCTCCTCGGCGGTCAAAAGCGCGTGGGCCATCCCCTCGCGCTCGTGCTGGTGGGTGTAGGCGATCGGCACGCCCGCGAACGAGTCACCGTAGCGCGCGACGATCCGCTCGCCCTCGTAGCCGACCACCACGACCAGGGCTTCGACGCCGAGATCGACCAGCGCCTCGAAACAGTGGCTCAGTATCGGCTTCCCGCCGACGTCGAGCAGGCCCTTCGGCGTCTCGTCGGTGAGCGGCCGGAGTCGGGTTCCCTCGCCGGCCGCGAGCACGACGGCCTTCATGTACACGTGTCACTCGCCGTCGACAAATCCGTTCGGCTTGGTGAGACGGAGCGACGCCAGTTCGGGGTCGTCAGGTACATTCGTTCGTGGCGGCTACTGGTTCCCGATGAGGGGGTCCGGCGGTATCGGCCGTCGTCTCGCGATCCGCGGGGCGTCCGCGCTCGTCGTTGTGGTCGGCGCGCTCTGTGTGGTCGAGGTCGTCGCGGCCAGCAACGCCGCCGTGGGGCTCAACAGCGGCGCGCGCGAGTCGGTC
The DNA here is from genome assembly GCA_003022685.1 of Halobacteriales archaeon SW_9_67_24. Classification (GTDB taxonomy): domain Archaea; phylum Halobacteriota; class Halobacteria; order Halobacteriales; family Halococcaceae; genus Halococcus. The sequence goes on along the minus strand of PXSV01000029.1, from coordinate 5,435 downwards.
AGCGTCCCGCGGTGGCTCTACCTCCTGACCGGCGGCGCGGTCGTCGGAGCGTCCGGTCTCCTCGCGAGCGTCGTCACCGATCGAACCTTTATCCGTGCGATTCACGCGTGGAATCGCGTGGTTCCGACGCACGAATCGCTCCAGGCGTGGGCGATCCGACTCGGCCGCGTCGTCGGTGTCGTGCTCCTCGCGCTCGTGATCTTCCTCGGGTTCACCGGCCCGCAGATCCCGACGGTGAGCTTCGCGGTCGTCGTGGTCTTCGCGGGCGTGCGCGCCGGCCTCACGATGGTCGCGTACCTCGTCGGGAACCCGTGGCCGGTACTGAACCCCTGGCGAACGCTCGTCGAGTGGGTCCCCGTCGACCGGCTCCGAGCGTATCCCGAACGGTGGGGCGTCTGGCCCGCGACGGCGGGGCTGCTCGCGGCGGTGTTCGTCGAGACGGCCGCCCCGGTCGCGACGGTTCCGCAGGCGCTCGCAGTCGCAGTCGCCGGCTACACCGTCTACACGCTTTCGGGCGGGATCGTCTTCGGGGCTAAGGACTGGTTTCGGTACGGGGACCCACTCGCGGTCGCCTTCCGGTCTTATGGCCGGGTCGCGCCGCTCCGACGGACCAACGACGGCCTCGCGCTTGCACTCCCGGGATCGGCGCTCGCGGCAGTCGAGGGCGTCGACACCGCGGACGTCGCCTTCGCGGTCGCGCTGATCTGGGAGCTCACGTTCAGCGGGTTCGTCACGACCCGTCCCGGGACCGCGTTCGTCGACGCGCTCGCCGGCGTTGTTCCCCGCGTGCTCGTCCTGTTCGGGCTGTTCGTCTCCGGGTACGCGCTCTTCGTCGGGGCGTACTGGTTCGCTGCGCGGCGTTCGCAGCGCGCGGCGGAGACGTACCGCAGCGCCCGCGAGATCGGGACGTGGATGGCACCACCGCTGCTCGCGATCGCCGCGGGCTATCACCTCGCGCACTACTTCTGGCTGTTCGTCTCGAACGTGCCGATGCTCGTCGAGGCTCTCACGAGTCCGTTCTCGCCGCCGGCGAACCCGCTAGTGCTCGCGGTGCCTGGCTTTGCGAACGGGCTCACCGTCGCGTTCGTCCTCGTCGGTCACCTGCTCGCGGTCTGGATCGCTCACACGCGCGCCTACGCACTCTTCCCGAGCCGGCTCCAGGCCATCCGGAGCCAGTACCCGTTCGTCGCCGTGATGATCGGGTACACGGTGGTGAGTCTCTGGCTGATCTCGCTGCCCACGGCGACATGACGGGTCGAGTCACACGCCAAGCAGTCCGAATACGGCTCACGCGATCGTTTCGGGAACCGAGAGCGTTATCGGCTTCATCCCTAGAAAGGCGGTCTCGTAGCCGTCGTGACGGGCGACCTGGGGCGGCGTTTCGACCGACACTCGGAGCGTGTCGTCAGGCCGAACGTCCTCGATCGGGGCCGCGTAGTGATAGCCGAGCCGTGGGTCGAGCGCCCGGGTGAGCGGTATTTCAGCCACCGTTCTGTCGTTCCGCTCGACGGTGGCCGAGAGCGCCATCAGCGGGAGGACGATCCGGTTGTACGGCGTCCGAGGGAACGCGGCGATCCGGGTCCCACCCGACTCGTCGGGGATCGCCCGCACCGGGACCACTGCGTCGCCGCTGGTCGCTCGCCCGATGGGCGTGCCCGGCAACCGCTCCACCGGTGGCGCGCGCCCGACCGGAATCCCCATCTCCATCGGCTCGACGGCACCGCGAGTGCCGGCTTTCTCGCCCAGCCGCCGGATCTCGATGTCGTAGAGGTTCTCCGAGGTGAACTCGAACGCGAACGTCGCGGTGTGGGGTTCGTCGAAGCGGTTCGTGAACCGGCCAGTCCGGCGTATTGCGGTGCCGCCGATCGAGACCGCCGCACGGTAGCTGCCGTCGCCGGGCAGCGCGAAGTTCGCGCCGCTGTGATACCCCATCTGCTGGGAGAGCATCGGGTAGATGACTTCCTCGGCGACGAGTTCGCCGTCCTCGGTCGTGATCTCGGCCGAGAGACCGTCGACCGGGATCACGGTCCCTGACTGGGTGTCCCAGATCGAGGCCATGAGGTGGACCGAGTCCTCGGAGCCGACCACGGTCTTCTCGCGCTCGCTCCCCGTGACCTGCCAGAACCGATGGGGGTAGGAGTAGGTGAGCGCGACGGTGTACGGCCCCGCGGTAGTCGTGCCGTACGTCGCCATCCCCTCGGTGACTGCCGGGTAGTAGACGCCGTCGGGGCGGTCGTCCACGAGGGGCGGATCGCGCCACGCCGACTGCGTTTGGAGGCCGACCGCGTCGAGACACCCCCCCGAGACTGCGGCGAGGCCACCCGCACACGCTTGCAGGATCGAGCGCCGCTTCATCGTCGGCCCTTGGCGTCGCTCATTCATACCACCTCCGGTCCGTTCGCCGAAATCGCCGTGCACCGGGCGTTCACGGCACAACACACCGATCGAGAGGTATTCGGTCGCCGCCGATGGAGTTCAACCATCCGTCAATCGGAGAAATATTCCGGTAGTCGAGTCGTCGACGCCAGCAGTGCCTTTATGTATTGTTCCCCCTATAACTCATAAAATGAACTCCTGTCCGATGTGTGGCGAGGAGCTCTCCGAGGAGCGTCCCCGCCATCAGGTGATCCTCGAGATCGAGGACGAGACGCGCTCGACGAGCCAGTTCATGGGCGACGAGACGGGCGTCAAGCGGGTCTGCACTGATCGGCAGCTGTGCGTTGGTTGTTGGCAGGACCTCCGCGAGACGCTGTCGGCGTAGTCCCAGTCGCTG
>PXSV01000029.1:0-2611 GCA_003022685.1 Halobacteriales archaeon SW_9_67_24 | reverse complement strand
GCCGGCTTCGGTGGCGGGCCAACTGCGCGCGCGACGGTCCGCCGGTTGCCAGCGTACCTTCGTACTCTGATTGTATCTGGTAAGAACGCAAATACGCCGTCACAAAATAGTGATCTCAGCGTCCCTGTCGTGATTCAGTGTGGGTCCCGTGTCGAACCAGGGCTTTCGGATTTCAATTCAGTCGTAATATTTTAATCCATATTGTCGAGTATATTCGAAAATATTCATGTCGGGGGCGCACATCGTGTGAAATGTGATGTCCGACGACAACATCGATGTCCGATCGCAGCTCAAGAACCACCCGAAACTGCTCAGCGCGCTGTTCGGCCTCCTGGTGCTGCTGTCACAATCCGGGGCCGTGGCGGCCGGCAGTCACGGCGGAACCTTCGGACCTTAACCGAGTTCATTAATATCCAGCTCAGTAACCCACGACAGCTGTCCGTTTGTTTTCACAGGAGAATCTTCGAGAGCAAGAAAGTCCCGCAATTCATTGTGTGATAGATCGAAGGCGGGCACGCTACCGGGTGACAAGCAGTACCTATGATTTTCTACCCAGGGCGTGACGAGACCTCCAACTCCTCCCTGTGAGGCCGGGTACACCATCATATCAACTCGGAATAATTCACCCTTCCGTTCAATGTCCAATAAATTGGGGTGGATACCAGCTGGTTGCGCGATCGCCAGGCCGCCGTCACCGACCACGAGGTACTGGTCGCCCATGATGCTCTCGTCGCGGGCGATGCCGAGCGCGGACTGGAGCGGGAAGCCAGCGTTGAGCAGGCCGGCGAGCGTCCGGCCCATTTGGACTGCCTCGCAGTTGAGCACGTCGGTCAGGGTGGCGATCCCGCCGATCGCTCCCCCCTCGATCAGCGCCATCCCCTGGCGGTAGGACTGGCAAGCGTTGAGCAGGAAGGCGTCCACCCCGACCGAATCGAGGGTGTTCGCGTCGAGCTCGCCGTCGGCGCACTCGAACCCGTCCTCGTCTACGTGGCCGATGTAGTGGAGGAAGTCCGTCCGGGTCGAGAGGAGGTCTTCGAGTTCGGCGGTCGTGAGGTCGCGATGCAGCGAGACGTCGAACGGGAGCTCGTCGCGGTCGCCGTAGGCGTCCTCGATCAGGTCGCGCTCCTGGTCCATGTCGGCGTCGTTGCAGACCACCGTAATGGCAATGTCGCCGTCGGCGGGCGTCCTGTCGAGGCGGTTCCGGTAGGCCTCGACCGAGACCTTGCTCGCGCCGAGGGGCAGTCCCTCGCCGACCCACGCCGCTTCGAGCGAGTCGGTCGCCTCGGGACTCACGAACTCGGCGTCGGTCTCGGGGCCTGCGTTCGAGTTCGTGCTCCGGGTGCTCCCACTCACGCTCCGCGTGAACCCGTCCTCGCTCCCGGTTCCCGCGGCTTCGACGCCGCCGTCGAAGGTGAGTTCGGTCGAGCGCGTCACCGACTCCGTGCTCGCACACCGGACGACGGCGAGGTCGTCGACGAGGAAGGGCAGCGTCTCGGCGCTCGTCGGCACGGGTTCGACGTGGGAAGTGAGCTTCCACTCGGGAAGGTGGTCCTCGACGGCCGCGAACGGCACGTCGAGATACGCGTCGAGGCGGTCGGCGAGCGAACGGTCGTACAGCGCGGCGAGGTCGAGATCGAGGGTCGCTTCGACCGCCTCGCGCTCATGGAGCGCCACTGGATACAGCCCCTCGGTCCGCGCGAGGCAGTCGAGGAAGAACGTCCCCTTCAACGTCCGTTCGACGGTCCGCTCGAAGCCACAGGGGCCGTCGAGCGAGTGTTCGCGCCCGGGGCCGGTCCGCAGGAGCGGTTCGTCGCCGGGCCGGACGCGCGCACCGAGGTAGTACGCGAGCGGCGCGACCACGAAGATCGACCGGTACTCGGGGGGCACCTCGATGACCACGTTCGTGTCCGGCGGTTCGAGCCCCGCGAGGTCGAGTTCGTCGCCGAGTTCGACGGTCGGCGGGTGGCCCCGGAGGGTGGGATAGGAGCGTTCGGGCGAGGTCGTCTTGAGCGCGGAGCCGAACGTCGAGATCGCGGCCATCACGTCCTCGGGATCGGTCGTGGTCGTGACCGTCGCGGCGGGACGCTCGTGGTGTGATCGCGCGCCCACTGCCACCTCGGTCGCGTCGCCGAAACCGATCGTCATCCCCTCGACGTCGGCGGTCACCGTGAGCGGCCCTTCGACCCGACAGTAGAGTTTGATCGGCGCGCTCAGCTCGATCGTGTACCGGCCGTGTGGCAGCTCCTCGCCGGCGAAATGCTCGGCCTGGGCCACGATCGCTCCCGACTCGTCGCGGACGTGGACCGAGACCACGCTCGGCAGCGAGATCGCGGCGGTGTGGATCCCGACGGCGGCGTCGACCGGGAACCGGAACCGATCGGTGTCCACCGCCGTCGACGCGACCGGTTCCGGCGTCGTGAGTGCGTACCGGTGGCGCTCGATCGGGTCCACCACTGCGATCCCCGTCCCGTTCTCGATCGGCTCGAACGACGGGTTCATGCGCGGACCGAGCTCCCACACGGACGATCATTCGACATGTGTGCGATACTATTCATTCATAGTGCGGCCCGAAGCAAAAACCCTGTGGGTGGCACACGCAGCACGTATCGCC
>PXSV01000028.1 GCA_003022685.1 Halobacteriales archaeon SW_9_67_24 | reverse complement strand
ATCGCGCCGAGGTAGATCGCGCTGTTCGCCGGGTTCGAGGGGTTCTCGACCGCCCGGTAGCCCGCGGACTCGAACGGGCCGACGAGCGCGAGCGCGCCGACTTGGACCACGAGAAAGATCGCGACGGTGGCCGCGCCGGCCGCGACGACCCGCCTGCGCTGGTTCATAACCGATACTCTTCCGGCGTGACCTTCGGGGTTTCGTTGCGGCCGCGAGCGAGACGCTGGCACTCCCGGGTCGCTACTCGGCATAGAGGCGATTTCCAAGCAACAGCGCCGGGTCGGATCGCGGGTCGACCGCGAGATACGGCCGCTCGACCGGCCCGAACACGTCGACCACGCGGCCCACAGTCGAGAGTTCCTGATCCGTGAGTTCGGTCCCGATGTCGGGGTGTGCCTCGTCGGGACAGCGAACGATCGCGAGTCCCTGGGCGACCCGGACGACCTCGCCGGCGCGTTTCATTCCCGAAAAACGGCGACGTACGCCGCGACCGCCTGGAGGAGATCGGACTTGCCGGCGTGGTAGGCGGGCCAGATGACGTTCTCGACCATGCTGCCGCCTTCCCCTGGCGTGGCGTAAACGTCTTCGGTCCACGACCGACAGCCCCGCTCCGCCTTCCGGAAACCGATCGACCCGTCCGCTGGCTATTAGTCGGTCGGCCCCGACGATCGCGTATGAACCGCATCGCGGCCGTCGGGAACCGCGCCGACCGGGCGCTTGCAGCAGGCGAAACCATGGCCGCCCCGCCCTGCATCGACACCGACGACCCGAATCATGGCTGAGGCAATCCTCGGCGTCGCGGTGGTCGGCCTGGCCCTCGCCGTTCTCGCGTGGCGGATCCGCGCGAACCGGGCGACAGCGCCGCCCGAGCCGCCGCGACCCGACGGGGGTTATCTTCCCGAAAACCCCACCACCGAGGCCGGGACCGAAACCGCCGAAAAGTCGGCGGGGCTCACGCGCTGGCTGACGACCGTCGATCACAAGGACATCGGGATCATGTATATCGTCTTCGGGACGATCGCGGGACTGTGGGGCGGCACCGACGCGATGATGATCCGGACCGAACTCCTGACGCCCGCGGCCGACGTCTGGACCGAGGCGACGTACAACGCGCTCTTCACCACCCACGGGATCACGATGTTGATTCTCTTCGTGACGCCCGTGTTCTTCGGCCTCGCGAACTACTTCCTCCCGATCCTCATCGGGGCCGACGATCTCGCTTTCCCCCGGATCAACGCGCTCGGGTTCTGGCTGTTGCCGCCCGCGCTGCTCCTCATCCGGGGTGGGCTCGTCGTCAACGTCTTCGCGAAGTTCCTCGGCGTCTGGATCCCCGTGGAGGCGATCGAGTTCCTGTTCGCGATCCAGCCCCCCGAGATCGGATGGTATATGTACACCCCGCTGTCGATCCAGTCGGCGAACCCCCAGGTCGATTTCTTCCTGCTCGGGCTCCACCTGAGCGGGATCGCGACCGTGCTCGCCTCGATCAACTTCATCGTCACCGTGTTCGCCGAGCGCGGCGAGGGGGTCTCGTGGGCCGACCTCGACCTGTTCACGTGGACCCTCGTGACGACGGCGGGGATCGCGGTGTTCGCGTTCTCCCTTCTGGGCAGCGCGATCGTCATGTTGTTGCTCGATCGGAACTTCGGCACCTCGTTTTTCGCCCTGGAGGGCGGCGGCCCGATCCTCTGGCAGCACATCTTCTGGTTCTGGGGTCATCCCGAGGTGTACATCCTCGTCCTCCCGGGGTTCGGGCTGATGAGCTACATCCTCCCGAAGTTCGCCGGGCGAACGCTGTTCGGCCGAACCTACGTGATCTACTCGACGTTCGCCATCGGCGTTCTCTCCGGATCCGCGCGAGCTTCATGGCGGTCTCGCTCGCGATCGCGATCCCGAGCGCGATCAAGGAGTTCAACTGGATCACCACGATCTGGAAGGGGCGAGTGAGACTGACCGCGCCGATGATCTTCTGTGTCGGCGGGCTGAGCACGTTCGTGATCGGCGGGATCACGGGCGTCTTTCTCGCTTCGATCCCCGTCGACCTGCTGTATCACGACACCTACTACGTCGTGGGGCACTTCCACATGATCCTGATGGGCGTCATCCCGTTCATGATGATGGCGGCGAGTTACTTCTGGTTCCCCATCCTCACCGAGCGGCTGTACGACCGGCCGCTCGCCCGTTTTCAGGCCGTCCTGATGGTGGTCGGGGTGATCGTGACCTTCGGCGCGATGTTGATCACCGGCGCGCTCGGGCTCCCACGACGATTCGCAAGCTACCCCGCGGAGTTCGCGCCGCTGATGGAGATCACGACGATCGGGGCGTACGTCATCGGGATCAGCGTGATGTTGTGGGTCTGGAACATGCTCAAATCCTACTTTTGGGGTTCGCGGATCACCGAGGCCGACGTCTGGGACCTGAAGGAAGTCGGCCAGTTCACCCGCGAGTGGCAGCACTTCGAGGAGCGGCTCCGCGAGCGCTACGCGACCGACGGTTCAGGTGAGATCGACAGTGGGGGCGAGGCGGACGGATGAACGGGGACGACGACCTGGAGGGTAGCGACGAGAAGGACCTGCGGGAGCACTTCGCGCCGGTCGCACGCAGCGCCCGCCAGGCGGTCACGAGCCGGACGTTTCAGGTCTACACGATCGCGTTCGTCGGCGTGGTGGTGCTCTCGGCCAGCATCGGCCCGACCGTCGTCGGGGCGTACGCGGTGTTCCAGGAGGACTTCGACCTCTGTAGCGATCCCTCGATCGAAGTCGTGGAGCCGGCGGACACCGAGGCGATCGCCGCCGGGGACGAACCACCGGACTTCCAGCGGCTCGACTTCGCGGCGTTGACCGGCGACGAGCAGCGGGCGTTCCGCGCGGCGCTCGCCGAGGCGAGCAACGAGCACCCGATCGAGGGCGAGAACGTCGAACACCTCGACGCGTTCCGCAACGGCGTCCTCGTCGAGTACGAGGGCGTGGAACACTACGTGGCGATCACCTCCGCCAACGAGTGCGTACCGGCGGGTGCGGTTCGCTTCCCGCTCTCGATCGCGGGCCTCGTGATCGGCAGCGGGATGGTCGTCGCCCCGGAGCTACAGCGCCGCTTCGGGCGGAACGATGGGGAGGGCGAAACCGATGAGTGAGTACGAGGTCCACCAACCGAGCTTTGCGGGCACCACGAGAAACGACTGGGAGTTCCCCTCCGAGGTGGACTTCGACACCGAGGACCTCCCCGCGGCCGCCGATCGCTTCCTGCTCTCGAAGTCCGGGTTCGACGAGCCCGACGCGTTCGAGGACCTCGCGCTGCCGGTGGTCACCTCGCGGGGGGAACTCAGCTACAACGCGCTCTGGGCCGCGAAGCGGGGTCCGTACAGCGTGGAACGGATCGACGGACTCGACGCCGAAACCAGGCAAGAGGTCGAGCAACTGATCGACGACCTCGGCCACGAGCACTTCGAGGAGTTCGGCGACGTCACGCTGCCCGCCGCGCGGCGGGAGGCCACGGTCTCGAACGGCGGCCTCGACGGGAGCGACGAGGACGACGAATTCTTCACGATCGGCCACGCGACGCCGACCCCGGCGCGTTCCGCCGTCGGCCTCCTCGTCCTCGTCGGCGCGTCCGCCGCGATCGATCGACTCCGGCGCTGACCGATCCGCGCTTGCCAGCCCCCACGGATCGTCAGTCACGGTTCGACGGGATCGATCTCGATTCCGTCCGGCGGCGGACTTCGCCAGGGCAGTCACTGGAACGTCGTCCCGACGAAGGCGACGTCGACGCGCGGCTCGGCGTACTCGAAGACGAGGCCGAGCACGAGGCCGTAGAGACACTGGCCGACGAAGGTGAGCACGAGAAAGAGCAGGAGGGAAACGCCGGTCTGGCCCGAGTAGAAGGCGATCGCGAACCCGGACCACCCGATCGCCGCGAAGGTGATTCCACTGGCGGCCATCCGCCAGCCGGGCAGGTAATGATGCAACGAGGCGAACAGAAATGGCCACGTCGTCATCCCACCGGCGACGAACATCGCGAACCCGACTCGGGGATTGCCCTCGCCGACGATCGGATCGCCGATCCCAGCGAGGCCCGCGAGCTCGCCGAACTGGGTCGGCTCGAACGCACCGAGGACGACCGCGAGGGCGAGCAGCGCCGAGAACGCGAGGGTGCCGAGCCCGCCCGCGATCGCCCCCACCAGCCCGCCGACGAGGATCCGCCGGAGGTCGACGAGCGCCTCGCCCTCGGACTCGCCCATCACCCACTCGATGAACCCGCCGGCGTCGGCCATGCTCACGGCTTTGGCCCCCGGGCGCAAAAAGACTCCCACCGCGTTCGCCACGCTTCTGTGATCCCCACCGCACGATCGCGGTCCCGGCGGCCGCCGTCAGTAGATACTTGTGCGCGCCGGGCGAGGGTCGCTCAATGGGACTGAGGCGCGCGACAGTCGGGGGAGCGCTCACCGTTGGGCTGGTGATCGCCGTCGAGCCGGCGGCGGCCCAGTCGATCAACCGGGCGCTGATCCGGAACCTGAATCGCCAGCTCCTCTACGTCGCCGCGCCGCTCGCGATCCTCGTCGAGACGATCCTGTTCTACGCGGTCTGGCGCTATCGCGACAACAACGATCCCACGCCGACGAAGGAGAACCGCTCGCTCGAGATCACGTGGACCCTCGCGACCGCGATCGTCCTGCTGTTCGTGGGGTTTGCGTCGTTCAACGTCCTCCTGAGCCCCTATATCTCGCCGAGCTACGGCGACGCGAGCGTGCAGTCGAACGCCGCGGAACAGGCCCTCCAGGGCGCGGTGATTCCGGACGACCCCGACGCGATCGAGGTCGAGGTGATCGCATACCGGTGGGGCTGGGAGTTCGTCTACCCCGAGGCGAACGTCTCCGCCCAGAACACGTCGGTCATTCCCGAAGGCACCGACGTCTACTACCATATCACCGCGCGGGAGGTGTTACACGCGTTCCACGCGCCCGAACTCGGGCTGAAACAGGACGCGATCCCCGGCCAGCACAACACCATCCGGACGAGCGTTGGCGAGACCGGCGAGTACCGGGTCTACTGCTCCGAGTACTGCGGGGCAGGTCACTCCCGGATGTACGCGACCGTCAGGGTCGTGAACCAGTCGTCGTACGAGACCTGGCTCGACGAACAGCGAGCCGGAAACGCCACTGGACCGACGAACTCGTCGAACGCGACGACTTCGAGCAGGCAAGCGCAGCCCGTACCCCCCTGAGTGCGGAACGACGGTCGGTCTTCCACCAGTCACGCGCCAGCGGAACCCGTGACCGCGGCGAGAGCCTGATGTGATCGACGCCGCTCAGAACCCGGCGACCGTGCCGTCCTTCCGGGGTTCGGTCGCGCCCGAGAGCACTCCGTCCTGGTTTCTCGCGATCTGCGCGCCGCCGAACAGCGTCGGCGCGAGCACGCGAACGTCGTGGCCCATCCGGGTGAGTTTGGTCACGAGATTCCCCTCGGTTCGACCCTCGACCGCGAGCGAACCGTCCTCGCGGTAGCGCCACCGGGGGCGGTCGAGCGCAGCCTGGAGCGGCAGGTCGTGATCCACGAGATTCGAGACGACCTGGACGTGGCCCTGGGGCTGCATGTACCCGCCCATGACGCCGAACGCCGCCCAGTCCTCGGTCGTGTCGTCGGGTGCGAGGTCGACGATGCCCGGAATGAGGGTGTGGAACGGGCGCTTGCCTGGTTCGAGGCTGTTCGGGTGGTCCGGATCGAGCGAGAACGACGCGCCGCGATTTTGCAGGGCGATCCCGGTATCGCCAGCGACGAGACCCGAGCCGAACCCGGCGAATCGGGAGTTGATAAACGAAACGACGTTGCCGGCATCGTCGGCGACACAGAGCAACACGGTATCGGAATCCTCGGCGCGCGCGTCCGGGACGCCGAAGCTCACGTCGCTCGCGGTCGCGTCGATGTCCGTGCTCCGCCGTTCCGCCCACTCCTCGGCGGCGAGCGGCGGGACGTCTTCGTAGGTGGGATCGGTGACGTAGCGGTGGCCATCGTGGAACGCGCGTTTCGTGGCCTCCGCGAAGTAGTGGATCCGCTCGGGCGAGTCGAGCGGATGGCCGCCAGCGTCGGTCTCCGCTGCGATGTTGAGCGCTTCGAGCGCGATGAGTCCCTGGTTGTTCGGCGGGAGTTCGTACACCTCAGCCCCGTTGTATCGTGTCGAGACGGGATCGGGGAACTCGGCGTCGAAGCCCACGAGATCCTCCGTCGTGAGAAAACCGCCCCTCGCCTGGACCTCGCTCGCGATGGCCTCGCCGATCTCGCCTTCGTAGACGGCGTCGGCCCCTTGTTCGGCGATCGTCCGGAGGCTCTCGCCGAGCTGGGGCAAGCGCATCGACTCGCCGACGCCCGGAGCTTCGCCGTTCTTCAAATAGGCGTCAGCGGCGTGTTCGTCGGTGAAGAGGCGCTCTGCGGCCTGCCAGTGGTGGGCGATGACCTCCGAGACGGGGTAGCCCTCGGTGGCGTAGTGGATCGCTGGCTGGAGGGCCTCGGCGAGCGAACGGCGGCCGTGGCGCTCGATGGTCGCCTCCCAGCCCCGCGCGGTGCCAGGCACGGTGACGGCATGAGGGCCGAGAAACGGCATCCCGATCTCGTCGGTGTCGTCGCCGCCGTCGACCGCGTACCCGCGCTCGTTGGGGTACCACTCCGCTGCGTCGTCGTGCTCGCGAACCGATGCACGGACGTTCTCGATCGTGGCGTCGGCGGGCGCACCGCCGCAGGCCGACATCGCGCTGACCTCGCCGTCGGTGGTCCGATAGAGCGCGAACGCGTCGCCGCCCAATCCCGTGCTCGTCGGCTCGACCACGTTGAGAGCGGCGGCGGTCCCGACGGCGGCGTCGAACGCGTTGCCGCCCTCGCGCAGGATCTCGACGCCGGCTTCGGCGGCGAGTGGCTGGCTGGTGGCGACGACGCCGCGGTCGGCGTAGACGGTCGATCGGCGCGACGTGAATCGGTCGAGGTCGGGTTCGGACACACCGTCTCTCGGACCGATGTCGACTAAAGCGCTCGGTGAATCGGCCGCGATCGGGTTGTGAGCCGAGCGGTGTGTCTGTGTGTCTCCCGCCCTGCCGGAGGGAGCTGTCATAGGGTCGGTTGGAAGCGGTTACCGGTGCGACCGCACGATGGCGTGCGGCCGATCCCGGAAAGACTTCCAACCGACCCTATCAGAGGATCGGCGTGAACGACGCACCGACGTAGAGCACGACGACGAGGAACACCCAGACCACGTCGACGAAGTGCCAGTACAGCGAGACCGTCACGATCGAGGTGTCACGTCCTGGCTCGTACTGGCCGAGATGGGCGCGGGCGACGAGGATTCCCAAGAGGACCGTTCCGAGCGTGACGTGGAGCCCGTGGAGCCCGGTGAGCGCGTAGAAGGCGTTCCCGAAGACCCCCGACGCGATAGTGAACCCCTCCGTCACGATGAGTTCGTGGTACTCGTAGACCTGGCCGGCGACGAAGCCGAGGCCGAGCACGAGCGTCGTCACGAGCAAGAACCCGAACCGTCGGTCGTTCCGCTCTTCGAGCGCCGAGTGGGCGTAGTGCAGCGTGAAACTGCTCACCACGAGGAGCGCGGTGTTCACGATCAGGACCGTGCTCAACAGTTCGGGAATCTCCCCGGGTGGCCAGCCGCCCGCCCGGATGAAGAAGTAGTAGATGAACCCGCCGGCGAACGTGAACACGTCGGTCCCGAGGAAAAGGAGCATTGCGGCCCGGAGCGACCTCGGCTCGCGTTCGTCGGTCGAGCGCGTCCGAAAGTCGGCGACAAAGGCTTGGTAGAGCCAGCCGAACAACCCAGTCAGGAAGACGAGCCCACCGCCCCCGATCACGATTGGCCCGACGAATCCGGGGATGAGCGCGACCTCACCGTGGCCGAACAGGTAGAACCCGGCCCCGAGGTAGAGTCCGGTGGCCCCGATCGCGCAGACGATCGGCCACCACGTCGACTCGCTCTCCCCGAGCGGGAAGTCCATGCCGGCGGGCGGCTCGTGGGAATCGTGCTCCTCGGTGGTCTCGCTCGCCGTCCCCATACCACCGGTTGAACGGGGGCCAGCAAAAAACCCCCTGGCCGTGCGCCGGCGGTCGAGTTCGACGGTTGCTGCCCGGGTCGGCCGTCGGTCGATCGCTCCGACGCAGACGGCCGATTTATGTGTCGGTCGGGTGTACCCGAACTGAACAGCCGATCATGTCCACATCGAACGCGTTGACCGTCGTCTCGCCCTCGTGGCGGGTCGCGGTCGGCCTCGTCGCTGCCACAGTTGGCTTTCTCGCCGTTCTCGTCGGCGTCGCGCTCTCCGCGTGGGGCGAGATCCACACGGTGTATCGCGTGCCGACGCTGGTCGTTCCCGCGGTGGGTCTTGCGGCCGTCGTCGCCGGGAGCGTGCTGATCGGGCGCGAGCGTTCGGCCGACTGATAGGGTCGGTTGGAAGCGGTTACCGGTGCGACCGCACGCCGTCGTGCGGCCGATCCCGGAAAAACTTCCAACCGACCCTATGAGGTCACACACTGGGCGGACTACTCCTCGTCGTCCGCGCCGGGTCGCTCGCCGGTCGCGAACGCGGCGATCGCCGTGGCGGTCTCGGAGTGGCCCGTCTTCTGGCTCTCGGCGATGATCCGCCCGGTCAGGTAGGTCGTCCCCGCGAGCACGACGAACGGCACGACGAGGAGCGCCTGGCTGACAGCCCACGCGATCGGGTCCGACCCGGCGGTGACGACCGCGAACAGCACGACGAAAAACAGCAACATCCCGAGCGGAATGGCGTTGACGGTGAGATCGAGCAGGGTTTCACGATCGAAGACGCGCTCGGACATCGCCGATCCGTACTTGCGGGAGGGATATGTAGCTGTCGAGGCGCACGTCGGTCGATTCGTCGATCCGGCGGCCGTCACGTCGGAGGAAGGGGGAACTATTTGTGGGTGGTCCGACCACACGGCGCATGGGATTCACGCCGATCGAGGACTACGGGGTCATCGGCAACCTCGAGACCTGCCCGCTGGTGGGCCGAGACGGCTCGATCGACTGGTGTTGTTTCCCCCACATCGAATCGTCGAGCGTCTTCGCCGGGATCCTCGACGAGGAGGGGGGCGGTCACTTCGCCATCCGGCCGAGCGGCGAGTTCGAGTCGAGCCAGGAGTACGTCACCCGGACGAACGTGCTCCGGACGACCTTCGAGACCGATTCAGGGACGATGGTGCTGACCGACTTCATGCCCATGGTCGGCGGGATCGAACTCGGTCACACCACGAGCGCGATCTACCGGAAGGTGGTCTGCACCGAGGGCGAAGTCGAGTTCGATGCCGAGTTCGAACCCCGCTTCGACTACGACCGCGTCGGCACCACGGTCGAACGGACCAGCGAGGGAGTGCTCGCGCGGGGCAACGGCGAACAGCTCTACCTCTGGAACCAGGCGGACTTCGACTCCTCGGAGGGCGAGGAGGAGCGCGCCGAGGCGACCGAACGTCTCGGCACCGACGAGACGATGTGGTTCGTGCTCCAGTACAACGACCGCGAGCCGATCGACGCGGGCGACTGCGCGGCGCTGCTGCGCGAGACCATCGACTACTGGCAGGAGTGGACCCACCAGTGTCTCGACGAGTCCGGCTGTCCGTTCGAGGGCCCCTACCACGACGACGTGATCCGGTCCGGCCTCGTGCTCCGACTGCTGATGAACCCCCAGACTCACGCCATCGCGGCCGCTCCTACGACCTCCCTCCCCGAGGAGATCGGCGGTGTCAGGAACTGGGACTATCGCTACGCGTGGATCCGCGATTCGGCGTACACCATTCAGGCGCTCAACGAGCTCGGCCACCAGCGCGAGGCGCGCAACGGGTTCGACTGGTCGCTCACGATGTGTCACAAGGACGATCCCGGCGAGATCGGCCACCCCCTCTACGGGCTCCACTACCCGTCCGAGATGGTCGAGGAGGAACTGGAGCACTTCACGGGCTATCGCCACTCGAAGCCCGTCCGGGTCGGCAACGCGGCGGGCGACCAGGAACAGCTCGACACCTACGGCGAACTCATCACCGCGATCTACACCGCCACCGACTACGGGGCGGACATCCATGAGGGCGAGTGGGAGGTCCTTGAGGAGGTGATCGAGCACGTCTCCGGGGCCTGGACCGAAACGGACAGCGGCATCTGGGAGGTCCGGAGCGAGCCCACACACGTCGTCCACTCGAAGGCGTTGTGCTGGGCGGCGCTCGACAGGGGGATC
>PXSV01000027.1 GCA_003022685.1 Halobacteriales archaeon SW_9_67_24 | reverse complement strand
CCTTACATTACACTTTTATTATAATTGAGGGTGTGTTACAGAGTATGACGACCGCCGATCCGTTCGGTCGCGCCATCCGCGACTTCCATCGTGGTGAACAGGACGAACCGCTGATCGACCGGGATGGCGAGGAGACTCGCGTTCATCCGATCGAGGACTTTTACTTCGGGACGTTCGATCGCGATAGCGAGCAGGGGGCGTGGTGTGCATCGTGGCTCGACGGGGCGCTGCTCGACATGGGCGCGGGTGCGGGTCGGGACACGCTTCATTTCCAGGAGCACCTCGAGACGGTCGCCATCGAACCGTCGGCCCATCTCGTCGAGACGATGCGCGAGCGTGGCGTCCGCGACGCCCGCGTCGGGGACATGTTCGCGCTCCGCGAGACGTTCGAACGCGATCGGTTCGGGTCGGCGCTCGCTATCGGTACGCAGGTGGGGCTTGCGGGATCAATGCAGGGGCTGCGCAGGTTTCTCAGCGACCTCGCGTTCGTGACGATGCCCGGCGCGAGCGCGGTGCTCGACGGCTACGATCCGAATCACGAGAGCGAGGACCTGCTCGGCTACCGCGCGGACCCGACGCGGGGCCTCGCCCACCGGGTGTTGCATTTCGAGTACGACGGTGACGTCGGCGAAACGCTGTACTTCCGCCTGTTCAGTCCCGATCGTGTCCGCGAGGCGGCCGTCGGTACTGGCTGGAGCGTCGCCGAAGTCAGCACCGACGCCGGTTACTACCGCCTGGCGCTGACGAAGGAACTCCTCGTGGTCGCCGCCGTGGTCCGGGTGGACTTGCTTCACTTTCTCCTGATAGGCCGCTTTGACCTCGTTCGCGCTTGCTTCGGCCGGAAGTCCGAGCACGGAGAAGGCGGCGCTCGCGGGATCGAGTTCGTTCTCGTCGGTTGCGAGGTCGGGCGTGTCGAACGGCAGTCGTGAGCCGAGGTGGACACCCGGCAGCTCGTGCTCGAAGAGGACGGCGTGCGTCCCCGAGCGCCCGATCCGGTAGTACGCCCGTGCGTCGAACGTGATCGCGACGTCGCGCTGGGGGAGGTAGAAGGCGACCGGCTCGCCACAAACTGGATGATCCTCGGCGAACGGTTCGTCGATCGCTTGGAGGTACTCGTGGATCTCGCGCCGGCGTTTCCCGTCGCCGGTGGCCCGGCCCGAGCGATCGACCGTCGTGGGGAACAGTCGGCCACCAACGAGAAACACGCCCGTCACGACCACGATCGAGGCGACCGCGAGGACGCCACCGAAGACCAGCCATTCGGGCAGCGACCCGGCCACCTCGTGGAGCACGCTGGATGGTAGACGCCGCCGGGTCATAAGCGACTCGACGGTCGGGCGACCGTTCGCTACAACGATTTCTTCAGACAGGTCGCTGTCGTGGGACAGAGGTCGTCGAACTCGGCCGTTCGCTGGATGGCGGCAGGAGCACCAGTACGCTCGATCTCCTCGTACCCGCGGTCGGCAAAGAAATCGGCTGCCGTCGTCGTGAGCAAGTAGAGTGTCGTCACGTTCGCCGCCGAAGCCTCGTCCTCCAAACCATCGCACAGCGCCGTTCCGTATCCGTTTCCCCGTGCCGAGTCCTCGATGACGACCGAGCGGAGCAGTCCATCCGTTCCGTGAACTTCGATCCCGCCGATCCCGACTCGGTCGTCCCCGTCGTACCCGATGTAGAAGCATTCGGGCTTCGAGCCGATGTCCTGTGACGGCAGATCGTTTTTCGTCAACAGCGTCTCGATGTAGGGGAGTGTGCTGTCGTTGGCTTGCCGAAGCGTGATGGCCACGCTATCCATACCTGACGGTGTGAAACCGACGAACTAATAGCTTCTCCGGAGCAGCGTGGAGATCGGTGACGACCGGTAGCTTCGCTTTCGTGGACGCCGATCGCTCCGACACTGCTGGCTACCAACTGAGCGGTTCGACCGCTCGCTCTTCTGTCGCACCACGGCCACCGGCGAGCCAGCAGTTACGCACTCAACCCGTAGTGGCCCGGTTCGTCGTCGCTCGCGGGCTCGGCGAAACAGAGCGTGTCGGCGTTCGTGACCATCCACGGAATCGCCCAGTCGAGCAGCACGTCTTCGGTTTCGACATCGAGTTCGACGTCGGGATCGAGTCCTTGGAGGAGGCGTGCGACCTCGTAGACGGTGTACATCGTCTCGGGATCGAGCACCTCGTCGGGGGTCCGGAACTCGAAGGGGCGCACGCGGTCGAACGACGATTTCGGTCGGGGCATACGGCCGCTACGTCGAACGGGCCTAAATCCTCGGGGGTGTGGCCGTTCTCGTGGCGGTATTGATGGCTGGACGAGTAGCTCGGTTCCGTACCTATGGCCGTGGCTCGGCGGCCAGGGGCGTCAAAAATCGTGAGTTCGGGAACTACTCGTGGTTCGACGTGGTCTTCGCGAAGCTGTCCGCGGCGGCGTCCCAGTCGACGACCTCGAAGAAGGCGTCGATGAAACTGCCACGGTCGGGACCGTAGTCGTAGTAGTACGAGTGCTCCCAGACGTCGAGCGCGAGCACGGGATGGGCTCCCCAGAGCGCGCCCTCGTCGTGGTTGTCGACCGCCACGTTCCGGAGCTGATTGGCGACCGGATCGTAGACGAGCAGCGCCCAGCCCGAGGCGGCCGACGCGGCGGCCTCGAACTCGCCCTTCCAGCCCTCGTAGGAGCCGAAGTCCTCCTCGATGCGGTCGGCGAGTTCGCCGTCGGGTTCGCCGCCGCCGTTCGGGTCCATGTTCTCCCAGAACATGGTATGGAGGTAGTGCCCACAGCCATTATGAGTCACGTCGGCGAGCGCACCGCCGGACGAGGAGTAATCGCCGGACGAGCGGTTCTCGGCGAGCGACTCCTCGGCCGAGTTGAGCCCGTTGACGTAGCCCTGATGGTGGGTGTCGTGGTGCCAGTTGAGCACCTGCTCCGAGATGTGCGGTTCGAGCGCGTCGTAGTCGTACGGAAGCGGTGGAAGCTCCGCGTTCGAGTGTTCAGACATGATCAAATCCTCCACTTGGTGTATCGGCGCGATAGCTGTTAAAGGTTGAGGAATGGGTGGTACCATCCCACATGATTTCTGCCGATTGGGATTGGACGGTGGCGGATGGCGCGCCGAAGGTGCGCGACTCGCGCGAGGTCTGTACGAGCGAAGCGAGTGCAGGCTCGTCAGGGTGTCACCCTGACGGTGGATGAACGAGCGACCGGCGGGAGCGAAGTGAATCGGCTGGGGAGGGGGTGGATCGCGGTTCTCGTTTGCGTCGTGATTCATGCGGACCGTCGTTCCGAACGAAGTGTCGCCTTCTGGACAACTGATCGACCAAATATCCGATACCGTCGTCCGTAAGGCCTCGCTACGCGCTCACTCGTCGCCGCGCGCACGCTCGAACATCGCGATGGCCTCCTCGCGGCGCTCGGCGTGATCGCAGATCGGTGCGGGATACTCGGGAGCGAGCTCGGCGCGTTCCTCGTCGTCGAGTTCGTGCCACGAATGGATGGCCTCCGGGTCGACACCGTCGAGCTCGGGAACGTAGGTCGTGATATACTCGGCATCTGGGTCGTAGCGCTCGCCCTGGGTCATCGGGTTGAACACCCGGAAGTACGGCTGGGCGTCCGTTCCGGTCGAGGCGGCCCACTGCCACCCGCCGTTGTCGTTGGCGGTGTCGTGGTCGACGAGCATCTCGCGGAAGTGGTCGTAGCCCGCACGCCAGTCGCACAGGAGGTCCTTCGTGAGAAACGAGGCCACGATCATCCGAACGCGGTTGTGCATGTACGCCTCCGCGCGGAGCTGGCGCATCCCGGCGTCGACGATCGGGTAGCCCGTCTCGCCGGCCTTCCACGCTGCGAGGTCGTCCTCGTCGTCGCGCCAGGCGATCTCGTTTTCGTAGTCCTTGTAGTTCCGTGTCACCACGTTCGGGTTGTAGTAAGTCACCTGGATGTAGAACTCCCGCCACGCGAGTTCTTCTCGGTAGGTCTCGACCGCCTCGCGCTCGTCTTCGCTTTCGGCGTCGTCCAGCGCCGACGCGGTGCGTTCGGTGACCTCGCGGATCCCGATAGTGCCGTATTTGAGGTCCTGTGAGAGCCGCGACGTCCCCGAGCGTGCGGGGTACTCCCGCTCCTCGTCGTACTCAAAGACCGGCGACTCACAGAACCGATCGAGGCGGTCGCGCGCCGCCTCGGTGCCCGCCGGCGGCAGGTTTGCATCGGGTTCCTCGAACCCCAGGTCGTCGAGTTCGGGGAGCGCCTCGCCCCCCACGTCGGCGAGCGCGTCGGCGTCGGGGGCCGGAATTGGAGTGCTCTTTTCGCGGTCAAGCCATTTGTCGCCGAAATAGGAAAACACTGCGTAGGGATCGTCGTCGTTCGTGGTGATGGTGCCTGGCTCGTGATGCACCGCATCGTGGAACGTTTCGTGCTCGATGTCCGCCTCGTCAAGCGACGTACGGACCGTCTCGTCGCGTTCCTGGGCGAGTCCCGTGTAGTCGCGATTCCAGACCACGCCGTTGGCCCCGTGCTCGTCGGCGAGGTCGGGGAGTTCCTCGGCGGGGTCGCCGCGGACGACCACGAGATCGCTGTCGCGCTCACGGTACCATTCGCGGAGCCACGCGAGCGCGTCGCACAGGAACGCCATCCGTGGCGGGGCGGCGTATTCCAGCACGTCGGGGTCGAAGACGAACACCGGGAGAACGGGACCGTCGTCGGCGGCCGCGGCGAGCGCGCGGTTGTCCGCCGCCCGGAGGTCGCGCCGGTGCCAGTGGAGTCGCATACTCGGCACAGGGGCGGGCGTTCCGTAAGTCGTCGGGTGGCGGAACGCTTGGCGGCCGCCGCGATCGGTCCGGGTTCGAAACCGAAACGAGTGCCAGTCCCGACGTTCCCGCACTGACGCCGAACCCGTCCGAGAGACGTCTTCGCTGCCTGAAACGAGTTGGTCGGATCGTCGGTCTCACCGTTTCCCCGGAACGGTTTTCGGGCCGCGAATGGTACATTGCCACATGCGAGCAGCCAGGCTCCACGACTACACCGAGACGATGGACGACGCGCTCTCGGTCGACGACGTCGACGCACCACAGGTAAGCCAGGCCGATCACGTGATCGTCGACGTCGAGGGCGCGGGCTGGTGCCAGACGGACAACCACGTTATCGAGGGGATGTGGGCACAGTACATGCCTCAGGACCTCCCGATGACGCTCGGCCACGAGAACGCCGGCAGAGTAGTCGAGGTCGGCGGCGGCGTCTCGACCGTCGGGGAGGGCGATTCGGTCATCTGCCACCCGGTGATGACCTGTGGGATCTGCCGGCCCTGTCGGCTCGGCGAGGACATGTACTGCGAGAACGTCGCCTTTCCGGGGCTCTCCACCGACGGCGGGTTCGCCGAATCCCTCCTCACCAACGAACGCGCCGTCATCCCGCTGCCCGACGGCCTCGACACGACCGACATCGCGCCCCATGCCGACGCGGGCATCACGGCTTACCACGCCGTAAAAAAGGCCGTCCGCGAACTGAATCCGGGCGACCACACAGTCGTCGTCGGTATCGGCGGGCTCGGTCACATCGGGCTTCAGTGTCTCGACACGATGAGCGCCACTATCATCACCGCGATCGATCTCAAGGAGGAGGCGCTCGATCTGGCGACCGACCTCGGTGCCCATCACACCGTGAACCCCGACTCCGCCGATGTTGCGAGCGAGATCGAGTCGATCACCGACGGCGTCGGCGCACAGCAGGTGCTCGATTTCGTCGGCAGCGACGCGACAACCGGGCTCGCGCCCGATGTCGTCGCGGCCGGCGGCGACCACCACGTCGTCGGCTACGGCGGCCACGTCCACGAACCCGCCCAGGCGCTCGTCGACGGCGAGTTCAGCTATCGCGGCACGCTCGTCGGCCAGTACACCGAACTCCAGGAGCTCGTCGCCCTGGTCGAACGCGGCGACGTCGACCTCCGGACCTCGCGGTACGGACTCGACGAGATCAACGACGTCGCCACGAAACTCGAACACGGCGAGATCGAGGGGCGGGCCGTTCTCACGCCCTGAAAGCCCTCGCTCGTGCTTGGCGTCTCGTGCGAACGGAGTGAGCACGAGGCTCGTCGTGGAGGAGCGAGGGACGCGGAGCGTCCCTCGGACCGCGTGGCTTCCTGCCGCACCGCTCCGCAGCCGCACCGCAAACCGCAACCGCACCGCTTCCGCAACCGTCCCGCAACACACTGCATCTCAGCGAACCCCGGTTCGACGGGAGGGGAAGCGTTTAGCCGATACGCTGCGAGGCGGACGGTATGTCCGAACTCGTCTCCGAGGATGTCACCCGCTTCGCCCACGCAATCGGCCCACAGCCCGACGAGATCCTAAAGCAGATGGACGAGTACGGCGCGGAGATCGGCTTTCCCACCGTGGGGCCCGCGGTCGGCGGCTGGCTCGCCACGCTCTGTCGCCTCGTCGACGCCGAGCGCGTCTTCGAGTTCGGCTCCGGCTTCGGCTACTCGGCGTACTGGTTCGCACGGGCGCTCCCGCCGACGGGCGAGGTCGTCCTCACGGAAATCGACGAGGACGAACTCGACCGCGCCCGCGAGTACTTCGACCGCGGCGATCTCGCCGAGCACGCGACCTTCGAGCACGGCGACGCGATCGATTACGCGAGGGAGTATGAGGGCCCGTTCGACGTCGTCCTGATTGACAACGAGAAACACCGATATGAGGAGGCGTTCGACGCCATCCGCGAGAAGGTCCCACCGGGCGGCGTGGTGGTCGCGGACAACGCGATGACGAGCCCCTCGGTCGACTTCGAGACTGTCCTCGAACTCGTCGAGGGCGGGACGGTCTCGAAGTCGAC
>PXSV01000026.1:7817-10530 GCA_003022685.1 Halobacteriales archaeon SW_9_67_24 | reverse complement strand
CGACGGTGAGTTCGGCGAACATCCGCCGTTCCTCGGGGATCCAGCCGATCCCCGCACTCGCGACCTCGTGGGTCCGCCGCCCGACCAACCCTATGTCGCGATATCGAATCGATCCCTGCCGTGGCGGGGTGAGCTGGAGGATCGAGCGCAGCATCGTGGGCTTCCCGACGCCGTTGCGCCCGACCAGCGCCACCACCTCGCCCTCCCGCACGTCGAGCGAGACGCCTTCGAGCACGTGGCTCTCGCCATAATAGGTGTGGACGTCCGAGAGGGCGAGCAGCGGTGCCGACCCGGTGTCGGCCTCGCTCGCCGCACTGTCGGTGTCCATCGTCTCGTTCTCCGTCGTCTCGCCGTCGGTCGAGTCCGGCTGCGTGTCGGCGCTCACGCCGCGCTTCCCTCCCGGTCGGTCGGGTTCGTCTCGTGTGTGCCGTCCGCACCCGGTTCGTACCCGCCGAGGTACGCCTCCTGGACGGCGGGATCGTTTCGGACGGTTGCGGGATCGCCGTCGGCGATGATCGATCCCTGGTGGAGGACGACAACCCGCTCGGAGACGTTCATCACGATGTCCATGTTGTGCTCGACAAGCAGTACGGCGTGATCGTCGGCCACGTCGTCGATCAGCGCGATTATCTCGTCGACGCTCTCGCTCGATACGCCCGCGTTGGGTTCGTCGAGCAAGAGCACGTCGGGATCGCCCGCGAGCGCGATCGCGACCTCCAACTGGCGCTTCTCGCCGTGGCTCAGCGTCGACGCCACGGTGTCGGCCGCGCCGGCGATCCCGACCCGATCGAGGATCGCGTAGGCTTCGTCGACGTACCGATCGAACGACCCGGCGTTGCGCCACAGCTTGAACGAGTCCGATCCGTGGGCCTGGGCCGCGATCCGGACGTTCTCCAAGACTGTGCTCGTCGGAAACACGTTCGTGATCTGGTACGATCGGTGGAGCCCGGCCGCCGCGGTCTCGTGCGGGGTTGCCCCGGTCACGTCCTGGGGGTCCTCGCCGCCGAGTTCGATCGTTCCTGCGGTGGGTTCGAGCGCGCCGGTCAGGAGGTCGAACAGAGTGGTCTTGCCCGCGCCGTTCGGCCCGATCAGCGAGCAGAGCTCGTCGCCGAGCGCGAAATCGACGTCGTCGACCGCGGTCAGTCCCCCGAACCGCTTCGTGAGGCCTCGGGTCCTGAGCATCGCTCAGAGGCTACAGTTCATCTCGGAGCTGTCCTGGGGGATGGTGGTCCGATCCGCCGGCACGCTCGTGATCGGCGGGCTCGGTTTGATCGGTGCGTCCCAGTTGTCGTTGTCGTTCGGGACGCCGTTCGCGAGCGTCATCTCCGAGCGCGCCTGATTGTTATAGCGCTGGAAGGTGTATCCACCCTCGCCCTTCGGGGTGTCGGTGACGGTCATCCCCCGGAGGGCGCTCGCGATGTCCTCGCCGTCGGTCGAACCGCTTTCCTCGACAGCTTGAACGATCGACGAGGCGGCCGTGAACGTGCCCGAGGTGAAGAGGTCGGGCACCACGCCGTACGCACTCGTATAGCTGTCGACGAACGAGTTGTTGATCTCGTTGTCGTACTGGTTCCAGTGATACCGGGTGGTGAACGGCCCGAGGTTGGTCCCCTCCAGCTTGTCCATCGAGAGCGGAGTGCCGAGCACCTTCTGGAGCGTCTGGCCGATGATTCCCACCGTGATCTGGGTGGCGAACCCGCCGAACACCCGGTAGGAGTAGTCGCCGTTGAGGAACGTGGTGAACAACTGGGGAAGCGTCGAAACGGTGAACCCGGCGACGATCCCCTCCGCGCCTGCCTCCTCGGCGTTGTCGAGCAGCCCCTGCCACTCGGAGTACCCCTGCGGAACGAACTTCTCGCCGACGATCTCGACGTCGTTGGCTTCGAGCACGTTGCGGTAGTTGTTCACCACCGCTTGCCCGAAGCTGTAGTCCGCGCCGAAGAGGTACACCTTCGAGACGTCGCTGTTTTGAGCGACGTAGCGGCCGCCCGACCGGGCGTCCATCGCGGTGTTCTCGCTCGCCCGGAACAGGTACTCGCCACAGGTCTCGCTGCTCGCGGTGATGTCGGCCGAGGCGGCGGGGCCGATCATCGTCGGCACCTGGGTCTGGTTCGTGACCGTGGTGGCGATCTGCGACGCCGCCCCCGACGAGGAACACCCGAAGAGCATGTCGACCTCCTCGTCCTGGACGAGGCTGGTCGCGAGCGACTGCGCGCGACTGCTCTTCAATTGGGTGTCCCGGACGACGAGTTCGAAATCGACGCCGCCGACGGTCGCGGTCTTCGTCCCCGTCTTGGCATCGGCGGTGAACCCCTCGTCGCTCTTGTAGTTGAGCCCCTCGTAAAAGCCCCAGAGCGACTGCTGACCGTAGTACTTCAGGTCGCCCGTGAGCGGCTGGAGGACGCCGATCTTCACGGTGCCCGACGCTCCACCGGCCTCGCCGGTCGTCGTCCCGTCCTCACCGGTCGTCGCCGTTTCGTCGTCGGTCGTCGTCTCGGTTCCACCGTCACTGGTCGTTTCCGTTTCGTCGCCGGTTGTCGCGGTGTCGCTCTCGGCGGTCGTCTCGGCCGACGTTTCGGTCCCGGCGGTCGTCGTCTGGGCTCCGCCGCCACCGCCGGTCGTTCCGTCACCGCTCGTGTCGGTGCCGTCGCCACTACCACCGGAACAGCCCGCGAGGCCGGACACGCCCGCGGCACCGAGTGCCGCGACGACC
>PXSV01000026.1:0-7592 GCA_003022685.1 Halobacteriales archaeon SW_9_67_24 | reverse complement strand
ACTCCCGGAGAGCGCGGTCGAACGGCGTTCGCCCTCGACATCCGCGGGTACGGCGATAGCGACCGCCCGCCCGAGATGAACGAACCGCCCGAGGAGAACGGCCCGCCGGTTCGGGCGGACCTCGCCGCGAGCGACGCCGCCGACGCACTCGAATTCGTCCGCGAGCGCTTCGACACCGTGCATCTCGTCGGCGTCTCGTGGGGCACGAACGTCTGCGGGCGGCTGATCGAGCGCGACGCGCCCCCCATCGCCTCCCTCGTCCAGTGCGCGCCGGTCTACCGGACGTCCTACGACGTCGAGGACGGCCTCGCGGCGCTCGGGCTCGACCCCGATCTCGACGCCTACTACCACCAGGACAGAGAGACCGTCGAGGACAGACAGGGCGAGGACGCAAACGACGCACTGTTCGAGGCGATCTGGCGAACCCAGGTCGAATCGAACCAGGGCGTCGACGAGGACACGTACATCGCCCAGACGGGCGCGCTCGCGGACTTCGCCGACTGCTGTGCCGACGATCCGCCGTACGACGCCGCGAACATCGACGTGCCGACGCTCGTGGTTCGGGGCACCGACGACGCGATCTCGTGGCGCGCGGACGCGACCGCGCTGTACGACGAACTCGTCACCACCGCCGACTACCTCGAACTCGCCGGCGAGGATCACTACCTCATGCACGGCGAGCGCCGCGGTGCGCTCTACGACGCCGTGAACTGCTTCCACGACCGAGCGTGAAAGGCCCGTTGGAGGGGGTCCGGGTACGGAAAGCAGTACGTTTCGTCGGCGCGATACCGACGTGTTCATCGGGCGAACGCCTTTTTATGCGTTCCGCAGTATGTATGTCATGGTCGACCTCCCATGGGGCCGCGACGGGGAGGCCGGGGACAACGGTACCGACTCGGTCGACGACCACGCCGACGCAGCCGTTATCTGCAAGTTCCAGGACGGAACCCTCGTGGTGTACGACGACCGAGTGGTCATCGAGCGCGTCGGACGCTCGACGTTCGACGACGAGACGATCCCGGCCGCCGAGATACAGGGCGTCGACTACTCGGAAGGCATCACCATCGGCTACCTCCAGGTGGAGCAAACCGGCGTCGAGGTCGACGCAGGCGGGCTGTTCAGCGATCCGGTCAACGAGAACACGGTACATTTCGGTCGGGGGAATCGCGAGTGTGCGCGGACGGCCCGCGACGAGATACTGTCGCTGGTCCGGACCTGAGCCACGGGTGCGTCGCGGAGCGGTTGGATCCCGCCAGCCCGGGTCAGTCCGGCGACTCCGATCACTCGTCGTCGGGATCGTCGAGATCGTCGAGCGCGTCGACCACCCGCGAGAGCACGCGTTCCTGGCCGCGCCGGAGCGTGTTCGAGACCGCGGGCTTCGAGACGTCGAACTCGTCGGCGAGCGCGCCGAGATCGGCGCTGCGCGGCCGGTCGAAATAGCCGCCGTCGACGGCGGCTTCGAGGGTCTCGCGTTCGGCTTCCGAGAGGTCGCGACAGCCGTCGACGAGCGTCATCGCCGCACCCACGGTTTGCGCGTAGCCGCCCATCTCGGGGAGGCCGACCTCCTCGCGCGCCTCGACGGTGAACTCGTTGTCGACCGAAAGCGCCGACAGCGCGGCCTCGGCGGCTCCCTCGCCGTCGAACCCCACCTGCCAGCGCTCGCTCCCCGACTCGATGTGGAACGGCCCCGTGACGTAGCCGTCGTGGTCGCGGATGGTGCCCATCGCGTTCGTGGTCGGAATGGTCGAGCGGATCCGGGCGACGCCGTCGCGTTTGGCCACGAGGTCGTACTCGTGGATCTGGTCGTGCTCGCGGAGCGTCGTGAGTCCACGATCGAGGGTCGCGCGGTCGTCGGCGTCGACCACCATCCTGGTTTCGAGTCGCTCCGCCGTGCGGTCGAACTCCCAGTTGAGCGTCGAGAACGCAACGTCGTGGTCGTCGGTCGCCGCGATGTACGGACAGTCGTACTGCTCGACGTCGAGGGTGAGATCGATCATGGCCTGGCCCTATCACTCATGATTTTTCGCTCGCCCGCAAAACGCTTTCGCCGCGCCGAACGGGTAGTGTTCAGATAAACAGTGGCGATTGGGACAGCGACAGCAACCGCAACGGGTTCGAAAGCCCCGACTGGCTCAGGTCCCGGGACTCGCTGCGGTCCTCGGCCGTGGGCCTGCGGTCCTTGCGTCGTCCGGGTTCCCTGAGCCAGTCGCCCCTTTCAGTCCCCGAAGACAGAGCGAGGCTCTCTCGTGATGACGAGACACCGTAGGTGTCTCGAACCACTCCGCTCAGTCCCACCCAGCGTGGTTTTCTCGATCAGCGTCGCTTATCTAAACACCGCCGCAGTCGCGTGGGTCAGAGATCGCCGGTCCTGGCGAGGTCACGGATCTCGCCGACCCGATCGCGGATCGCCGCACGTTCGTCGTCGTCCTTGTCGTCCCAGTGGCTGTAGACCAGGCCCATTCGGTGATTCTTCCGGAGGCGGTCCTCGTTCCGGCCGAGGAAGTCCCAGTAAAGCGCGTTGAACGGGCAGGCGTTCTCGCCGGTGGTCTCGTCGGGATCGTAGGCACAGTCCCCGCAGTAATCGCTCATGTCGTCGAGGTAGTTCGCCGAGGCGGCGTAGGGTTTGGTCGAGAGGCGGTCGCTGCCGAACACGCCCATCCCGATCACGTTCGGGGTCGTGACCCAATGGTAGGCGTCGACGTACGCCGCGTGGAACCACCGGTTGATCGCCGCGGGTCGGACCCCATAGAGCAGCGCGAAGTTCGAAAGCACCATCAGCCGCTCGATGTGGTGGGAGTACCCTCGCTCCCGGACGCTCCCGACCACGTCTGCGAGGCAGGCCATTTCGGTGTCGCCGGTCCAGTAGAAGTCGGGCAGGTCGTGATCGGCGTCGAGTCCGTTGGCCGTCGCGAGGTCGGGCATCGCGCGCCGGTAGGTGTGGCGCATGAACTCGCGCCAGCCGATGACCTGGCGAACGAACCCTTCGACGCTCGAAAGCGGGAGATCCCGTTCGCGGTGGGCGTCGAGTGTGCGCTCGACGACTTCGCGCGGGTGGAGCAGGCCGAGATTCAGTGGAACCGACAGCAGCGCGTGGTTCAGCGTCCACTCCTCGTCGAGCATCGCGTCCTGGTACGGGCCGAACTCCGGAAGGCGGTGCTCGACGAAATCCGCGAGCGCGTCGAGCGCTTCCTCGCGCGTGACCGGCCACACGAACGCCCCTGGATCGGCCCAGCTCCCTCCGTAAGGTGGTTCGTCGTACCCGCCGGCGAACTCCTCGCCGACCCACTCGATTACTTCTTCGGTGAGGTCGTCGGGTTCGAACCGCGGCGGGTCGGGCGGGTCGTACTCCTCGCCGGGGAACTTTCGGTTCGACTCGTCGTAGTTCCACTCGCCGCCGACCGGCTCGCCGTCGTCCATCAGATATCCGGTCTCGCGACGCAGCATCCGGTAGAACCCCTCGTGTTCGAACTGATCGTCGTCGCCCGCCCATTCCTCGAACCGGTCGGCCGAACAGAGAAACCGTTCGTCCCGGGCGAACTCGATCTCCCCGCCGCGTTCGGTGACGAGGCTTTCGAGCCGGTCGGCAGCCCCGTGTCCGGCTGGCTCCATCGTCACGAGGCTGTCGTCGGGGTGGGTCTCGAAGTGGGCGTCGAGTCCGTCGCCGAACGTCTCGACTTGGTGGTAGTCGACCTCGTACCCGCTCTCCCGGAGGTCGTCGCGGAAGTGCCGCATCGCGCTGAACACGCAGACGAGCTTGTGTGGGTGATAGGGGAGCTTGCGGGCGAACTCGCGGGCCTCGATTATGAGTACGCGCTCGTCGGCGTCGGCGCGGGCGAGCGGCCCGACCTCGCGGGTGAGCTGGTCGCCGATGACCCAGACGGTCATCGTGGCCCCGTCCCCGGTCGCCGGCGTGGTGAGTCGTCCATGACATTGCGAGGGGCGACAACCGCTAAAGCGGTCCGGCCGCGGCGACTGGTTCGGCTTTCGATTCGTGGGCCAGCGTTCGCCGCCAGTCCCCGGTGTGCGGACGGTCGCCGTGGCTGGCAACGAATCGGCGGTCTTTTGAGTCGAACGGACGAACCAGGATCAACCGATGGTTCCCGACATCGACGCTCTCGACAGGCGAACCGTCCTCCAGGGTGCGGCCGGCGTGCTCGTCGCCGGAGCGCTCGCCGGGTGTTCCGGTGGCTCCGGCGACGGCGGGTCGAACGACACCGAGGACTCGGCAACCGAAACCGAGGCGACCGGCGGCGACGCGACGACGGAAGCCGGCACCGGGACCACCGAGGCAGCAACGACAACCGCGACGACCGACGCCGGACCGACCGACGAGGGGACGACGAGCACCACCCCCGGAACGAGCGCTACAGCGACGACGGACGGGGGTTCGGGAACGACCGTCGGGACGGGGGCCGTCGAGGAGTACCTCGCGGAGGCGACGGGATACGACGGTTCGATCGCCGACGAGACCGGCTCCGGATCGGTCGAGATCGCCGTCGGGGCCGGCGAGAACGGGTACGCCTTCGATCCGGCGGCGGCTCGGGTCTCGCCGGGCACGACGATCACATGGGCGTGGACCGGCGAGGGCAGCGCGCACAACGTCGTCTCCAAGGGTGACGGCCCGCTCGACAGCGGGGAACCTGCGATGGGTGAGGACGTGACCTACGAGGCGACGCTCGACTCGCCAGGCGTGTATCGCTACTACTGCAACCCGCATCAGTCGCTCGGAATGAAGGGTGCGGTCGTGGTCGCGAACGAGTAACGCACCATCGGGGATCGCGCTACTTCCGGGCCTACGATCCGCTGTGGCGTGGGCTTTCGGCCGATCAGTTCTCGACCCGTGCGCCGACGACGACCGTACGACGCGAGGATCCCGAACAGCGGCCTCGATACCGCGAGTGGTATGTGGCCGGGAGCGGTAGCGAGGGGTATGACGGCTGTCCAGGGGAACCCGGGTCGGGGGACCGGCCGAGGAGCGCGCCGCACCGAGCCGATCGGGGGGCAGCGATGAAACGGATCACGCTCGGCAACAAGGTGTTCGAGGGGCTGAACAACGCCTACGTGTTCGGAGCTGGGTCGGACGCGAAAACGACCCTGGTCGACACGGGCGTCGCCACGCCGGACGTCCGCGAACAGTTGGCGAACCGGCTCGCCGATCTCGGATCGACGTTCGCGGACATCGACGAAGTTCTCCTCACCCACTGGCACGAGGACCACGTCGGGCTCGCGGGCGTAATTCAGGATGCAGGCGGCGCGACGGTCAGGGTCCACGCCGACGACGCGCCCCTGGTCGAGCGCGACCCCGAGGCGTGGACCGACATGACCGAGCGCCAGCGTGCGTTCCTCGACGAGTGGGGCGTGCCCGACGAGCCGCGCGAGGAGCTGCTCGCGTTCATCGACAGTCACGACGAGCTGACTGGCCCGGAGCCGACGGTCGAGCCGTTCGCCGACGGCGAGCGCTTTTCGACTCCGGAGGGCGACCTCGAAGCGCTCCATCTTCCGGGCCACACCGCCGGACTCGCGGGGTTCGTCTTCGACGCCGAGGACGGTCGAGAACTGTTCAGCGGCGACGCCCTGCTCCCGCACTACACCCCGAACGTCGGCGGTGCGGACGTGCGCGTCGAGGAGCCGCTCGCCAGATATCTCGAAACGCTCGAACGGATCATCGACGGCGGGTTCGATCGCGCGTTCCCGGGCCACCGCGATCCGATCGACGATCCCGCCGGCCGTGCACGGGAGATCGCCGCCCACCACCGCGAGCGGACCGAACGGGTTCTCGAGGTGCTCGGCGAGGTCGGGCCGGCGGACCCGTGGACGGTGAGCGCGCAGCTGTTCGGCGACCTGTCGAGCATCCACATTCTCCACGGGCCCGGCGAAGCGTACGCCCACCTCGATCACCTCGCTGCGGCCGGGATCATCGAACGCAGCGGGAGGGAGTACCGGCTCGTGGAGACCGATCCGGCTCTCGGCGAGCTGTTCCCGGCGATCACCACGTCGGCCTGACTCGATCGCCGGCTCTTGCCGAACGTCACGACTGACCAATCCGATCCGGGTGAGATGCGTGCGGAGTGGTGCGGTGCGGGCCTGGCGGATGAAGGGCGAGGCCCCGAGGGCCGAGGGCTCAGGCGACCGTGGTCGTGGTGCGGTTGCGGAGAGCGCCAGCAATTCTCCCGCGAACGAGCGTAGCGAGTGAGCGGGTGTTTTTGCTCCACTGAAAGAGCGAAGCTCCTCCAAGCTCTGTCTCGCTATGCTCGACAGAACAGGTTATTCGACGGAGTTCGACCGAGGACCCCTTGTAAAAAAGTGGGTGCTTAGAGCTCGACGCGCTCGACCAACTGCTGGTCGGTGTCGTGGGTCGTGACCGCGACGATGCGGATGTGGTCTTCGAGACCGGAGCCGGTGAGTTTGGCCTTCAGGAGGGTGTCGACCTGGTAGACGCCGGCGGCGTCGGTCATCTCGATCTCGACGAGCACCGGGACGCCGTCGCCGGCTTCGAGCGAGACTTCCTGGATCGCCTGACTCGACACGGTGTTGATCCCGCGCCCGCCCTGCTCGTAGGGCGCGCGCGAGCGGCCATGCTCCATGTCGAGCGCGTCGGCGACCCGAACGATGCCGGCCTCCAGTGTCAGCGGCGTCTCCGGCGTGTGATGGCAGAGGATCGCGTGGAGCACCTCGCCCTTGACCCGGATGCGCGCCTCGGTGTCGTAAAAGTCGAACTCGGGGAGGATGCGATCGAGGATGTCGGCGGCGAGCGGGATCGAGTAGTAGGGGTGGTCCTCGCGGTGGACGACGTGGCCGATGTCGTGGAGGGTGGCGGCGAGCGCGATGATGACCGGTTCGTCGGCCTCGTCGAGGTCCTGGTCGGCTGCACCGTTGAACTGGACGCTCCCGGCCTTGAGCAGGTCGTAGAGACAGAGCGCACGGTTGCGGACGATCGAGACGTGCTTGGCCCCGTGGTCGTTGTAACGCTTGCGCGCCACCGGATTGACGTTCTGGGCGTCGAGATAGGCCTGTATCTCCGGGTCGCTCTCGACGAGGTCGAGCGCTTCATTGACTCGCTCGTCGGGGAAGGCGTGGTGGTCCTCGGGGGCGTAGACGCGACCGCTGGCCGCATCGGCGCTGTCACTCATGGGATGGTGTTCGACAGCCGGAATGAAAACCCATCGGGTTGCTTATTACTGTTGGGAGGAGATGGAGACGGCGCGCTCGATGGAGGGCGTCATATCCATCGGGTTGCTCATTACTGTTGGGAGGAGACCTGATGGTGTGGGCGCGACCGACCCACAGTCGTCGACCGGTCGGGCCGCTGCGTCCCGAGCGGCCGCCGCGACCTCGTCGTAGTCGGGTTCGATGCCGGGATCGTCGCTCCCCCGCGCATGGGTGATCATTCCGTCACCGTCGACGACGAACACGGCACGCTTCGCGATCCCGTCGGTCCCGATCGCGTCGAACGCCATCCCCCGTCGTCGGCCTCGATGAACACTACCGCCATCGTGCGGACTGTTCGGGGTGTGACTATGTCCTCTAGTCGTCAGCACCGACGTTCTGGGTGCTTTCGAGACACGCCGGATCGGGTTGGATGCGGGCGTACT
>PXSV01000025.1:2612-3753 GCA_003022685.1 Halobacteriales archaeon SW_9_67_24 | reverse complement strand
GTTGGAGCAGCTCTCTCCAGAGACCCATCGGTGCTCGGTCAAACGACTTACAGAGGGCGGATGGGCCAGGGAACTCGCCGCGCTCGAGGACGAGCGCGGCTCGTATGCGTTCCGTTTCTTCGGCCCAATCAAGGACTTCGGCGAGTGTCGCGTCCATATGCTCACGGAGAAAGTGCAAGACGGCGTGCTTTCAGCCGGCAACTCCGTTGCCGGCAGGATCGCTGATCTGCATCACCGCTACATCAGTAAGTTTTCGTGCTATCGAAACAGCCTGTTTGACGAAGCGGAAGAGAATCTTCTGCACAAAGACGCCTCTTCCGCTTCATCTCAATCGTTCTGACGACTCACACCGACGCCGTCGGCGGATTCAATAGAGTCCCCAGGAACTCGACGAGAACGCACACGAAGGCCGGGTACGCGCGGACTTCGAGAGCGGGATCGAGAGCGACGTCAACAGCGCGCCCACCTTCTTCGTCGACGGCGAGCGCTACGAGGGCCGGTACAGCTTCGACGCGCTGCTCGATGCGATCGTCGACGCCGGCGACTTCGCCGATGTCTCGCGTGCAACGCCCGACGGCGGTGGGGCCTCCCGCGACGACCTGCGCGAGACCCTCGACGAGTCCGAACACGGTGCGCCGGCAGCGGGCTCTGCAGTCCGGGATCGGTTCTCAGCGGACGAGATCTTCCAGCGGATCGTGGCGACTGCCGACGAGGAATTCAGTCAGAGTTTCCGACTGCTCTTTTTGAGCGGGCTCGCGGCAGGCTTCGCGATGAGCCTCTCCTTCGTCGGTGTGGCTTCGCTGACCGCGTTGCTCGGTAGCGACGGCTCGGCGTCGGCGGCGGGCTACCTGCTCTACCCGCTCGGCTTCCTGTTCGTGGTGCTCGGGAGCTACCAGCTGTTCACCGAGAACACGCTCACGCCCGTGACGCTGGTCCTGACGCGGATCGCCTCGATCCCCGCACTGCTCCGGGTCTGGGGCGTGGTGCTGGCGGCGAACGTCCTCGGGGTGGCGGCGAGCGCGTACGTCCTCGCCACCACGGGCGTGTTCTCGCCGGAAGCGGCGGCAGTCGCAAGCGAGATCGGTCTTCATTTCTTCGAGCTGTCGTGGGCCGACATCTTCTGGAAGGGCGTGTTCGCGGG
>PXSV01000025.1:0-2602 GCA_003022685.1 Halobacteriales archaeon SW_9_67_24 | reverse complement strand
CTCGCCTACGCCGTGGGGGCCGCGGAGCTCGCCCACTGCATCGTCGGGTCGGCCGAAACCCTGTACGTCGTCTTCCAGGGCGAGGAGTCGCTGTGGTCGTTCTTCAGCCACTTCCTCGCGCCAGCGACGCTCGGCAACACCGTCGGCGGCGTCGTGTTCGTCGCGGTGTTGAACTACAGCCAGACCCGCGACCGCCGGATTCGAAACCGGGACTGTCGCGTGCTCGAACTCGACTGGTCGGAGTGGCTCTTTGGAAACCACATCGGCCGGCCGGTCACGCCCTCGTTCCCGGATTCGGACGAGGAAGGTGCCGACGCCGACTGATCGCTCGTCCGATTCCGGTCACGATCCGTTTCGGAAACTGAGCGTGCAGCCGTGATCTAGTTGTGCGGGGCGTTTCAGAGCAACTCTTCGGTAGCGAGTCGATCGACCGCCTCGCGCAGCCGTTCCTGGCTGTTGGCGTAGGAAAAGCGGGCGTAGCCCGGTGCGCCGAACGCGCTGCCCGGAACGGTGGCGACGTGGGCGTCCTGAATCGCGTCCTCACACCACTGCTGATCGTCGCCTCGCGGGTCGCTTCGCTCCCCGCTCGGCCGTTCCGAGGCGCGTTGCACCTCGCTATCGTCGACGGGAACCATCAGATAGAACGCGCCGTCGGGCGCGGACACGTCGACGCCGTGCTCGGCGAGCAGATCGACGACGAGATCGCGACGCTCCTCGAACGCTTCGGTCATCTCGACGACGGCCTGATCGGTGTTTTCGAGCGCCTCAACGCCCGCGTGCTGGACGAAGTTCGTCGCACACGAAACCGAGTGTGAGTGGAGCTTGGCGGCCTGATCGATGAGTGCTTCGGGCGCGGCGAGATAGCCGAGCCGCCACCCGGTCATCGAGTAGGCCTTCGAGAACCCGTTGATCGTCACCGTCCGATCGGCCATCCCCTCCAGGGTGCCGAGACTCGTCGGCTCGACGCCGTAGGTGATCTCCTTGTAGATCTCGTCGGAGATAGTAGTTATATCGTGCTCGACTGCGAGGTCGCGGACACCTTCGAGTGCCGCGTCGGTGAACACGGAGCCGGTCGGGTTCGACGGCGAGTTCACCACGAGGAGCTCGGTGTCGTCCGAGACCGCGGCGGCGAGCCGCCGGCGAGTTTCACCATCGCCTCGTAGGAGACCCACGCCGGGTCGAGCAGGCAGACCTCGTCGCCGTCATCGATCAGCGTCTGGAACGTCTCGTAGAGCGCCTGCTTGCCGCCCGGCGTGACGATGATCTCGTCGGGGCCGTAATCGAGCCCGTCGGCGTCGAGCTTGTTGGCGATCGCGGCCTTGAGTTCGGGGATGCCGTTCGAGGACGTGTAGCCGGTGTGGCCGGCGTCCATCGCGTTCTTGCCGGCCTCCACGATGTTCTCCGGGGTGGGAAAGTCGGGTTCGCCCACGCTCAAGTCCACCACGTCGACGCCGTCGGCTTCGAGCTCCCCCGCAAGATTGCTGATCGCGAGCGTCGCGCTCGGCTCGACGCGCTCGACGCGGGCGGCGAACTCGCTCATGCGAGCGCCTCCACCATGTCGACGGCGGTTGCGACGGCCTCGGCACCCTTCTCGGCGCGCTCGCGCGCCTCCGCACCGCTCATGCCGGGACCGACCACGCCGAAAGAGACGGGGGTGTCCCGATCGAGGCTCACGTCGGTCAGCCCCTTCGCCGCCGACCGGGCGATCACCTGGTCGTGGTCGGTGTCGCCCGAGACGACCGCGCCGAGCACCGCAACCGCCGCGATCGATTCTCGGCGCGCGAGGCGGTCGGCGGCGAGCGGCGCGTCGTACGCGCCTGGTACTGGGATCGTGTCGGTGATTTCGGCCCCGTGTTCGGCCGCGGCCTCGTGTGCGTACTCCTCCATCTCCATCGCGAGGTCGTCGTAGAACCGGGCGACGACCAGTCCGAGACTGTGCATGTGGGCGGGTGGCGAGCGCCCGTGAAAGAGCTACCGTTCGGCGACAGTCCTGCCGGGCGCTCGAACGAAACGCTCCTATGCGCCGCCCCATCGTGAACTCGATATGAGAACGACGGGCGATGTCGTGTCCCGCCGCAGCCGCCGGGTCACGCTCGCCGTCGTCGCCATTACAGTTCTGGGACTTCTCGCGCGGCTCGCCTTCCTCGGCGACCGGATCGCCCATTGGGACGAGGCCCGAGTCGGCTACTGGATCCTCGAATACGCCGAGACGGGCACCTTCGAGTACCGCCCGATCATCCACGGCCCCTTTCTCCACCACGTCAACGCCCCGCTCTTCGACCTCCTCGGCCCGAACGACGTTACGATGCGACTCGCCGTTTCCCTCCTCGGTGCTGCGCTCCCGCTCGTCGCACTCCTCGTCCTCGCCGACCACCGACTGTTCTTGAATCGCGCGTTCGATCGGCCGTGGCGGTCAGCACTGCGACGGTACGCTACGCGCGTTCGACGGGGGCTTCGGACGTGGACGCCACACTTCCTCGTCGGCGTGATCGAGTTCCTCGCGGTCGTGGTCTTCTTTTACTCGCCGCGAGGCACCGACGATCCGGGATTCGACACGCTCCTCGCCGATCCCACGACGCTCCCGGCGGTAGTGGGAGAGGCG
>PXSV01000024.1 GCA_003022685.1 Halobacteriales archaeon SW_9_67_24 | reverse complement strand
AGATGACGAGACGCCTTCGGCGTCTCGAACCACGCTCCCGTTGGTCGCGCCTCGCACCGCTCGTGCAGACCTCGCACGAGTCGCGCGTCAAAGACGCGCTCACGGGTCGTTCCTCCCCGTTCGCGTCCGCAGTCCTCCCTTTTCGCGCCGCGCTTCGCTCCCGCGCGCCAACCGCAACAGCAGCCGTGTTTCGGTTTGTAGAGTCAGTCCGCACCACCCTCGACGACGGGCCGCTTGCCGCCCGCGGCCGTCGCGTGGGCGGGCGGCTGGGTGCGCACATCGGCGCTCTCGCGCTCGGCGATAACCTCGGCGTAGGCGTCGGGCATCACCTTCACGACGTGCGCTACCTCCTCCTCCCAGTTGTCGAGGACGTACTCGCCCCGATCCGAGCCGGTGTAGGCGACGTGGTTCTCGACCAGGCGGCGGAGCATCTCCCGGTCCTTGTCCTCCAGCTCTCGGGTAGTGCTCACCATCCCGTGGTTGACCGAGGACTCGAAGTCGCCCTCGCGATCGAGGACGTAGGCGACTCCTCCACTCATGCCGGCGGCGAAGTTCTTTCCCGTCTCGCCGAGCACCGCGATCGCGCCGCCGGTCATGTACTCACAGCCGTGATCGCCGACCGACTCGACGACGCCTTTCACGCCGGAGTTCCGCACCGCGAAGCGCTCGCCGGCCTTGCCGTTGACGTACACCTCGCCCTGGGTCGCGCCGTAGAGCGCGACGTTGCCGATGAGAACGTTCTCCTCGGGCTCGTAGGGTGCTCGCTCGGGTGTGTTGACCACGAGTTTCCCGCCCGAGAGCCCCTTCCCGACGTAGTCGTTCGCGGTCCCGGTCAGGTTCATCGTGACGCCCGCGGCGAGGAAGGCCCCGAAGCTCTGGCCTGCGACGCCGTCGAAGTCCACAGTAATGGAGTTCTCGTCGAGTCCGTCGCCGCCGTGGCGCTTCGATATCTCGTTCGAGAGAGTCGCCCCGACCGCCCGATCGACGTTCGAGATCTCCCGATCGAGGTGGACGGACTCGCCGCGCTCGATCGCCGGTGCGGCGTCGGCGATCAGATCGTGGTCGAGCTGGCCGTCGATCTCGTGGTTCTGTTCCCTGGTCTTGGTCCGCTGCTCGTCACCGCTCCCATCTTCCTCCCTGCCTGCGTCGCCGTCGGCCCACGGCTCGGCGAGCACCGACGAGAGATCGATCTTTTTCGCTTTCTCCTGTGTCACGTCCTCGCGCTGGCGGAGGACGCTCGGTCGGCCGACCATCTCCTCCACAGTTCGAAAGCCGAGCTCGGCCATGATCTCCCGGAGCTCCTGGGCGATGAACGTCATGTAGTTCACGACGTGTTCGGGCTCGCCGGGGAACCGTTCCCTGAGTTCCTCGCGCTGGGTCGCCACGCCTACAGGGCAGGTGTTCTCGTGGCACTGGCGGGCCATCACACAGCCCGAGGTCACGAGGGAGGCGGTGCCGAAGATGTACTCCTCCGCGCCCAGCAGTGCCGCAACCGCGACGTCGCGCCCGGTCTTCATCCCGCCGTCGCAGCTCACCCGGATGCGCGAGCGGAGCCTGGTTTCCCGGAGCAGCTGGTTCGCCTCCGCCAGCCCGAGCTCCCACGGCAGTCCTGCATTTTTGATCGAGGTGCGCGGGCTCGCGCCAGTCCCTCCGGAGTGGCCCGAGATGTGGACGACGTCGGCGTTCGCCTTCGCTACTCCGGCCGCGATCGTCCCGATCCCCGCCTCGCTCACGAGCTTCACGTTGATGTCGGCCTCCGGATTGGCGGCCTTCAGGTCGTGGATCAGCTGTTTGAGGTCCTCGATCGAGTAGATGTCGTGGAGCGGCGGCGGCGAGATCAGTCCAACACCAGGGGTGGCGTACCGGACGTGCGCGATCATCTCGTTGACCTTCTTGCCCGGGAGGTGGCCGCCCTCGCCCGGTTTGCTCCCCTGGGCCATCTTGATCTGGAGCTCGTCGGCCGAGGAGAGGTACTCCGAGGTGACGCCGAACCGGCCCGACGCCACCTGCTTGACGGTGCACTCCTTTTCGGTGCCGAAGCGCTCGGGCGGCTCGCCGCCCTCACCGGTGTTCGATTTCGCGCCCAGCCTGTTCATCGCGATCGAGTTCGTCTCGTGCATCTCGGGCGAGAGACTCCCGAGGCTCATCGCCGCCGTCGAGAACCGCTCGACGATTTCATGTACTGGCTCGACCTCCTCGATCGGGATCGACCCCCTGGAACTCTCGAATTCGAGGAGTCCCCGAAGCGTCTGGAGCTCCTCGTTCTGGTCGTTCATCAGCCGGGCGAACTCCTGGTACTGCTCGTAGTCGCCCCGTCGGACGGCCTGCTGGAGCGCGCCGACAGTCTGGGGATTCCACTCGTGGAAGATGCCGTCCGAGCGGTGTTCGTACTCGCCTTGGCGCTCGATGTCGGGTTCGCCGGAGAAGGCGACCGCGTGGCGGTCGTGGAGGTCCGTCTCGATCTCGTCGATCCCGATTCCCTCCGTTCGGGCGGTCGTCCCCTCGAAGTACTCCGCGACGAAATCGGAGTCGAGTCCGACCGCCTCGAATATCTGGGCTCCCTGGTAACTCTGGGCGGTAGAGATCCCCATCTTCGACATGATCTTCAACAGCCCGTCTTCGAGCGCACCGACGTACGACCCGACTGCCTCCTCTCGCGCTGCGCCGTCCGCGCCGGCCGTGAGATCCGCGATGGTCTGATAGGCGAGGTAGGGGTTGACCGCGCCAGCGCCGTACCCGACGAGCGTGGCGAGGTGATGGACCGCTCGCGGGTCACCCGATTCCACGACGAGGCCGACGTGGTTGCGGAGCCCGTTGCGGACGAGGTGGTGGTGAACGCCGCCGGTCGCAAGCAGACTCGGGATCGGCACTCGCTCGTCGCTTGCCGCTCGATCCGAGAGCACGAGCACGTCGTGGCCCGCCTCTGCCGCGGCGGTGGCTTCCTCGCGGACCCGCTCGACTGCGGTTTCGAGGTCGGTACCGGCGTCGTACGTGATGTCGATCGTCGTCGCGGTCAGGCCGTTCGCGCCGTCGCCGTCGAGTTCCTTGATCGCCGCCGTCTCGGCGTCCGAGAGCACCGGCGAGTCACAGACGAGCTGGCGGGCGTGGGCGGGCGACTCGTCGAGGAGGTTGCGCTGGTGGCCGAGCCTGGTTTCGAGCGAGGTCACGAGCTCCTCGCGGATGTAATCCAGCGGCGGGTTGGTGACCTGCGCGAACAGCTGTTTGAAGTAGGTGAAGAGGGGGCGGTTGAACTGCGAGAGAACGGACAAGGGAGTGTCGTCGCCCATCGACCCGACGGGATCTTTCCCTTTGGTCGCCATCGGTTCGAGCAGGTTGTCGAGTTCGTCGTGGGTGTAGCCGTAGAGTGCCTGGTGCGCGCGCAGTCCGTCGACCGTCTCGCCCGACTCGCGGTCGGCATGTTCGTGTGCCGCGTCATCCGCGATGTCGTCGAGGTGGACCTGCTCCTGATCGACCCACTCGGCGTACTTCGGGTCGGCGAGGTCGTCGAACACCTCCGCGTCGGGGACGACCCGGCCTTCTTCGGGGTCGGCCAGAAAGAGCTGGCCTGGTTCGAGCCGGCCGCGCTCTGCGACCTCGGCGGGGTCGAGATCGAGCGCACCAGTTTCGGACGCCATCACGAGGCGATCGTCGGTCGTGATCTCGTATCGGCAGGGCCGGAACCCGTTGCGGTCGAGCACCGCACCCACTCTGGTGCCGTCGGTGGCCGCCACCAGCGCGGGGCCGTCCCACGGCTCCGAGAGCGAGGCGTGGAAGTCGTAGAACGCCTCGCGGTCGTCGCTCATCTGATGCTCGTCGCCACGGAACGCCTCCGGGATCAGGAGTCGCAGTGCGTGAGGGAGGTCCCGCCCCGACTGCATCAGGAGTTCGAGCGCGTTGTCGACGCTCGCGGTATCGGACTGGTTCTCGTCGGCAATGATCGGTTTCACGGCGTCGACGTCGAATTTCTCGGTACTGACGTCGGTCTCGCGCGCGCGCATCCAGTTGACGTTCCCTTCGATGGTGTTGATCTCGCCGTTGTGGATGATTCCTCGGTACGGGTGTGCGAGATGCCACGCGCCGAGCGTGTTGGTCGAGAAGCGCGCGTGGACGAGGACGAACGTCGAACGGAGTCGGGAATCGGTGAGGTCGGGGTAATAGCCCGCGACCTGGTCGCCCTTCAGCAGGCCCTTGTAGACGAGCGTCTGTCGATCGAGCGAACAGACGTAGAAGCGCTCGCTCCCAGCAAGATCACGCTCCTCGACCCGATTCTCGATGGCGCGTCGGCCGACGTACAGCCGCTGATCGAACGTCCCGTCGTCGATCGAGTCGTCAGGGACGACGAACGCCTGATAGACGGCGGGTTCGGAATCGAGCGCCGTTCGCCCGATTTCGCTGTTATCGGTCGGAACCGCTCGCCAGTGACGTACTGATAGATCCTGCTCGGCGAGCGTGTCGGCGACGAGAGCCTGGAGGTTCTCGCGGGCGTCGTCGTCCTGGGGCAAGAAGAGCGAGCCGACCGCGTAGGTGTCGGGGAGCGAGACGTCGAGTTCGTCGGCGAAGAAGTCGTGTGGCGTCCGAAGCATGATTCCCGCGCCGTCGCCGGTCGACGCCTCGGCCCCGGTCGTCCCGCGGTGTTCGAGGTTCGCAAGGAGTTCGAGGCCGTC
The DNA here is from genome assembly GCA_003022685.1 of Halobacteriales archaeon SW_9_67_24. Taxonomy (GTDB): domain Archaea; phylum Halobacteriota; class Halobacteria; order Halobacteriales; family Halococcaceae; genus Halococcus. Next base: position 5,331 of record PXSV01000024.1, on the reverse strand, counting down.
GGCGACGACCGAACGGTCGGCCCCGCCATCGAGGTCCATGACGACGCCGACGCCGCAGTTCGCTCGCGTGTCCGTGGGGTCGGCGAGGCCTGCGGTGGCCGCCGAACGCACTCCGGAGGGTGGTTGCTGGGTCATATGCGGCCTGCTACCCTGGTGTCGAATAAGAGGTTGTCCCTGAAAGACTGTATGTGTGCTTGTACCAAATAAGGGAGTCACTATTCCGGACGTACGGATGTCAATCTGCCTCATACGATCCAAAAGGAGCAAAAACTGGCGAGCTCAGTAGGATTTGGCGAAGTACGCCGTCTCGACTGCTGCATCGTCACAGACGACACACTCCCCGTGGATGGGGGCGGTGTCGCGTTCCAGGGGCACCAGCACGATCTCGGCGGCGATCTCGTCCTTGATCGCGGCCTCGCAGTCCTCCTCGCCACACCAGCCGGTTTTGACGAGACCGCCATGCTGGCCGATTGTTCCCAGCAGTTCGTTGCGGCTCTCGGCCTCGCGGACGTTCTCCTCCAGATCCTGCTCGGCGGCGGCGTAGAGCTTCGCGTGGATCGTGTCGAGATGGTCGCCGACCGCCGCGGCGATCCCGTCGCGGTCCTCGACTGCGGACTCGCCGTCGGGGCGGTGGACGACCGTGGCTTCGTCGTCTTCGACCTCGTTCGGGCCGATCTCGATCCGGAGCGGCGTCGAGTTCGGCGGCGAGGTCGGCGGCGTATTCGAGGACCTCCTCGCGGGTGTCCTCCTGCCAGATCGGGACGACGACCACCTGCTCGGGCGCGAGTGTCGGGGGGAGTGAGAGTCCCTGGTCGTCGGCGTGGGTCATGACCATCCCGCCGAGCGCGCGCCACGACAGCCCCCACGAGGCGGTATGGGCGACGTGTTCGTTCTCGTCCCTGTCGACGTAGGTCACGTCGAACGCTTCGGCGAACCCGTCACCGAGGTAGTGGCTGGTCGCGGACTGGAGCGCCCTGCCGTCGGGCATCAACGACTCGATCGCCGCGGTGGTGTGCGCCCCAGGGAACTTGTCGTGTTCGGGCTTGCGTCCCTCCCTCACTGGAAGCGCGAGCACGTCCTCGTGGAGCCGACGGTACTGGTCGAGCCGGAGCATCGTCTCCTCCCACGCGCTTGCCTCGTCGCGGTGGGCGGTGTGGCCCTCCTGCCAGAGGAACTCCTTGGTGCGGAAGAACGGTTTCGTATCCGTTGCCTCCCAGCGCACCACCGAACACCACTGGTTCAGCCGCATCGGCAGGTCGCGGTGGCTCCGGATCCATTGGCTCATGAACGGCGTGATGATCGACTCGCTCGTGGGTCGGACCGCCAGGCGCTCGTCCAACTCGTCGTTGCCGGCGTGGGTCACCCACGCCACCTCGGGGTCGAACCCCTCGACGATGTCCTTCTCGCGTTCGAGGTAGCTCTCCGGGATGAACAGGGGGAAGTAGGCGTTCTGCACTCCAGTATTCTCGAACCATCCGTCGAGGTGGTCCTGGATGCGCTCCCAGAGGGCATACCCACGGGGACGGGTGACGATGAACCCGCCCATCGGGGCGTAATCCGCGAGGCCCGCCTTCCGGACGACTTCGGCGTACCACTTGCCGGGGCTGTGCTCCTTCGACTCGGTGATCCCGAGCTCCTGTGTCTCTGGCTCGCTCATACGTACTGCTGTTTCCGGGACGGTTTAAACGCGGTGCGGTTCGACCGAACGCGGCGAGGAAGATGATGGTGGCTCATAGGGTCGGTTGGGAGTCCTTCCGGGATCGACCGCACGACGGCGTGCGGTCGCACCGGTAAACGCTTCCAACCGACCCGATCAGTCATCGGCCGCGAGGCGTCGATGCTGATCCGTGAGATTACCCCGTGGTCCGGTACGGCGCGACGGTCGACGACCTCGCGAACACCCGCACCCACGCCCATCCCTCGGCGAGCAACGTGATCATGACGGCCTGCAAGGCCGTCCCGAGCGCGTCGTCCTGGCGACGAAACCAGCAATCGCTTTGAGCCGCCGGCTCGACAGCCCACTCATGACAGCCGACGAGCCGACCGTCGAGGCGGACGTCCGCGAACGGATCGAAAGCGATCCCTTCTGTGCCACCCTCGGGATCGATCTCATCGATCTCGGGCCGACCAGTGCGCGAACCGAACTCGCCGTAGGCGAGGACCTGCTGAACTTCCACGGAACGCCCCACGGCGGAGCGGTGTACTCGCTCGCGGACGCGGCGTTCGCGGCGGCATCGAACGCACAGGGAAAGACCGCCCTCGCCCTGGAGACCAACATCTCGTATCTCGACAGCGTCGACGTGGGGGCGACGCTCGTCGCGACCGCCGAGGAGACACACACGAGCGGGCGAACCGCCGAGTACGAGGTCGTCGTGACCGAGGACGTGAGGGATCGGAACGAGAGCGGGGAAGACGGAAACGACGCAGCGCGGATCGCGACGTTTCGCGGACGGGTCTACCGACCATGATGATCGGTCCCGTGGAACGATTCAGTCTCGAACGGGCCGGAACACCCGAAGCGTGCCGCGTTTGACCGGCTCCGAGCCGATCTCGGCGAAACCACGGTCGGTGAACACGGCCCTCCAGTCGCGATAGTACAGCGGGACGCCGTCGACCTCGTTCATCGCGTCCGTGGTCGCTCCTCGACGATCCGCCGCCTCGCCCTCGTTTTCGGCCGTGAGGAGGCGATCGTCGGTGATCCGGCGGAGTTCGTCGAACACCCAGGCGTCGTCGGGGTGGATGTGCTGGAGGGTTTCGACCGAGAACACGGCGTCGAACCGGCCGTCGTCGAACCGCGTGATTGCGTCCTGGATGGCGTCGACGTGGAAGGTTCCTGCGGCGGCGAGTTCGGGGGAGGTCTCGGTTATCACGTCGAGCGCATCGGGGTTGATCTCGATGCCGTGGAGGTTTTCGTAGCCGTGGTCGTGGAGGTGCGCGAGGTGGCGGCCCGAACTACAACCGAGTTCGAGGATCGCGGCGTCGCAATCGAGCGAGGCGAGGCGCTCGCGGATCGTCTCGCTGGTCGCGTTCGGCCCGTGGTGGGCGTAGTACGCCGGCGAGTACGCGCCCGTTCGCTCCGCCCACCGTCGCCTCGCCTCAGCGGAATCCACACCGCTCGGAACACGTCGACCCTCAAAACCGCTCCGACTCCCGCCCGTGTGTCGTGCTACCGGACGATGCCCATCACTTAACCGTGTCGGCTCCCTACAGGGGTTGTGAGTGAACAAAACGGGCGTCGAAACCTCCGTATGCCCGACGACGACGAGCTGTTCGCGGTCGTGACCGAACACAACGGCGGCAACCACGTTCGCGTCCGGTGTGAGGACGGCGAGAACCGGATGGGACGGATCCCCGGCCGGATGAAGTATCGGACCTGGATCGAGGAGGGCGACGTCGTCCTCGTCGAACCGTGGAGCTGGCAGGACGAGAAGGCCAACATCGAGTGGCGCTACGAGAGCCGGGACGCCGACCAGCTCCGGCGCGAAGGCCACATCGAATAACACTCGATCGGTCACTCCCACCGAAACGTCCGTCACACGACCACGACAGCGAACCGCCGCGCCGCCCGAACCGGAGCTGCCTTTCCCCACGAATCCTTGCTTCTTGATCACACCTCACACACCGCTTCACGGTGAGTGCCATCGGACGCGTTCGTGTCGAAAGGGGCAACTCCCCCGTCCGAGTACGGCCGAACGGTGACCGGATACGATGCGGTGCTGTTCGACAACGACGGCGTCTTGATCGAGCCGCCGGCACGCGACACCCAGCACCAGGCGACGCGAGCCGCGTTCGCCGAGATGGGGATCGAGGCAGTCGATCGACGGCACGTCCTCGACATCATGAGCGGCGTCACCGCCGAACGACTCCACGAGATCTGCACCGCTCACGACCTCGACCCGGACGCGTTCTGGGAAGCACGCGAGCGCCACGACGAACGCTCCCAGTTGGACGCGTTCAGGGCGGGCGCGAGGGATCGCTACGACGACGTTGCGGCGATCGCGGACCTCTCACAGGACTGTGGCATCGTGAGCAACAACCACCACTCGACCGTGGCGTTCGTACTGGACTTCTTCGATCTGCGATCGTCCTTCGACACCCACTACGGCCGTGAAGAGACCGTCGACAGCCTCCGGCGCAAAAAGCCGAACCCGCACTACCTCGACCGAGCACTGGCGGACCTCGACGCCGCATCGGCGCTCTACGTCGGCGACAGCGAGAGCGACGTGATCGCGGCCCGTCGGGCAGGCATCGATTCGGTCTTCGTCCGCCGATCGCACTGTCGTGACGTGGATCTCGCGGCGACGCCGACGTACGAGGCGGGCGACCTTCACGAGGTCGCGGCTATCGTCGATCGACAACCTTCCTCCGAACCGTAAACCACAGTAGCGGGTTCGGTCTTCGAGCTATCCTTCAGCGCCGCCGTCGCCGCACGGCGGGAAGCCGACGGGCCGAAGGAACGACCGTTTGCTCTCGGCGGCGAGGTCGTCCCAGCTCACGCCCCCACGCTCGACGATCCGATCGGGGGCGAGCGCTGAGTCGGTGAGGACGGTGTAGGCGGTGAACTCCGGGTGGCGAAGCGCCGGCCCCTCGCTTTCGCCGCCCTCGCCACCGCCTTCGCCGCCCGGCGGCTGAGCGCAGAGGTCCGGCAGGGGATCGGCCGCCGGGCCGCTCACCTCGCCGACCACGATCCGCATGGCCATCCCCCAGTACTCGTGGGGCGCACAGTTCATCTCGTAGACGCCCGGCTTCTCGAAGGTGTACAGCCAGTACCCGCCGGCTGGCAACAATGGCGCCGAAAACGGCGGTATTGACCCCCGACTCGACAGGCGACGCGTCATCCAGACGCTCGGCGCTGGTGTCGGCCTCTCGGCGTTCGGCAGGATCGCCGGAGCCCACGGCAACGAGGACGAGGGCGACGGGCGCATCCCCGTCGACCGGCTCCAGGACGGCAACGCACTCATCTCGGACCACGAGGTGCATCCGCTCTACGGTTTCTCCTCCCGTGTCGCGAGGGTCGCCCCGCCCGTCGAGCCCGATCACGAGGTCCAGGCGCTGATCCGGCCGCGCGAGGGCGTGCCGATCCCGGAGTTCTACTTCGAGCCCACGGGGCTGTTCATCGAGCCGGGCGACACGGTGAAGTTCACCATGGCGACACCCCACCACAACGTGGTGGCGTACCATCCGCAGTTCGGCTTCCAGCGGCGGGTGCCGCAGATAACGCCGCCGTTTTCTTCCCCGATGCTGCCTGCAGGTGGGTACTGGCTCTACACCTTCGAGAAGCCGGGCGTCTACGAGATGAACTGTGCGCCCCACGAGTACGGGGGGATGGCT
>PXSV01000023.1:32586-36411 GCA_003022685.1 Halobacteriales archaeon SW_9_67_24 | reverse complement strand
GGCGGGTTACGAGCGCTACGAGGACCGCCTCGAACGCTACACCGAGTACCTGCCGACGGTCACGGCGACGATCCTCATCCTGATGGGCGTCGGGTTCATCGCCGGCGTGTTCTGATCACCCGAGACGGTCGATGAGCGCACTCCCCTCGACGTAGACGAGATCGTGATTCTCGGCGTACGCTGCTGCGTCCGCGGGTGTGTGCGCGCCGCCCCCGCCGTCGAGCATCTCGCAGACCACGGCCGCTGGCGGGCGGTCGGCGGCCGCCGCGAGCGCGAGCGCGAGTTCGGTGTGGCCGCGGCGGTCGGCGAGCAGCCCTGGCGCGCCCCGGAGGAGGTGGACGTGGCCAGGTACGCGAAATTCCGCCGTGAAGTCGGTATCGTCGGGCGCGGCGGCCGCGTGGCCGAGCGCGGTGATCGTCCGCGATCGGTCGTCGTCGGTGATCCCCGTATAGGTATCGCGGTGGTTCACTGTGAGCGAAAACGAGGAGCGATCGCCGTAGGCCAGTTCGTCGCCGTCGGCCGCCGGGTGATCGACGATTTCCCGGGTGAACGGGAGGTCGAACGCGCTCGCCACAGCATCGGAGAGCGCGACGCAGACGAGGCCGCCGGCGTCGTTGCGGAGCCGGGCGACCGCATCGGGTGTGACCGCGTCGGCGGGATAGATCAGGTCGGTCTCGCCCTCGCGGTCGGCGGCGTCGTGAACGAGAACGGGGTCGCCGCGAGCGAACGCGGCGATTGCGCGTTCCGCTGGGTCCGTGAACTCAGCGGATTCGGCGGCTTCGGCCGTCTCACCCACGTCGGCGGCGCTCTCGGTTGTCCACGAGGTCACGCTTTGCCCTCGATCCGGACGGTCACGTGATCGCCGTCGTCGAGTTCGAGTTCCTCGCGGAGCTTATCGGGGGCGATGACTTCGAGCTGGTCCTCGTCGTGGTGGGTACGTTCGGGGGCGATGACGTGGGCCGGCTCGTACGTTCGTTCCCCGGCCGCGACGGTCGCGGGGTAACAGACCGCCGGGCCGTAGGTGCGGTCGTCGTCCTCCCAGCCCGTAGCCGAGTCGCTCCACGAACTGTTCGGCGTAGCCAGGCAGCGTGATGTAGTGGTGACCCTCACCCATCCCGCCGGTGACGCTCCCGGCGAGTTCGACCGCGAGGGCCTCCTCGAAGATCCGTCGGTAGACGGCGTACGCTTCGCGGAGGTCGCGTTCGCCCGCCGACGTGATCGCGACCCACTGGCCGTCGCCGACGGTCTCGCGCGTGAGGAGGTCGGCGTCGTCGAGGCGCTGGAGCCGGCGGGAGGCGGTCTGGTTCGAGGCGTCGAGATCGGCCGCGAGGTTCGCACACGAGATCTTGATCTCGCCGTCGAGCGCGCCGCGGAGCGCGAGCAGCTTCAGCGCCGCGCGCTCGTCGTTCCCGACCGCGCGCTCGGTTGCCGTCGACATACCTCGAAGATAGGGGCCGCCCCGCATAAGCGTATCGAACGCGTTACGCGTCACGAAATCGTTACGGAGTGGAGCTAGCGGAGAAACGAATGTATCGAGAAATCGGGCGTGCGATGGGTAAATCCGTCGGCTCGGAACCGGTGTTAACGAGGGCGTGCTGTACGAACCCAACAGCCCTATGTCGGCCGCCGGAAAACGGCGGGTATGTTCCTCTCGCTTCGCGACGACGTCGCTGCGGCGCTCACGGAGGCGCTCGCAGCGCTCGACGTGTCGACTGCGGACCTCGGCATCGAGGACCCACCCGAGAACGGTCTCGGTCGCGGGGCCGTACGTCAACTTCCACCCCACCGAAGCCTACTACGACGACACGCTCGCGGCCGCCGGCGAGGATGGGTACGGCCGGCTCGATTCGAAAGAGGAGTCAGTCGTGGTCGAGCACACCAGCGCGAACCCCACCGGCCCCGTCCACGTCGGCCGGGCACGCAACCCCATCATCGGCGACGCGATCGCGAACGTCCTCGATTTCGCTGGCTACGACGTTTCCCGCCACTACTACGTCAACGACGCCGGCCGCCAGATGGCGCTGTTCGCGTGGGCCTACGAGACCTTCGACGAGGCCGACCTCTCCGAACCGGAGCGTTCCCGTGCGGACTACGACCTCGTGCGCTACTACCGGAAAGGCAACGCATTCCTCGAAGAAGCGAGCGACGACGAGCGCGAGGCCGCCGAGGACGAGATCCAGGCGATCCTTCAAGGGTTGGAGGCGGGCGACGAGGCGACCTTCGAGCGGGTGAACGAGGTCGTCGAGCCGATGCTCGACGGGATGAGTTCGTCGCTCGAACGGCTGCCCGTGACGTACGACGAGTTCGTCCGCGAGACGCGGTTCATGGGCGACGGCTCGATGGACGAGATCGTCGAACGACTCCAGGACACCGAGAACGCGGTCTACGAGGAGGATGCGTGGCAGCTCGACCTCCCCGATTTCGAGAAGAAGCTCGTCTTCCTCCGCTCCGATGGAACGAGCCTCTACACCACTCGCGACCTCGCCCATCACGAGTGGAAGTTCGCGAACTTCGATCGCGCGGTCACGGTGCTCGGCGAGGAACACGGGCTTCAGGCCGCCCAACTCCGCTCGGCGCTCGACCTGCTCGGCAACGACACCGACCAACTCGATTCGGTGCTCTACTCGCACGTCAATCTCCCCGAGGGGAAGATGAGCACGCGGGCCGGGACCGCGGTGGATCTCGACGACCTGCTCGACGAGTCGATCCAGCGCGCACGCGAGGAGATCGAATCCCGGCTCGAAAGCCGGATCCGTGACGACGACCTCACCGGAGACGATGTCGAGCGGATCGCGCGTCAAGTGGGCCTCGGTGCGGTCCGGTACGACATCGTCTCCAAGCAGCCCACGAAGGCGATCACGTTCGAGTGGGATCGGGCGCTCGACTTCGAGGCCCAGTCGGCCCCCTACGTCCAGTACGTCCACGCCCGGACCTGCGGGATCTTGGACGAGGCGAGCGAGGTTCCGGCCCTCGACGGCGTGATGGATGCAAGCACGCTCATGACGCCCGAAGAGCGCGCGCTGCTCGACGTCATCGCGCGGTTCCCGGCGGTCGTCGAGAGCGCGGCCGACGAACTCGCACCCCACGTCGTCGCCACCTACACCCGCGAGTTCGCCGAGCGGTTCAACGCCTTCTACCGGGAGTGTCCCGTGCTTGACGCGGAGAGTGAAACGCGGGAAGCACGACTTGCGCTGGTGGCTGCCGCCAGGACGACGGTGGCGAACGCACTCGGTCTCCTCGGGATCGCCGCACCCGAATCGATGTGAGTCGCGGACTGCATCCACGGTGATACAGACCGGAAACCGTAGCGAGCGGCCCCATCGCGGGCTGGCCGACTGCCAAAGGGTACTTACCCCACAAGCAGGTATATCGCACAATGAGTACCCAGGAAGCCGAACAGTCCGACCGGAAGAAATACGAGTTCCGGAAAGTCATCGAGGATCTGAAGGAGTACGAGGGATCAGGAACGCAGCTCGTTTCCATCTACGTCACGCCGGGCGAACAGATCTCGGACATCGTCGCGCACGTCAACGAAGAATACTCCGAGGCGTCGAACATCAAGTCGAAACAGACCCGGACCAACGTCCAGGACGCGCTGAAGTCGATCAAGGACCGACTCCGGTACTACGACACGCCACCCGAAAACGGGATGGCGGTGTTCAGCGGCGCGATCGACACCGGCGGCGGGCGGACCGACATGGTCACCCGAGTCCTCGAAGACCCGCCACAGCCCATCCAGTCCTCGGTGTATCGGTGTTCCTCGGAGTTCGTGACCGAGCCCTTGGAGCAGATGTTCGCCGACCAGGGACTGTTCGGGCTGATCGT
>PXSV01000023.1:12270-32560 GCA_003022685.1 Halobacteriales archaeon SW_9_67_24 | reverse complement strand
ATGGCGAACGACCTGATGGTGCCCGAACGCCACGAGGTCGACGGCGTCCTCGTGGGTGGACCCTCACCGACGAAAGACGAGTTCCTCGACGGCGATTACCTCCATCACGAACTCGGGGAGAAGGTGATCGGGAAGTTCGACGTGGCCTACACCGACGAGTCGGGCCTCTCCGACCTCGTGGATTCGGCGGGCGACGCGCTCGCCGATCAGGAGGTGATGCAGGACAAAGCCGAGATGGAGGAGTTCTTCGCGGAGCTCCACGGCGGCGACCTCGCGACCTACGGGTTCGGCCCCACGAGGGAGAACCTCGTGCTCGGGTCGGTCGATCGGCTCCTGATCTCCGAGGAACTCCGCGACGACGTCGTGACCTACGAGTGTCCCGACGGCCACACCGACCGCGAACTCGTCGATCGCCGAAGCGACACGCCCGAACACACCTGCGATGAGTGTGACGCGGAACCAGAAGAAATCGAGCGCGAGGACGCGATCGAGCACCTGATGGCAATCGCCGACAGTCGGGGAACGGAGACGAAGTTCATCTCCGAGGACTTCGAGAAGGGCGAGCAGTTGCTGAACGCGTTCGGCGGGATCGCCGGGATTCTCCGATACTCGACAGGTGTCTGACGCAGTTTAGCCGAAACCGGACGCCGGCAACGGGTTCTGCTGCGCGAAACCGTCGGCGGAGCGAAGCAAATTATATAACCGCCCGCGTGGAGGAACTATGTAACGGATCATGGTCTCGCCCGGCAAACTCACCGCTCTCACGGCGCTCGCGGACGGTTCGGCCCCGGAGTACGAACCCACGATCGACCCCGACACCGGCGCGGTCAGCTATCCGGAGGTGGCACGACAGCTCCACGACGAGGACCCGACCGCCTTCGAGGCGCTCGAATCGCTGGCCCGCCGCGACATCCTCGGCAAGACCTTCGAGGAGAAGGTGTACGTCTGTCCCGGCTGCGGCGCGGAGGGGATGCAGTACACCTCGGCGTGTCCGGGCTGTGGCTCCGCCTACACGATCGAGACGGAGCTGTTCGAGCATCTGGAGTGTGGCCACATCGCGCCACGGACCGAGTTCGAGGCGAGTTCGGATGGATTGGTCTGTCCGGGCTGCGAGGCGACGCTCGACGAGTCCGACGAGAACCTCGAACGCGGCATGCGACACGTCTGCCAGGACTGCGACTCGTACTTCGAGCAGCCAGAACACGGTCTCCGGTGTCGGGAGTGTACTGACATCTACGTGCCGAGCGAGGGCAAAGAGCGTGTTCTCTGTCGGTACGACCTGACCGAGTCCGGCAAGCGATGGGTCGAGACCCAGCTCGCGGCGCGCGAGTCGATGGTCGAGATGCTGACCGAGCGCGGGTTCGAGGCGAGCGCGAACACCACCGTCCAAGGGGAGTCCGGCACCGAGCACCCGGTCCACGTCTACGCCGAGGACGAACTGCTCGACAGCCGGATCGTGGTGGCGGTCCATGAGCGTCCCGACCGGGAGGACGCCGCCGAACTCCGCGACGTCGCCGCCGACCTCGACGCACGGCCGGTGATGATCACCACGCTCGGCTCGGTCGCGACGGGCGTGGCCTCCCTTGCCGAGCGCGACGACCTCCGCATCCTGAGCGCGGGGACCGACGGGAGCCTCGAACGCGACTACGAGGTGACCGACGATCCGCGCACGACCCAGTCGCTCGTCCAGCGGATCGCCTCGGCCGTCAAGCAGCCCTAACCGGCCGCAGACGATCGTTTTCGGGTTATCCGCGGACGCTTTCGAGCTGTCGACGCCGACGATCGAGGTCCACCTGCGGGTCGAGATCGGGATCGGCCGCGAGACGGTCGAGAACCAGTAGCGGGTCCGCACCGGCGCGTTCGACTCGTTCGAGCAACGCTTCGACCTCCGATCGATAGACCGCGAGCGAGTCGAGCAACCCGACCGCGAGCGCCATCGGCACCGCTGCCTCGTTCGAAGGGAAGTCGGAACTCACGGCAGCGAAACCGGTCTTCGAGTCCGTGTCCGCTGTCGGGGCCGGGTGGAGCGCCAGGCAGTGCGTACACAGCGCGACTTCCGTTTCGGTGCCGGGGACGAACTCCCGGAAGTCGTCGGGGACGGCGAACGCAACGACCTCGCTGCCGCAGTCGGGACAGTCCATACGCGAGGGAAGGCGACTCCAGTGGAAAAGTCGGGCGGTGGTATCACGGTTGCAGTGTGGTGGCGGTGCGGTTGCGCTGCCTGGCGTCTCGACGAGTGCCGGAGCACGCTTCGCGCGTGGTTCGAGAGAGCTTCTCTCTCTCGTCACTGAGCGGGAGCGAAGCTGAAGATCACGAAAGGCGCGAAGCGCCTTTCGAACGACTCCGAACGCTCGTTCGCCGTCGGCTCACGAGAACGCAGCGAGTCGAGGCTCAGGAGAGCTTCGCTCTCTTGACGGATCGAGGGCGAGGCCACGAACGAAGTGAGTGGCCGAGGGCTCGGGCGGTGCTGTGCGGTGGCAACGGAGTGAGGGGATGAACCTGAAAAGTGGCTAGTCCGACGTCACCGCGACTTCGCCTTCGGGTCGTTCCTCGGCTTCGGTTTCGGCCGTTTCGCGCGCCTCGCGCTCGTCCTCCTCTTTCTTGTCTTTGATTTTCTTCATCCGGAAGATTTCCTCGCGTTCTTGCTCTTCGAGCTTCTGCTCGATGTACTCCTGGTTCTCCTTGAGTTCGGGCAGGAGCTTGAATTCGAGGGCGTTGACCCGGCGTTTCGTGGTCTCGATCTCGTGGAGCATCTTCTTCATCGCGGTCTCGACCTCGGCCGCGAGGATGATCGACTCGATCAGTTCCTCATAGGCGTCGGCGGCCTCGTCGATCCGGGCGCTCGTGCCCATCACGCCGTAGCCACGCTCGTCGAGGTCCTTTTTGACCTTCGAGGACTCGATCTGGGGCACCACGACCCCCATGATGTTGTGTGACTGGAGCGTGATCTCGGGATGGGTTTCGAGCGCCCCGCGGACTTCGAGGTCGCCGTTCATCGCGCGCGCGATGTCGATGGCCTCTTGGGCGTCCTCGTAGTCCTCCGAGAGGCCCGAGCGGACGTCTCGGGCTTGATCGAGGATGTCCATGAACTCCATGATCAGCCCGTCGCGCTTCTGTTCGAGCGTGTCGTGACCGCGCTCGGAGAGTTCGATGCGGTCCTCGATCGCCATCAGGTTCTTTCGCGTGGGCTTGACGTCGGTGGCCATTTCGATCCCCTAGCGGGGCGAGGCTCTTAAGCCTCGGCCTCCGCGGTCTGCTCCTCGCTCTCCTCGTCCGTTGCGCCCTCGTCGCCGGTCTCGCTCTCGATGTCCTCGCGGTAGTACTCCTCGATGAGGTCCTCGTCGATCCGGTTGAGTTCCGTCTTGGGCAGGGTCGAGAGCAGCTCCCAGCCGATGTCGAGGGTCTCCTCGACGTCGCGGTTCGTGTCGAAGCCCTGGTCGACGAACTCCCCCTCGAACCGATCGGCGAGGTCGAGATACAGGTTGTCCCGGTCGGACAGCGCCTCCCGCCCCACGATGTTCACGAGGTCCCGAAGGTCCTCGCCCTCCGCGTAGGCCGCGTAGAGCTGGTCGGAGACGTCGCCGTGGTCCTCGCGCGTGAGACCCTCGCCGATCCCGTCGTCCATCAGCCGCGAGAGGCTGGGGAGGACGTTGATCGGCGGGGCGACGCCCTGGGAGTTGAGGTTCCGATCGACGTAGATCTGGCCCTCGGTGATGTAGCCCGTGAGGTCGGGGATCGGGTGGGTGTCGTCGTCGCCGGGCATCGTCAGGATCGGGATCTGGGTTACCGATCCCTCGCGGCCCTTGATCCGACCCGCGCGCTCGTAGAGCTGGGCGAGGTCGGTGTACATGTAGCCGGGATACCCACGCCGGCCGGGCACCTCCTCGCGGGCGGCACCGATCTGACGGAGCGCCTCACAGTAGTTGGTCATGTCCGTCAGGATCACGAGCACGTGATAGCCCTTCTCGAAGGCGAGGTACTCCGCCGTCGTGAGCGCGAGCCGCGGCGTGATCTGACGCTCCACAGCGGGATCGTCCGCGAGGTTCGCGAAGACCACCGATCGTTCGAGCGCGCCGGTGCGCTCGAAGTCCGCGAGGAACTCGTTCGACTCCTCGGCGGTAATCCCCATCGCCGCGAATACCACCGCGAACTCCGAGCCCTCGTCGTCCGTTGCCTCGATGTCTGCCGCTTCGTCGGTGACTGCGTCGTCGGTCTCGGTTTCCCCACTGCTTCCGTCCACGGTGGCGTCGGTCTCCTCTTCGGGCACCGACGCCTGGCGCGCGATCTGGAGCGCGAGGTCGTTGTGGGGCAGCCCCGACCCGGAGAAGATCGGGAGTTTCTGACCCCGTACCAGGGTGTTCATCCCGTCGATCGCCGACACCCCAGTCTGAATGAACTCCTCGGGGTACTCCCGGGCCGTGGGGTTGATCGCCGCACCCACGATGTCCTGGCGGTCGTCGGGCACGATTTCGGGCCCGTCGTCGATCGGGCGGCCCGAGCCATCGAGCACCCGTCCGAGGAGGTCCTCGGTGATGGGCATTTTCATCGTCTCGCCGAGGAACCTGACCGACGCGTCGCGATTGATGCTGCCGGTCCCCTCGAACACCTGGATCGAGGCGAACTCCTCGCTCGATTCGAGCACCTGGCCGCGCTTCTGTTCGCCGTTCGGCAGTTCGATCTCGACGATCTCGTCGTACCCGACGGGTTCGTCGATCTCGACGAACACCAGCGGCCCGCTGATCTCCTCGATCGTTTGATATTCTTTCATGGGTAGTTCAGTATTTCTCGCGGAGCTGGCTCTCGATGCTGTCCTCGACGTCGTCGATGAACGCCTCGTACTCGGCGGTCGTGCCGATCCGGTTCAGCCGCGGCGCGGCGTCGATGTCGGTGATCTCCTCGACCGGCACGCCGGCGTCGAGCGCCGCGAACGCCTCGTCGTTGTAGGTCTTGATCGCGCCCATGATGAGGTAGGTCTTCTCCGGCGAGCAGTACGCGTCCACGTCGTCGAGCGCGTTCTGCTGGAGGAACGCCTCGCGGAGATACCGGGCGATCTCGAGGGTGAGCTGCTGGTCGTCGGGCAGCGCGTCCTCGCCGACGAGCTGGACGATCTCCTGGAGCTCGCTCTCCTCGTCCAGCGTGTCGATCGCCCACTGGCGGACATCCGGCCAGTCCGTGGCGACGTTCTCGACGAACCACGGGTCGAGCTGGTCGCGATACAGCGAGTACGACTCGTCCCAGTTGATCGCGGGGAAGTGCCGGCGCTCGGCGAGGTCGTTGTCGAGCGCCCAGAACGTCTTCACGATCCGCAGGGTGTTCTGGGTCACCGGCTCGGAGAAGTCCCCGCCCGGCGGGCTGACCGCGCCGACGACCGAGATCGAGCCCTCGCGCCCGTTGATGGTCCGGAAGTAGCCCGCGCGCTCGTAGAACTCCGAGAGGCGCGCCGCGAGGTAGGCGGGGTAGCCCTCCTCGCCGGGCATCTCCTCCAGCCGCGAACTGATCTCGCGCATCGCCTCGGCCCATCTGGAGGTGGAATCCGCCATCAGCGCCACGTCGTACCCCATGTCGCGGTAGTACTCCGCGATGGTGATACCCGTGTACACGCACGATTCGCGCGCCGCCACCGGCATGTTCGAAGTGTTAGCGATGAGGCACGTCCGGCTCATCAGCGGCTTCCCGGTGTTCGGGTCCTCGAGTTCGGGAAAGTCGTCGATCACCTCGGTCATCTCGTTGCCCCGCTCGCCACAGCCGATGTACACCACGATGTCGGCGTCGGCGAACTTCGCGAGGCTCTGCTGGGTGACGGTTTTGCCGGAGCCGAAGGGTCCGGGGATCGCGGCCGTGCCGCCCTTCGCGAGCGGGAACAGGCCGTCCTGCACGCGCTGGCCCGTTACCAAGGGTGTGGTCGGCGTCTCCTTGTCGACCGTGGGGCGGGCCTCGCGCACCGGCCACTCCTGGTGCATCGTGACCTCCTCGCCGGAGTCGATCTCCACCACTGGTTCCTCGACGGTGAACTCGCCCTCCTCGACGCTCGTGACTTCGCCACCGTCGTAGTCCGGCGGGACCAGCACTCGGTGTTCGATGCTTTCGGTCTCCGGAACTGTGCCGACGACGTCGCCGGCCCCGATCTCGTCGCCCTCCTCGACGGTTGGCGTGAACGCCCACTCCTCGTCGAGGTCGATCCCTGGGGCGTCCACACCGCGGTCGAGAAACGCACCCATTTGATCTTCGAGCACGTCCAGCGGTCGCTGGACGCCGTCGTAGATCGAGTAGAGCATGCCGGGCCCGAGATCCACCGAGAGCGGTTCGCCCGTGTTCGCGACGGGTTCGCCGGGCGCGACGTTCGAGGTTTCCTCGTACACCTGGATCGTCGTCCGGTTCCCCTCGATCTCGATGACCTCGCCCATCAGCCCCTCGTCGCCGACGTACACCACGTCGTTCATCCGAGCGCCGAGGTCCGTGGCGACCACGACGGGGCCGCTCACGCTCGCGATCGTCCCGTCCTCCGTGACCTGTGTATCAGTTGCTTGACTCATAAGTTGTCATTCGTCTTCCATCAAGTCGATGCCGATGGCGCGTTTGATCTGCCCCCGCAGTCCGCCGCTACCGGCCCCCTCGCCGCCGAGCGTCACGAGCGTCGGCTCGATGCTGGCCTCGGCGTCCTCCCGCACGTCGCGCGAGAGATGCTCCATGTCGTCGTCCGCCATCACCACGATGCCGACGTCGTCGTCGGCGAACACCCGTTCGACCGCGCCGTCGAGCGACTCCCCTTTCTCGTCGTCGGGTACGTTCTCGAACTTCCGGACGCCCGCGAGCCGGAAGCCCGTGGTGAACTCCTGACTTCCGACGACCGCGATCTCCTGGCTCATGGCTCACCCATCGACAGCGGTTGGGTCCCCGCGGGTTTCGGCCTGTCGGTCATAGGATCACCAGTTCGGCCTCGATCGTTTCGGCGTCGAGGCCTGCCTCCTTGCCCCGCGCGATCGCCCGGACGTTCTCGACCTCGCGCATCTTCGCGAGCACGAACGCGAACACCGGACAGACCGACAGCGGGTAGCGGTTCGAGTTCGTCGCCGTAGGGGCTCTCGCGTAGCCGTGCGACCAGCTCGTCGGTGTTCCCGACCAGCGACCGGATCTCGCTCTCCTCGAACAGCCGTCCGCCGGCGATGTAGTACGCCGCGGGGTCCATGTCCGTCCCGCTGCGGGAGAGCCGGAGCGCGTTCCGGACGTTCCGGAAGTCGATCTCGCTTTCGAGGAAGTCGACGTACTGCTGGGTCGCGCGATCCGGTTCGTTCGGCAGCCCGTCGACCAGCCCCTCGTAGAACGCGCGATCGACCGCGTTCTCCAGCGGGACGAGCAGCGATCGTTCCTCGTACTCGTCGTAGGCGTCGGCGAGCGGATCGCCGAAGCGGGTGTCCTCGAGCAGCGTGACGACCTCCTCGATCGATCCCGCACTCAACAGCCGATCGATCCGGTCGTCGGAGAACTCGCCGGCCCGGATCAGATCGACCTCGACCGCCTCGCGGTCGGCGTCGGAGTACAGTCCCCGAAGCACAGTTTTCGTGTTCCACGCGTCGAACTGCCGGAGGTAGCGCGCGATGTAATCGTACAGCGCGCCGTCGGCGAACCGGAGGAGGTCGTCGAAGTGGTTTGCGAGGTTCCGATGGAGCGCGTTTTCGATGAGATCCACGCCCGAATGGCGGCTCCCGAGTGCGTTCAGCTCCGCCTCGTAGTCGCTCTCCTCCATGAACCGCGCGATCTCGCCCGTCCCCATCCGGAGCAGCTTCCGGTAGTCGTCCTCGTCGAAAAGCTTCGCCCGGCGCGACCGGACGCGTGCGGTGACGTATTCGTAGTTCGACTCGCCCGCGCTGGTCCGCGCGCTCATCGGTCGAACAGCCGCGTGCTGATTGCCTGTAGCTGTGCCTCCCAGACGCCGTCGAGAATCGAATCGAACGTGTTGTTCACCCGAACCCGTGACGCCTCGCTCTCGGCGACCGCGCCGCCGAGGCACTCGACCTCGCCGGCGTACTCGAACCCCTCGTACTCCGCGACGAGCGATTCGAGCAGGTCGGCGTCGTCGGCCCGTCCCGAGACCCGCACCGTGTCGTCGGCCGAGAACTCGTCGGCGGCGTCGTCGAGGAGTTCGCGCGTGAGTTCCTCGCGGCGCTCGCCACCGAGGTCGGCGACCCGCGATTCAGCCTCCTCGCGGGTTTGCTCCAGAACGACTCGGCGGCCTTCGAGGCGCTTCTGTTTGGCTTCGAGCTTCGCGCTGGAGAGTTTCTGTTCGCGCTCCTGGTCGATCCGGCGCTCGATCTCGCGCTCGCGCTCGGCGCGGATCTCCTCGGCGTCGCTCTCGGCCTCGGCGACGATCTCCTCGGCGCGCTCGTCGGCCTCGCTCCGGATGCGTTCGGCACGCTCTCTCGCGTCGTCTTTGACGTCCTCCGCGACCGTATCGAGACTCATGATGGGTTTGAGAACGCGGTCCGTTATCCGACCAGGAAAATGGTGACGAACGCGATGATGATGAGCGTCTCGGGGAGGGCGGTGAAGATGAGCGCTGTCACGAACATGTCCCGATCCTCCGCGACCGCGCCGACCGCTGCCGCGCCGATCGAGCGCTGGGCGATTCCCGTGCCGAGTGCTCCGAGACCGACCGCGAGTGCGGCCGCGGCGTTTGCTGGGATGGCGGCACTACCGCCACCACCCTCCTGCAGTACGATTTCGGTCAGTGCTGGAATGGTTTCGAGCATTGGTTGGATCTACGTCGCGCTTGGTTCCGTGCAGTTCTCGATTGGCTCCAAGACGGACATAAAGCTTCCTAAATCGGTCGAGTAACGCGCTCGAATCCCGGAAACACGGCGATGCGACTCCGCGGTCGTGCTCGCAGAAAACGGACAGAAATCGCACTGTTTCGACTATCCGTCCGCGGTGAACCGACGGTCGTGGCCGAAGGGTTCGTAGGGAGTGCCGCTACCGTCGTAGAACTTCGAGAAGAACTCGAAGTACTCGAGCCGGATCGACTGGATCCCCGCCGAGGTGATCCCGAGCAGGAGAACGACGAGGTGGCCGACCAGCAGGACGACGATGGCGGCGGCGATCGACACCGGGCCGCCGTGGATCAGCCCCGCGTCGAGCGCACCGAGCGTCTCCGCCTCCGCCGGGATATGTGACGGGTCGTAGATGTAGTGGTACTCGCCCTCGGTCACGTAGACGCCGAGGACGAAGAGGTTGACCGCGAACGCCATCCCCGCTTTCGCCAGCAGGACCGCGGCGATCCGGAGGTAGGAGAGCACGTGCGCGAGCACCTGGTGGATCTCGACGATTTCGTGGGTCGGACCGAGCGCGAGTACGATGACACCGGCGAGGATCAGCACTACACCGACCAGTTCCACGAAGGGGATCGGCCCGATGAAGGGCACGCCGACGGCGAACAGCCCCGGTATCCCGGCGAATCCCAGCTCGAACGCGGCCCCGGAACCGGTGTCGAACACCTCGTAGAGCAGCGCTGGCTTCGGCCCGAGGAACACCGTCTCGCCCGCCTCGGTGGTCGTCGGGGGACGGGTGAAAACGAACAGCCAGAGCCCGTTCAGCGCCAGCAGCCACGAGCCGGCCTCTTCGAGCGCCTCCTTGAACCCGTGGAGCGTGTACCCCTCGATGAACTCAAGGGTCCACGCGATGTTCAGGTGGAGCACGCCGAACAGCGCGGAGACGACGAACCACGTCTGTGCCCAGTAGCTGGTCGCCGGCGAGAGCCCCTTCTCGATCGGCGCGTGTTTGAGACCGACGACGCCCTCCCAGAGGTACGTCGAGACTAGGTGGAGACCGAACACTTCGCCGTAGAGGATACCGAAAAGCACCGTCGAGAGACCGGCCGCGAGCGCCACTGCGCCGAACCGCCGGTAGGTGTCGGAGTCGAACCCACGATACACCCAGTAGCCGATTCCGGTGTAGATCAGCCCGTAGCCCACGTCCCCGATCATGAACCCGAACATCAGTGGGAAGGTGAGAAAGAGCAGGACCGTCGGATCGAACTCGTTGTACGACGGTCGCCCGACCGCCTTCGTCAGGAGTTCGAACGGTCTCGCGAGGCCGGGGTTCTTTTGCACCACCGGCGGCTCGCCCGTTCCCATGCGCTCCTCCGTGCCGCCGTCGGAGCGCACCTCCTCGTCCCGACGAGGCTCGCGCTCGCTCCGCTCACGCTCACTGCCGTCGGACTCGCTTCGCTCGACCGACGAGGATCGCAAGCCTTCGGCTTGCTCACCGCCGTCGGCGACGGTCCCGGAGTCGCCGGCGCTCGGCTCGTTCGGGCTGGTCGGTTCGCGGTCGGCGACGTGGCCGCTGCTGTCGTAGGAAGCGCGTTCGAGTTCCTCGACCTCGCAGTGCTCGCCGACGCTCGATTCGAGCGCCTCGGCGAGGTCGACAAACCCCTCGGTCGGCAGCCAGCCCTCTGCCACGAACGCGTTTTTCGTGGTGGCGAACGCGAGCGGGATCTCGCGTTTCTCGACTTCGATCGTGAGCTGTTCCTCGGCCGCGAGCAGGAAGTCGCCGTGCTCCGAACGGAGGTCGTCGAGTTCCGCCTCGACGGACTCGATTTCGCGGTCGAGCTCCGCACGGCGGTCGTCGAGATCGTCGAGGTACGATTCCGGACTCCCCTCGGCGTCGGGCACCTCGATCGCGGCGAACTCCGCGCCGACGAGGGTGTCTTCGAGCACGTCGCTCGCTCCCGCTGCGGGGCGCGCGAACACCGCGATCACGCCGTCCTCGGCGAACGTCTCGTAGCGATCGACATCTTCGGCGGCGTCGAGCGCCTCCCGAACGGCTTGCTCGTCGCCCTGCCCGACGCTGGTTTCGAGCGAGTCGTACCCCGAAAGGAGGTCGAGGTCGATCCCGAGCGCCGAGAGCGGGGCCATCGCGTCGGCGCGCTCGTCGATCGCGCGGCGTTCGTCGCGGAGGTCGTCGCGTCGATCGTCGCAGTCGTTGACCGCCTCACGAACGCGTTCGAGCCGGTCGGCGAGGTCGTCGGTGTCGACGGCTTGGTCGGGGGCGTCCCGATCGTCGAGGTCGAGGATGGATTCGAGCGAGCGCACGGTGACGAGGCGTTCGGCGGCCTCGTCCGCGCCGGCGACCGGGTCGCCCGGCTCGAAGCCCTCCCATCCGCCGTCGTAGTCGGTCACGTGGAGCAGGTTGAGGTCGTGGGTGGTCTCGATCACGTCGTCGAGAACGCGCTTCGCGCCCGTGATCGACACCCGGCTCATCCGCTCCGGTCTAAGCATGGACGTGCTCTTCGAACTCCGAGACGACGTACTCGGCAACGTCGTCGACGTTCTCCCGGGCGCGCGATTCGAGCTGCTCGCGTTCGGCCGCGCCCGATTCGAGGATCTCCTCGCGTTGTTCCTCGATCTCCTCGCGTGCGGCGTCGAGGCGTTCGGATTCGTGCTCGTCGGCCGCCTCGCGTGCCGACTCGCGGATCTCCTCGGCCTCGCGCTCGGCCTCGGCGATGCGCTCCTCGCGGTCGTCCTCGGCGGATTCGACGATCTCCTCGGCCTCGCGCTCGGCGCTTTGGATCCTGTCGAGAACCTCTGGCCTCGCCATGTTCTTGTCTGAACGGCCCTTGTGCGAGCGCCTACCAGCCGATTCGCTCGATCACTCCGTTCCCTCGCTCAGTCATCCACCGTCAGAGCTTCGCTCTGACGGTGGATGAGCGAGAGAACGGAGTGACCGAGCGAATCGGCTGGGGAGGGCGTGGCCTGCGGCCCTCGTTTGCGTCGGAAGAGGGGTGGACGAACTGTCGTCCACCACACCGATGTTCGTCCCGATCCGAGTTCCTCACATCGTCATTCGAACGGAGTCGATCGGCATATATCCCCAAGGTTATGCCGATAGCCGCCGAATACGGCGACAATGGGAGTGCTCGAAGACAAGTCGCGGGCGCGGGTGTTCTACAAGTACCTCTCGCAGGTCTACGACGAGATCAACCCGTTCGTCTGGAACGAAGCGATGCGAACCGAGGCGATCGACCTGCTCGATCCTGGCGACGATGATCGCGTGCTCGACGTGGGCTGTGGGACGGGCTTCGCCACCGAGGGCCTGCTCGAACGCACGGAGCGGGTCCACGGCCTCGATCAGAGCCGCCACCAGCTCGAACGCGCGTGGGCGAAGTTCGGGAAAAACGACCGAGTACGATTTTATCGTGGCGACGCCGAGCGCCTCCCCTTCGCCGACGACGCCTTCGACGCGGTCTGGTCGTCGGGTTCGATCGAGTACTGGCCCGACCCGGTCGCGGCGCTGCGGGAGTTCCGCCGGGTCGTGCGACCAGGCGGCGGCGTGCTCGTGGTCGGCCCCGACGCGCCGCACTCCTCGGTGTTCGAACGGGTCGCCGACGCGATCATGCTGTTTTACGACGAGGACGAAGCCGACCGGATGTTCGACGCCGCCGGGTTCGAACGGTTCGAGATCACTCATGCTCCCGAATAACTGCCGTCGGCCGGGTGTCGGTCCGCTGCAACGCTGCGTCGTCCACAGCCGGTGGCGTAACGATGAAGACGCCTGGTGACGATCTCGGGAGCAGTTCGTCCGCCACTCTGCCGACGCAAGTGAGAGACCGCAGGCCACACCCTCCCCAGCCGATTCGCTCGGTCACTCCGTTCCCTCGCTCATCCCTCGCGTGAGTCCCACGCCTCCGGCGTGCTCCCGCGCGCCACTGCACCGCATCCTGGGTCGGCTCCCGACGGGCACCAGTTACTGCGCCCGTGCCGTTGCCACCACTGTTCCGTTGACGTATATTTTCGTTGTCACGCTCGCTCCGGCGCTCGGCTGCGGCGAGTTCGATCCGGCGATCGTCAACGAAGCGCTTTCACCCGCGGTCCAGGTTTTGTCCCCCGTATTGCTGTTGAACGGGCCATCGGGACCACTGACGAACCCACTTTCCGAGAAAAACGGGACGTCCGGTTGCTTTTCGAGCGGCTGGCCGTCCACGAACACCCGGACGGTGAGATCGCGCACGTCGAGGGCATCGCCGGCGACATAGACGAACACGATCTTCGGATTGCCGTATCGCTCGCCGGTTTCCATCTCGGCCGTGATCGTGGCCGTCGACGTGTCCTTCGTCTGTCCGCCGACGCCGACGACGAACGCACCGACGACGCCCGCGAGCGCGACACAGACGGCGAGCATGAGGACGATCCCGACGACTGGAGCGACGCCACGGCGTGACACGCAACGCGGTGGTCGCGGCCCCGTATTTCAACCTTCGGTGTCGCGGCGTCACGACGATGCGGGAACCGAGCGGCGAGCGCTCCGGTTGGTGGCGACGCCCGCGGTCGTTTCGAGCCGGACGACCGCCCCGTTCGCTCGTGCGGCGACCGTGACGTTCCCGCGCGGTGCGACCGTCCAGTGGTGGCCGTCGGTACCGGTTCGACCGATCGATCGGTTGTCGAGGAGCACGGTGCCGTCGAGCGGTCCGCCGCTCCGGTTCGTGAGGCGCAGTTCGAGCGGGCCGGTCGGGTGGGTGCGGTTGACCAGCAAGCGTCGATCCTCGGCGGTGGCGTTCACCGGTGCGACCGTCGGCAGTTGCGCGAGGGTCTTGCGCTGGTGTTCGGCGAACACCCCGCCGGAGTCCTGGTCGAGATACGCCGTGAGCCGACCGTGGTGGTGCGAAAACCGGAAGCGCGAAATCCCCGCACGCCGGACGTTGCGCTGGCTCTTGAACTCGGAGTTGTTCTCGGCCCACGGGTACAGCGCCGCGCGCCGGTCGCGGACGTCCGTGACGGCGTCGACGCCGTCCTCGGTGGCGTTTCGCTCGCCGGGCAGGTACGCCTCGCGGTAGTACCGCCCCTCGTCGACGGTCGCCAGCGTGATCCCCTCGCGCGTCGTTTCGACGTACACCGAAAGCGGTGTGAGGCGCTCCTCGCGGATCTGCCCGATCGCCGCGACCCCGGTTGGAACGTCGTCGACGGACACTGTGTTCTCGCCGCGGAACGCGCCGGCGATGCGCGCGCGGGCCGGGCCGCGGAGGGGGTCGAGCCGGAGCGCCTGGTTCCGCGCCCAGCTCCCCGCCGGCAGCCCCTCGATCGACGACTGGCCCGCGAGCTCCGCGACGCGGTCGACCGCGGCTTCGAGTCGACCGGCCGCAACGTCGATGTGGGCGAGCTCGCGGAGGAACTCGTGGCCGGACAGCGAGCCGTTGTTGTAGGCCGCAACGGTCGCCGCCTGGCGCTCGACGAGCGCCGCGATCCGTCCGTCGATCCGGGCGGCGGTCGCCTCGATCCGGTCCCGACGGGCCGGCATGGAGTCGGTGGCCGAAAAGCGCTCGTCGAGGACGGCCTGGCGGAACTGTCCGTCGAGCCGGGTGGTCTCGAACCCGACCGTCGCCGCAACGTCGATCGTGGCGTCCCGATACGCCGTCGTTTCGAGCGCGTCGGGCGAGATCAGAAGAAACGAGGTGGTGTTAGTCGCCGGCGTGACCGGGGCGGCCGAGCCGACGCGTGGGCCCTCCTGCGGCCGCGAGGCCGACGCCCCGAGCGTGACGAGCGCGAGAACACAGCAGAAAGCGAGCGCGATCGCGAGCGCACGGCGCATTGGACCCGCCTCCGGCTCCCGAGCTATTAAAATCCCGGTCGAAACGCCGCTCGGACTCGCCGAGTCTAGTCGTCGGAGCGATAAAAAGGGTTTTCGTGTCGGCCCGAGGACAATCGGGTATGCGCCTTCGGGCGGTGGTGTGCGTGCTTCTCGCCGTCGTCGCCCTCACCGCCGTCGGACCGCCGGCCGCGCTGGGCCAGTCCGGAGCGGGGGTGGGCGAGGCGACGAACAGCACCGAGGCCGCCACAACGATCGCCATCCAGCCCCAGCCCGACGGCAACGCGCGCTTCCAGGTCGTGACCGCGTTCACCCTCCACGGCAGGAACGACACCGCTGCGTTCAGGGCGCTCGGGAGGGAGTTCGAGGAGGGTGGTGTCGGCGTTTCGATCGCGACGTTCGAGCGGGCGGCAGTCGCGGCGACCAACGCGACCGGCCGGCCGATGAACGTCACGAACGCCACCCGGAACGCGACCATCGTCGAGCGAACCGCCAGCAACGACACCGGGCGGCTCGTCGTCGGGTTCACGTGGACGAACTTCGCCCGGCAGAGCGGCGATCGACTGCTCGTCGGCGATGCGTTCAACACCACCCGGGGCACGTGGCTCCCCCGTCTCACCGACGGACAGACGCTTCTCATCGAGACACCCGGCGGGTACACGATCGACACGTCGCCGATCGGGTACACGAACCGCACGCTCCGGTGGAACGGCCCGGCGTCGTTCGAGCCGGGGGCCCCACGGGTGATCTACGAACGCAGCGGTCGGCCGGCCGGGCCACCGCTCCCCGAGACGCCCGAAACCGGGGCCGGGACCGCCACCGAAACCACCAGCAACGACGGCGACGGCAGTGAACCGGGGCCGCTCGCGTCGGTGCCGCCGCTCGTATTCGGGGCGGGCGCAGTCGTGCTCGGAGCCGGCGTCGTGATCGTCGGGGTGTACACGTGGACACGCGGCGGGCCGGACGACGACAGCGCGCCTCGCACACCCGAGGCCACTGACGCCGATACCGACACCGAGTCGATCCCGGCTTCGGAACGAAGCAGGTCAGCGGCGGAGCCCGAAGCGGCCGGCAACGAGTCGTCCGGCGTCGAACTCCTCTCGGACGAGGAGCGCGTCGAACGGCTCCTCGAACGCAACGACGGCCGGATGAAGCAGGCCTCGATCGTCGACGAGACCGGCTGGTCGAACGCGAAGGTCTCGCAACTCCTCTCGTCGATGGACGACACGGGGAGAATCGAGAAGCTCCGGATCGGCCGGGAGAACCTCATCAGCCTGCCCGACGGCGACGACGACCGGGTTTGAGGGTTCCGGAACCGTTAATGGTCGCGGGCGGCCAGTTCCGCCCGATGAAGATCCTCATCGCGGTAACCGAGGTGGCCGAGGTCGAGGACGACTTCGAGATCGAGGGGTTGGGGGTCGCCGAGCAGTACCTCGATTACGACCTCAACGAGTGGGACGACTACGCAATCGAGGAAGGCGTCCAGCTCCAGGAGGCGGGCGAGGACGTCGAGGTCGTCTCGGTCACGATCGGTCCCGAACGGAGCGAGGAGACGATCCGGATGGGGCTCGCGAAGGGCGTCGACCGCGCGATCCGGGTGTGGGACGACGCGCTCGAAGAGCGGGAGGAACTCGGCGTCGAGACCAAGGCCGACGTGCTCGCGGCGGTCGTCGAGGACGAAGCCCCCGACCTCGTGCTCACGGGCGTCCAGTCGAACGACGACGCCTTCGGGGCCACCGGCGTCGCGCTCGCCGAGGAGATCGGCTTCGAGTGGGCCGCGGTCGTCAACACGCTGGATCTCGATCCCGGCGGAAGCGTCGCCTCGGTCCACCGCGAGCTCGAAGGCGGCGTCGAGGAGCTCACCGACGTCGAACTCCCCGCCGTCCTCACGATCCAGACCGGGATCAACGAGCCGCGCTACGCGAGCCTTCGGGGGATCCGCCAGGCCCAATCGAAGGAGATCGCGCCCAAGTCGCTCGGCGATCTCGGGCTCGACGAATCGGTGACCGAGAGCCCGATCACGCTCACCCAGCTCTACGAACCCGAAACCGAGAGCGACGCCACCGTGTTCGAGGGCAGTCCTGACGAGGAGGCCGACCAGCTGGCCGACCTGCTCCGCGAGACGGGGGTGGTTGAGGGATGACGGTCCTCGCTATCGCCGAACACCGACGCGGCGAACTGCGCGACGTGAGCTTCGAACTCGCCACCGCGGGCCGCGACCTCGCCGACGCCACGGACGGCGACCTTCACCTCGCCGTGATCGGCGGCGCGGTCGAGGCGTTTGTCGACCGGCTCGACCGCGAGGGCGTCGACGTCATCCACACGATCGACGAAGGCGAGGAGTTCAATCACGACGTGTACGTTCAGGCTGTCGAGGCCCTCTACGACGAGGTCGAGCCCGACACCCTCCTCATGCCGAACTCGGTCAACGGCCTCGATTACGCCCCCGCGGTCGCCAACCGGCTCTCGCTCCCGCTCGTGACCGACGCCATCGACATCGAGCACGATGGCGGTCTCGCGGTGACTCGCGAGAAGTACGGGTGGCCCCCCGCCGAGGGTACCGACGATACCGAGGTTCGGGCGTTCGACGCCGATATCGACGAGTCGGCGGTGCGCTCGGCCGTGACGGGCTTCCAGGAGGTCGGCGGCGGCGACGTCGATATCAGCGAGGCCGAGGTGCTGGTCTCGGTCGGCCGCGGGATCGAGGACGAAGAGAACATCGCGCTGATCGAGGCGCTCGCCGAGACCCTCGACGCGACGCTTTCCTCCTCGCGCCCGATCGTGGACAACGGTTGGCTCCCGAAGAATCGCCAGGTCGGCCAGTCCGGCAAGCAGGTTACCCCGGAGGTGTACATCGCGATCGGGATCTCCGGCGCAGTGCAGCACGTCGCCGGCATGAAGGGCGCGGAGACGATCGTGGCGATCAACACCGACTCGAACGCCCCGATCTACGACCTCGCGGACTACGGTATCGTCGACGACCTCTTCGAGGTGGTGCCCGCGCTGATCGAGGAATTCGGCGGCGAGCCACCCGAGGTCTGAGCCGCCTACAGCAGTGCCTCGGTGAGAAACGACTCGCGCGGTAGGTCGTCCTGTTCGGGACAGTACGACGCGATCACGGCGACCATCGACGCGAGATCGTGAGCCGGAAGGGTGTCATCCGGAACGTAGAGAACGGTCACATCCGGAAACGCGTCGGCATCAAGGAAATCGTCATCGTTTGTGAGGACAAGCCGCGTGTTTTCTTTCGCGTACTCTGCAATGGTTGTGTCGCCGACGCTCGGGCGTAGTGCGGTGAGGACGTGTGTCGTCGTGACCGTCGCGTTCGAGGTACTGAACCGTCTGTGGGTCGACGTTCTCGTCACAGAGAACGCGATAGGTCATTCCGGTTCGTCGATTTCGGACGACGATGCGTTCTCGAAGTCCTCCGGCGTCACCGCTGCTCGTTTCCGGGCGCGCGCTTCCCGTTCCGCGCGGCGACGCCTGACTTCAGCCATCTCACCGGGGTGCTCGTGGTAGTACGTCAGCGCGCGGTAGACGTCCGCGATGTCGAGGTCGTAGCGGTCCGCGACGGTTTTCGCCGAGAGGTCGCCCTTCTCGACCCAGTCGGCAACTTGGCGGACGCTGATGCGGTGGCCTTCGATGCGGGGCTCGCCGCCCATCACGGCCTCGTCCGTCACGATGCGGGCGGTTCGCTGTGCCATGCCCTCGTGTAGGGACCCGATCGCTGTTAAACCCTCGTCGATCGTGGAGTCGGCGTTCCGGGAGAAACGGGGTCGCCGTGGATCGTCACGTACATTCACGCCGGGTCCAAGGTCCGGTAATGGAGTATCTCGAACGCCGACGGGCGATGGTCGAGGAGCGCCTCGAAGCCGTCTGCGCGGCGTCCGAGCCCGACGACCTCGCTGCCCAGCTCGAACACGTTGCGCTTTCTGGGGGAAAACGTGTCCGGCCGATGGTCACCGTCCTGGCCTGCGAGGCCGCCGGCGGGGCGGCGAGCGCGGCGGTCGATTTCGCGGTCGGGATCGAGTTGGTTCACAACGCCTCGCTCGTGGTCGACGACGTCATCGACGACTCGGACGTCCGCCGAGGGACCGACAGCGCGTGGGCGGCGTTCGGTCACGGGTCGGCGCTGATCGCTTCGGACGGGCTGCTCGGCGAGGCGTTCGCGCTCTTTGCGGCCGACGAGCGCGCGATGGAGGTCGTGAGCGAGGCGATGGTCGAGCTCGGCGAGGGCGAGGCGACCGAACTCGTCGCGTACCCGAGTACCCAGGCTGAGTACATGGAACTCGCCCGCCGGAAGACGGGGGCGCTGTTTCGCGCGGCGGCCCAGCTGGGAGCGGTCGCGGCCGACGCCGACGACGCCACCGTGGAGGCATTCGGGGCGTACGCCGAGGATGTCGGCGTCGCCTTCCAGATCCGCGACGACGTGCTCGACGCGACCGCCAACGCCGACGACCTCGGCAAGCCCACTGGCCAGGACAGCGAGATGGATCGCCCCTCGCTCGTCGAGGTTACCGATCTCGCGCCCGAGGAGGCGAACGATCTCGCGCGCCGGACGGCCGACGACGCGCTCGCGGCGCTCGATTCGGTCGCGATCGACGACGACCACGCCGAGGAGTACCTTCGGGATCTCGCGGAGTTCGTCGTCGTCCGGGAGCGATGAGCGGCCGGCGTCCGCGGCTGGCGGTTGCGGCGGCTGTGCGGCCGCGGAGCAGCAGTCCTGATGGGTAAGCTACCACGGCCTAAAGGCCGTGGCATTCAGCGTGGACTCCCACTCTGACCGATTCGCTCGGTGCGGATGTAACCCCGCTCGTGTTCAGCATCCCGCTGTTCAGGCGCACGCCTACGGGTGCGCCTCCCTCGGTTCCAGTTTGGCTCCGAAGGAGTTTCAGGCCGATGTTCTTCGCCGCGTTGTAATCGGCATGGTTCTCATAGCCACAGGATTGGCAGCAAAAGGTGTCTTGCGACGGGCGGTTCTCGCGGACGGTGAATCCACACGTCGAGCATCGTTGGCTCGTGTACTGTGGGTTCACCTGTTCGACCGAGATACCACGCGCTTCGGCCTTGTACGAGACGTACCCGAACAGGCGGTCGAACGCCCATTCGTGAAACTTCCGCGTTCGCGGCATTCGCTCGCGGATGTCCGTCAGTCGCTCAAAGGCGATATGCGAACAACCGTGTTCGACCGCTTCGGTGACGAGTCCGTTCGCCACGCGGTGAAGATACTGCTCGAATCGTCCCGTCTCTTTCTGCCCGACAGACTGGACGTTCTCGTGTGCCCACCGCGTGCCGCACTCCTGCAATGACCGACGCCGTTCGACGTACTCGGTTCGCCAATGGTTGAGTTCATCCGCACTCCAGAACATCCCCGTCGAAGTGACGGCGAGGTTTTCGATCCCGAGGTCAACGCCGAGAACCGTTCCGTTCTCAACGGGTTCGGGGTCGTTCACGTCCGCCTTTGTTCGGACGTGGAGGAAGAACTCGCCATTGCGGTAGTGGAGCGTCGCGCCGGTCGTCTCGTAATCGTCATTCAACAGATAGCGCGAGTGGGGCGTGTCGCGGGCTTCGTCGGGCAACACATACTCGGCGGTGATGCGTCCCCCAACAGTCGCCAGCGAAGCCGAGTCCTCGTTGAATGTCGCGGTGCGCCGATTGTATTCCACGAACGGCGTGGTGAACGTCGGGAGCGAAGCGTACTCTCCCTTCGACCATTTCG
>PXSV01000023.1:0-12152 GCA_003022685.1 Halobacteriales archaeon SW_9_67_24 | reverse complement strand
TGCGGGTTTCGACCCACTCGCCGTCGCAAGCGGCGTCCACGACGTAGTTCGCGGCGTCGAGGAACTGCCGAATCGTCTCGAACAGAAGGTCCGCGTCGCTGTCGCCCACGTCGAGTTTGATGGGGACGGTGCGGCGGACCTCCATACACGTCACAACACGCCACATGGTTAAAAAGGTTGATGTACCACTCGGGAGTCAGACAGCCGACACCGAGCGACATGGCAGTTGTATCGTATCCGAACAGAGTGGCGCGCTCCTCCACGGCCTAAAGGCCGTGGTATCCGCGCTTGGCCCGCTTTTATGAAGGGCGAGGGAGCAAAGCGACCGAGGGCTTCAGCGGTGACGGTGCGGTGACAGGTGCGGTTCCTGGCGGATCGAGGGCGAGCGAACGGAATGAGCGAGGGCTCGGGCGATGCTGTGCGGGCGGGCTTGTGATTCGAAAATCGAAGATTTTCGTCATTGTCGAGCGAAGCTCGACTTGCAGTCAGAACGTCTCACGTTCTGACGACATCACGAAACGGCGATAGCGAGGCGCTACGCGCCTCGAACCGTTGCGCGGCGAAGTCGTTCGAGACGGCGAAGCCGTCTCGTGATGACGGAAGACGCGAAGCGTCTTCCGAACCACCGCGCCAAGAAGCCGTTTCGAATGACCTCGCTACGCTCGGCAAGACAGGTTTTTCGACGGGGTTCGACCGAATGAGCGAAGCGAACGAGGGAGGACCCCGTGTTAAAAAAGTGGGGCTTAGGCAGGCTCCGGCACGCTCGGCGAGCGCGACTCGGCGATGGCGAAGGCGAGCGTGCTCACGAGGCCGAGCAGCGTCCCGGCGGTGAGCGCGACCGCCATGTACGACAGCCCGACGTCGCCGAGGAGGAACGCCCCGACGCCGTGGAGGACGGCGGCGATCGCGAGCACGTAGAAAGGGGCGTTGAGATAGCGCCACCGGAACCGCTCGGCGAGGTAGGTGTCCGTGATGCGGCCGACGCTGCTGGTGACCCCCGCCGCGGCGGCCCACGGCACCGCACCGACGACGAACGCCGCGGCGGCGTCGACCGGCGGCAGCGTCCCGCCGGCCGCAGCGGCGTCGAGCGCTCTGACGCCGCTCACGCCGCCGATGGCCAACAGCGCGAGCGCGACGACCGACGTGATGAGCATGACCCGGCCGGCGTACAGCCCGTTCCGTGCGCGCGCGACCGACTCGTCGACCGCGCGTTCGAGGCCGAGCCCACGAAAGAGGACGTACAACCCCAGCAGCGCCGAGATGAATCCGATCACCGCCGCGCCGGGGACGCCGAACAGATCGGCGAGCGCCACGAGCGGGTAGATCAGCAGGAGAATGCCGAGCGGGACGAGGATCGTCCCCCGAGTTTCGGGATCGTCGAGCACCTGCTTCATCGTGTAGTAGATCGACTCCAAATTCTGGGCCTGGCGAACGACCACCCGACGCACCCCATCGACCGGCAGCCGCGACCGGATCACCGGCAGCACCGACTCGTCCTGCGCGCCGTCGGTGACCACCAGCGCGCGGACGTCCTCGCCGGTGGCGAGCCCCGCAAGGATCGTGTCGACCTCCTCGCCGACGCGGCGGTTGGCGGCGACGCCGCCGCTCTCGACGCCCGCGACCGCCGCGACATCGATCCGCTCGTCGGCGATGTCGTCGTGGATGTGGAGCCCCTCGAACAGGACGTTGGAGTCCGAGTCCTCCGGGTCCGTGGTGGCGAGCGCGACCGCCGCGCGCTCGACCGCCTCGCGACCGACGACGGGTGTCTCGACGCCGGCCTTCCGGCCGAGGTCGTCGTCGAGGTCGACACACAGCACGAGCAGCATCGTACGAGAGTTCGCGGCTGTCGCTTATCTGCCTTTGGGAGGCCCCACGCTCGGTCCCGGTGTTTCCGGACTTCCGTCGTCGATCGACGCGTCGCGGGCTGTGACCGGGGGCGTCCACGAACGAGTTCACGACCCTTCTCGCCGACGAGTCCCACCTGCCGAAGGAGTGTGTCGACATCGCCGAGTTTCGTACGAGCCACAACGCGACGACGGCAGACCGACAGTACAACCCGCTTGATCGCGAACCGTCGAACCATGGACCGGTTTCGGAACACCCGACAGCCGGACTGGGGCTGGTGGGGACAGCTGTGGCCGACGCCAGGTGCGACGCTGCAGCGACTCGGCGTCTCGTTCGACGCGAGCCTCGTGGCGATCGGCTGCGGCAACGGCTACTTTGCGCTTCCCGCGGCCCGGATCACCGACCCCGCGCCGGTCTACGCACTGGATCTGGACGAGGCGCTGCTCGACGAACTCACGAATATCGCCGAGCGAGAGGCGATCCACAACGTCGTCCCGATCCACGGCGACGCGCGCGACCTCTCGGCGCATCTCCCGACTGCCGTCGACACCGCCCTGATCGCAAACACGTTCCACGGGGTCGAGGACGTGGCCGAGTTCGTTCGCGAGGCCTTCGCGGTGCTGGAGCCGAACGGGGACTTCGTCGTCGTCAACTGGGCGGCCCGCCCCCGCGAAACCACTATCGTGGCGGGCGAACCCCGGGGCCCACCGACGGAACGCCGGATGTCCCCCGAAGCGACCGAGACGGCGGTGCTCGACGCGGCCGACTGGAGCATGTCACGGCGGATCGCCCTCCCGCCGTATCACTACGCGCTCGTGTTCGAGCGGTGATCCGTCCGGCATGCGATCCGCGCCGAAAGCGTGTCTCGGGGATCGGCGACCGGTGCGGCGTCGGCTCTCGGCAACCCGTCGCTGCGGCACCGCCGTCGGCCACGGTGGCACCGACAAAACGTGCGGCAGGGCGTGACACGTCCCTGGCGGCACGTTCCGGTCCGCTTTTGCCGGTGGGAACTGTACGAGGCGACGAATGATCTCGAAGGGCTGTGAACAGTGCGCCAAGGGCGGCAAGATGGTGCTGTTCGTCTACGGTTACTGCGACCAGCGCGACTGCTTTTACTGTCCGCTCGGCGAGAACAGAAAGAACGTCACCGACGTGTACGCCAACGAGCGCCGGGTCGACGAGGACAGCGACGTGGTCTACGGCAAGATCTGGGAACCCGCCGCGCGTCTCGCCGAACTCGGGGTTCCCGAGGAGTTCTACACCGAGAAGACCGATCACGTCGAACTCGCGTGGTGGCTCGCCGAGGCGAGCCTCGACGAAATCCGCTTTCATCCGCCCTACGAGCTGTGGGGTGACATGCACGGGACCGAGTGGGAGGAGATCCTCTACGTCGCCCGCGAGGCGGGACTGACGCCGGCGTTTGAGATCCCCGGCATCCGGGCCGAAACCGAGTTCCTCGACTTCCTCGACGAAGGCGCGGCGGACTTCTGCAACATCAACGAGTTCGAGATGTCCGACGGCAACGCGAAACGGATGCAGGAGGCGGGCTTCGAGCTCCGGGAGGGCCACATGAGCGCGGTCGAGGGCAGCCACGACGTGCTCGACGCGATGGGCGACCACGAGCAGGTCTACTACTGCACCAGCGTGTTCAAGGACGCCGCCCAGCACCGCAACCGACTGAAGCGAATGGCGAGGGTCGTACGGCGGGGAGAGTTCGACGACGTGACCGATGACGGCACGCTCGTCTACGGCAAGATCTGGGAGCCCGCCGCGCGCCTCGCCGAACTCGGGGTTCCCGAGGAGTTCTACACCGAGAAGACCGATCACGTCGAACTCGCGTGGTGGCTCGCCGAGGAGATGATAGAAGAGGGCGACATCGGGGAAGGCGAGATCGTCGAGCAGTACCCGACCGCCGACGGCACGGTCGTCGAGCGGACGCCCCTGGCGTAGGGCATACGCCGCGCTTCGCGGGGCGTTTCACCGTGAGCGAACAAAGTGAGCGAGCGGGCCGAGGCCCGACCGTCGGGGGTGGTTCGAAACGGCAAAGCCGTTTCGTCATCTCGGAGCGTCGAAGACGCTCCGACGAGTCATCGAAGTGCCGAAGGCACTTCGAGATCACGAAAGACGCGAAGCGTCTTTCGAACGACGGCGAGGCTTTTGGCCGGGGTTTTGCCCGCGAAGGGGTGAGCAAAGCGAACGACTGAGGGTAGCAAAAAGTGGGGTCGTCTACTGCTGCCGCCTGGCGGCGACGAGCGCGGCAGCCAGCAGCGCGATCACCGCGACGCCGATCCCGAAGCCGGGGCCGGTCAGTCCGGAGGTCGCGCCCGTCAGACCGAGATACTCGTTGGCCTCGCTGGCGTTCGCCGACGGCATCGTCCGGTTCCACGTGTTCGGGAGGTGAACCGACGTGTCCCCACCCACGTACCCGAGTTCGCGAACCGCCGATTCCGAGGCGTTCTCGGCGACGGCATCCTCGACCCGCACGTATGAGGTCGTGGTGCCGTTGTCGGTCCGGCCGACGACGCTTTCAATGGACTGGCCGCCCTCCAGAGTGACGAGCGCGTCGCGCAGCGCCGTCATGTTCTCGAAGGCCGCGCCGGTCTCCAGTTGCATTCGGCCGTCCTCGACCGAGAGGTCCATCTGGGCCTTCCGGAAGCCCGCCTCGCGGAACGCCGTGACGTACTCGCGAGTCTGGCCCGCCTGTGGACCGGTGCTGCTGTTGAGCATCCGGTTCGTCGCCTGTTCGAGGAGGTTCTCGCCCGAGACCGAGACCGCGGCGGTGACGTTGACGCGTTCACCCTCGGTGGCGGCGTGCAGCTCGTATTCGATATCGCTGGTCTCGATGTCGCGGTCCTCCAGTTCGTCGACGTACGCCCCCCAGTTCTCGGTCCGGGACTGCGAGTCGAGGTCGACGCTGAGCGCCTGCGGGGAGTTCCTCGTGACGTTCGCGGTGAACGTGCTCGTCCGGGTGAGGTTCGCAGCCTGCTGGGCCGCGAACTGCTTGCGGAGACGTTCGATACCCTGATTGGACGACGCCGCGCTCGTGGCCGCCGCGTTCGAGGGCGTCACGTTCGACGTGGCCGCCGGTGGCGTCTCCGCGCTCGCGGGCATCGAACCGACGCCGGCCGTGTTCATTCCCGCCATGGCGCCCGCGTTGAGCGCTTGCATGTCGGTCGCTTCAGCGATGTCGAGCGCCGCGAGCACGGCTCCATCGTAGTTGTCGAGGTCGGCGCTCATTCCGGCCTCGATCGACCCCTGACGCTGGTCGTACCGGACCGAGAGCTCCTTCACCGTGAGGTTCCGGAGCCGTTTGGAGACGCTGCGTACCTCCGAGCGGTTGAGATCGACGTCCTCGGCCGACGTCAGCGACGACGTCAGCCGGTCGGCGACGGCGCGTTCGATTCCCTGGTAGGTGACCGAGTAGTCGATGTCGAGCTTCGAGCGACCGCTCTCACTCCGCGTGAACGAGTACGAGTCGATCGTGAGGTCGGCCGAGCCGTTCATCGACTCGGCGAGCGCGACGTACTGTGACTGTAGCGTCCGCTTGGCTTGTTCGCGGGTTTCCCACTGTGACGCGGTGGCCCCGAGAACCGGCCGCTCCTGGGAGACGTTCAGCGTGTACGTGCCGTTGCCCTCGGTGATGTGGTACGACTGGTGTTGGGGCTGACCCAGCGGTTGAGTCAACTGGGCGCTCGCCGCGAGGTCGGCGTCGAACGTCGAGCCCGTGGTCGTGACGTTGCCGACGACGCCCGCGCGCTCGATGGGCACCGAACGGGCGATGTTCGCGCCGGTGACGGTCGCCGCGGCGGAGACGTCCGAGCGCGCGTTCTCATCGGTCCGCACGCCGGTCACGTTCATCGAGAGGTTCGAGAGCGCCTCGGGACGGGCCATTCCCAGCATCCCGTTGCCGGTGACGTTCTTGCCGGTCATGACCGCCGTGACGTTGGCCGCGAGGTCGTTCGAGCCCTCGACATCACTCGCGACGAGCGCGTGGAACAGGCCCTCGCTGACGTTCAGGCCGTAGTTCGCCTGCGTTCCGTTCGCCGCCTCCTCGTAGGCGAGGACGGCATCACCGTCGTCCTCGACGTAGACGTCGTCGGCCGGCGGGAGCTCGACACCCGTCTCGGCCGTGGCGTTCGTCCCGTTCGCGCCGCCTGCGTCGCTCTGTGCACCGACGACGCCACCGGCGACGACGGTGCTCAGCACGACCAAGACCGTGACGAGGACTGCCGCCGACCGGGAACGGGCCGTCATCGCCCGCTCCCACGGGTGGGCGCAGCAGTATCCGATCGGGCGTTGTCCGTCGGAATCGATACCGTGTCACTCGCAGTTCGGTTCATGCAACACACCTCATACTAGCGCCCGATAAACATTTCCATGCGACCCGTTTCTCCGGGATCGGGTTGGGGCCTAATCGAACCACCGACACGGCCGGTCCCAAGGGTCGATCGTATTTGCGACCGTGTGCGCGTCATACCGCCGGCGGGCGATAGCGCACAACGGATCGGCGTTGACCGGAGTTGTCCATCAGTCCGCCCGTCCTACGGAAAACAGTCCACCAGCAGAACAATGGAAATGTCACGAGCGTCCATCGCGTGAGAGATGGTGTGATGACCTGCCGGCCGGCGGTTCGAGGAAAGCGGTGGAGTGGGACCGTCGAGATTCGAACTCGAGTCCGACGCACCCCATGCGCCGAGGATACCAAGCTACCCCACGGTCCCGCGTCCCCAACGATGCCACTGCCGGGATTAAGCCCTTCGTTTCCGTGGTCCG
Source organism: Halobacteriales archaeon SW_9_67_24 (assembly GCA_003022685.1). GTDB lineage: Archaea > Halobacteriota > Halobacteria > Halobacteriales > Halococcaceae > Halococcus. The sequence goes on along the minus strand of PXSV01000023.1, from coordinate 5,534 downwards.
GATCGGCGTCGGCGCGGTAGGGTTTGCCGGTGGACAACAGTTTCATAAGCGGGCGGGGCCGGATGAAAACGATGCCAGCGACAGTGCTCCAGCAGGGAATACCGACGAGTCCGGATGGGGTCATCGATCGGTACGGCCCGGCGTTGGTCGACGTCGCCGCGACGGTCGTGCTGTTCGTCGTCGCGTTCGTCCTCATATACTACAGCGCGCGCGCAGCGCTCGTCCGGCTCACCGAGGGTGCGCTCAGCGCCCGCGGGTTCGACGGGATGGTCGTCGACCTCGGCTCCAGCATCGCCGGGGTGATCGCGCTGTTCGCGGCGCTCGGACTCGCCGCGACGATCGCCGGCTTCGGGACCGTGCTCGCGGCCTTCGCGACGCTGTTGGGGGCGCTCTCGCTCGCGCTCGGCTTCGCTGCCCAGGACCTCATCGGCAACTTCGTCGCGGGCGTGTTCATCTCCCGGGACGAACCCTTCGAGGTCGGCGACTGGATCGAGTGGAACGACACGACCGGCGTCGTCCGGGAGATCGAGCTCCGGGTGACGAAGCTCGAAACGTTCGACAACGAGCTCATCACGGTCCCCAACTCCGAGCTCGCGGACAACGCGGTGACGAACCCGGTGGCGAACGACGAGCTCAGAGTGCCCTTCACCTTCGGCATCGGCTACGAGGACGACATCGAGCAGGCAAAGGAGATCATCGTCGAGGAGGCCGCGACCGTCGATCGGTTCGAAGCCGAACCCGAACCCGACGTGATCCTGACCGAACTCGGCGGCTCCTCGGTCAACCTCACCGCCCGCGCCCACATCGCCGACCCCTCCCGCGGGAAGTACGTCAACGCCGTCTCGACGTGGGTCCAGGGGGTCAAGGAGCACTTCGACGCCGAGGGGATCGACATGCCGTACCCCTACACCGAACTCACCGGCGGGATCGACATCGAGAACATGGGCGAGGCCGATCTCGCGCGGGCCGACGGTTAGATCAGGACGCGTTCGAGGTCGACGACCGTTCCGCGTTCGGCGTCGACCTCGCCCACGAGCCGGCCGAGACAGACCGCGGCCCCGTCGGGCGTGTAACACGCCACCAGCGGTTCGTCGTTCGCCGCCGACGTGCCCTCGATCGAGAGCACGCCTGGTGCGTACACCGGCGCACCCTCCGCCACCTCGCGGGCAGCGCTCGGCGCGATCGTCACCCGCGGGAGATGCACGAGCGCGCGCTCGGCCGGTTGCACGGCGTCGGCGAGCGGAGCGGTGTCGCCGTCCTCGGCGAACGCGAGCGCGTCCGTGAGGTCGTGGAGGCTCACGAGATCGGTGTCGTCGAACGGCTCCGTTCCTACTCGCCGGAGGTCGCCCATATGCGCGCCCGTCCCGAGCGCGAGACCGAGGTCGTGACACAGCTTCCTGACGTAGGTTCCGCTCTCACACCGGATCCGGCAGAGCACGCGACGCTCCTCGACGTCGAGCACGTCGAGCGCGTGGATCGTCCGGACCCGCAGCCGCCGCGCGACCGCGCTCTTTTTCGGTGGTTTCTGATGGATCGCCCCCTCGAACGCCGCGAGCACGGCGTCGAGATCGTCGGGCGCGGGGCCGTGGAGTTCGAGGACCGCCACGTACTCCTTCGCGCCTTCGAGGAAGACCTGGGCGAGCCGGGTCGCGTCGCCGAGCAGGATCGGCAGACAGCCCGTCACTTTCGGATCGAGCGTGCCGGCGTGGGCCGCGCGGTCGACCCCGACGAGATCGCGGACCCAGCCCGTGACCTGGTGGGCGGAAGGGCCGGGCGGTTTGTCGAGGTTCACGACGCCGAACGCGGGGCGGTCGTCGGGGGAGCGCTCGTCCGGTGGACTGCGCATCACCGGTCGTAATCGGCGTCGGCGACGACCCCGCCCTCGTCGGTCGCGGGGTCGTAGCGCTCACACGCCTCGCGGAGGAGATCGAGGACGGTTTCGGGCCCCCACCGCGCGGTGCTCACCGCGAGATCGTAGATCGAGCGGTCCTCGATATCGATGTCGTAATATTCCCGGTAGCGCCGGGCTTCGCTCTGCTCGCGGGCTTCGGTCTCCTCGCGGGCGAGGTCCGTGGGTTTGTCCTCGCGGTCGGCGATCCTCGCGGCGCGAACGTCGAGGGGAGCGTCGAGCCAGAGCCGGAGGTCGGCGTGCTCGCCCGCCATCCAGCCAGCGAGCCTGGATTCGAGCACCACGTCGTCACGGTCGGCGGCGATCTCGCGCTGGCGGCGGTCGAGCGCGCGGTCGATCTCGTCGTCGTCCTCGGCGAGCCGGTTGAGTTCGAGGGGCGTGAGCCCGCGCTCGTCGGCCATCGACCGGAAGACGTCGCCGCCGCTCACATGTTCGTAGCCGAGCGCCTCGGCGAGGTCGGCGGCAGTTGTGGACGTGCCGCCGCCGGCCGGCCCCGAAAGGGGGACAAACATGTCTCATCTGGGTCCGGCGCGGTACAAATCGGTTGTGTCTCCCGCTCGTCGTGCTCGTCGGGCGGAGTGAGAGAACTACGACCCGGGCGTGGTCCGAATATTGAGTGTTTTCTGGATGATCAGCCGGAAGGCCGTGGAGCAGAGGAAGTACCAGACCAACCAAATCCAGACGAACCCTCCGACCTGCTCTTTCCACTCCATCGCGCCGAATATCGGCAGTACGATCGTCCCCTCACCGGCGTCGACGTGTGTGGCACCCCCACCGCGAACGCCGATCATCCAGTACATCCAGACGAAGGCCGGGATGGTGAGCAGCATGATCCAGACCATCGGCCGGAACTGCTCTTTGAACATCCCGAGCTGGTCGCCCATCGCGTCCATCTGCTCCTCCTGAATGCGTTCGAGGGCGGCGTCGTCGCCGCGCTCTTTGGCTTCCTTCCGGCGGTCCTGAATGTCGCTCATCTTTGCCTGGACCTCGCTCATCTTCTCGGTGTTCATCAGGTTCGCCTGGAGCAGGGTGGAGTACAGCCCCGTGAGAACCGAGAGCACGATCACGACCGCATAAAAGGGGAGGACTGCGTCGAGCGGACCGAAAAAGAGGTCGACGGTCTCGCCGACCACGTTCCGGAGGGGGTCGAACCAGTACGCCGGGAAGAACGCGAGCGCGCCGAGGCCCGCGAGCTTGTCGTAGGTCGACCAGTTCGATTCGTCGTCGTCGCCGTCGTCCGTCTCGACCGCGTCGTCGCCGAGCGCCTCGCGCACCCCTTCGGGGTCGTTCACCGCGAACCCGCTGCCGTCGGCGTCCCTGAGGATCCCGCTCTCGATCAGCCGACCCCACTGGCCGCTCGTGAGGTCGTCGCTGACGTCGCCCCACGTCACGGTGTGTGGCTGCGTGCCGCCGTCGGGGGTTGCCTCCTCGTCGGGGGATGCGTGACCGGCCCGCGAGAGCACCACCGAGAGCGCGTCCTCGAACGCGCTGTCCTCGGCGATCAGCGAGCGCACTTTGTCGGCTGTCCGCGCCATTGCAGACCCCTTCGGAGCGGACGCTAATCAACCTTTTAGTTCGTCCGCTCGGGAGATCGGTCCCGAATCGGTGCGGGTGTCGCCCGCACGACGATCGAGACGGCGGTACCTCGGGGCGTCAGATCGTCTCGTCGATCGTCGCCCGGAGGGTGTCCCACACCGCACTCGGGGACTGCTCGCCGTCGATCTCCTGGAGCACGCCGGCCTCGCGGTAGTGCTCGACCACGGGTTCGGTTGTCTCGTGGTAGACCCGGAGGCGCTCGCGCACGGTGTCCTCGGTATCGTCGTCGCGCTGGATCAACTCGCCACCACACTCGTCACAGACGCCCTCCTCATCGGGCTGATCGAACTCGACGTGGTAGTTCGCGCCGCACTCCGTACAGACCCGCCGGCCGGTCAGGCGATCGACCAACTCGGATTCGCTCACCGAGAGCAGGCAGACGACATCGAGGGTGGTGATGTCGGCGAGATAGGCGACCTGCTCCTCGTTGCGGGGGTAGCCGTCGAGCACGTACCCTTCGCCGTCGCCGAGCGCCTCGGCCACGATCTCGTTTACCACGGGATCGGGAACGAGCTCGCCCGCCTCCATGAACGATCGCGGGGTGCCGTGCTCAGTCTGCATGTCCTTGTTCGCCCGGAGCGCGTCACCGGTCGTGACGTGGGGAACGTCGTACTCGTCGGCGATGTTCGCGCTCTGGGTACCCTTGCCTGCACCCGGTGGCCCGAGCAGCAGGACGTTCGGTTGCTGGCTCATAAGCGGGCTTCGCGGGCGACGCTAAAAGGTTTGCAGATACGCGCCGGCGGCCCCAGCCACGAATCGAACTGCCCGCCGTGGTCGCTGCTCGACGGGTCAGCGTCGCCGTCGCGCCTCGTTGTCGGCCTCCGCGAGATCGCTCGCTTGCTTCTGGACGGCGCTCATCTCGCGGTCGGCGTCGGCCTTGTCGACGTCGTAGACCGAACGCCACGATTCGAGCGGCGGCCCCGCGGTCGACTCGCTCGACCGCGCCGTCGTGTCGGCGTCGTCGGTCCCCGCAAGTCGTCGGTAACCGAGAACGGCCACAACACCCACTACCAGGGCCGCGATGGCCGCGTTCGCCAGCGCCCCGACCTGGATGAGCGGCGACAGTCCGACCATACGACGGTTCGTCCGTCCAGCGGCTAAAACGTTCGCCCGATCGTCGTTTCGCGCGACGGTCGTCCTCGGCTCCCTCGATTTCCACGAGCGCCTCGACCGGCGGGAGGTCCGCCTCAGCTTCGGTGAGGATCTCGATACGCCGGGCGAAAACCAGCCGACCGGGTCAGATATTTGTCTCTCCACCGCCGGGAGGTCGAACATGAGCTTTGCCGACCGAACGATCGACGAGTTTCTCGATGACGTCGCGGCAAACGTCGTGACGCCAAGCGGCGGTGCGGTCGCTGCCGTCGGCGGTGCATTCGGCGCGGCGCTCTGTGAGATGGTGTGCATCCATACGATCGAGAAGGACGACTACGCCGACGTTCGAGCCGAACTAACCGAGATTCGTGACGAACTCGGCGCACGCCGGGGCCGGCTGTTGGAACTCGCGGACGAGGACTCGGCGGCCGTCGACGAGTTGCAGGCCGCGTTCGAAACGCCGAACGGCGAGGATCGGGCCGAGCTGCTTCGAGAGAAATCACGCCGCACCGCCGAGGTTCCGCTCGAGATAGCCGAGGTGTGTCTCGATGTCCTCGAACACGCAAAGGTGGTGACCGCGAAGGGGAACCGCAACGCCCTCACCGACGCGGGAACGGGGGCGTTTCTCGCACATGCGGCCCTCCAGGCATCGATCGTCACTGTGCAGAGCAACCTGGGGATGATGGCGGACGCGAACGACATCACGGGGATCGAAAAGCGCTCGGACGAGATCGACGAGAGAAGCGAAAAAGCGCTCACAACGGTGAAATCCAACCTCGGGGAAAACGGCTGATCGTTCTGATCCGCTCTCAGCCTCTGCGGCCGTCGAAGAGTGACGTTTGTCTTCCAACCGGGCAATACATTCAATACAATCCAGTACAAACGATGCGGTATGCCCATCAGTGCAGACCACTTCGAGACCATCCACGACGAGGAC
>PXSV01000022.1:545-9330 GCA_003022685.1 Halobacteriales archaeon SW_9_67_24 | reverse complement strand
CGGGTGGGATGGCCCGCGATCCAGCTCCTCGGCCTCCAGGGCCTCGATGACCCGTACCCCCGCCCGGAATGGTTCTTCTGGGTCGGTCGGACCAACCCGATCAACGCCTACGTGAAGCTCACGACGCTGTTCGAGGAGTTCGAGTACGGCCACCCGCTTATCTCGACGCCTGGCGGGCGCTTTGGTCCCGTCTCGGCGGGCGAGACGACGGTGAACACGATCGCGACCTCCCACTGGTTCGCCGCGGTCGTCCTGCTCGCGTGGACGCTCCTCGCCCCGATCGCCGGCCTGCTCTACTTTCGAGATCGCGACGTCCTTTGAACCGTCGTCGTTTCGTCCGGTTCGCCGGTGCGCGTTCGTCAGCCAGAGCCCGCCGACCGGACCCGATCGATCTCGACCTCAGCGTGGATCCCGTCGGGGAACCCGCTCGCAACCGATCGGGCGAATTCGTCGTGACCGACGATCTCGATCGAGCGGGCGTAGACGGTGTACGTCCAGTCCTCGAAGCGCCCGCCGTCCGCCGAGAGGTGTTTCGACTGGGGAACGCGGCGCTCGGCGGGGGGATCGGGATGCGGACCGTTGAACTCCACGCCCTTGCGCGCGGCGCTCGATTTGATGTCGTCGACAACGCGATCGAGCGCGCCCCGGTCGCCGCTCGTGAGCCTGAGTTTCGTGACGAAGGGCATGGTGATCGTGTCTCGTCGTTCGTCGGTCGGCGGCTAAAAGTTCACCACATCCCGGCCGCCGCTGCGTTCCGCGCGATCCGCGGCGGGGCCCGGTGGACCCGAATCTTCACGGACGCTCCCCCGAATCACCGATCGTGTCGAGTGCACTCATCACCGGATCGTCGCGAGGAATCGGGCGGGCGATCGCGCGGCGGTTCGCCGCCGACGGGTACGACGTCGTCGTCAACTACCGGACCAGCGCCGAAGGAGCCGCGTCGGTCGTCGACGCCATCGAGCGTGACACCGCGAGCGACGGACGGGCCGTTCGAGCCGACGTCAGCGATCCCGAGGCCGCCGCCGATCTCGTTGCGACCGGTGTCGAGGCGTTCGGGGGGCTCGATCACGTCGTCAACAACGCTGGCGTCGATCAGCACGTTTACACGGAATCGCTCTCACCCGCCGACTTCGATCGCGTCATGGACGTCAACGTCAACGGCGCGTTCAACGTGACGAAGGCCGCGCTGGCGCACCTCCAGGATGCCACGCCGGACGAGGGCCCCTCGGTGACCAACGTCTCCTCGATTCTCGCGTACACCGGGGCTCCCGTGGAGTGTCACTACGCCGCGTCGAAGACCGGACTGTTGGGGCTCACTAAGAGTCATGCGGCGGATTTCGCGCCCGAGATACGGGTCAACGCCATCGCGCCCGGTCACGTCGAAACCGACATGACCGCGGACCGCTCCCCTGAGGAAGCCGACCGCGAGCGCCAACGGATCCCGCTCGAACGGTTCGGCCAGCCCTCGGAGATCGCCGACGCGGCCGCGTATCTGCGCGACGCGACGTTCGTGACCGGTGAGACGCTGAACGTCAACGGTGGCGAGCTCATGCGGTGATCCGGCGAATCCCCACCGACCGGGAAATATAAAGAATTTGATCTGCTTACGGTCGTTTGCTAATCCCTATAACCGCCGCGGTCGTACGGCGAGCAATGGCAGTCGAAGCGACGAGCGCGGGGGCTATCCTCTTCCGGGATACGAGGGGCCGCCGCGAGTACCTGCTCCTCAAGAGCCGCCCCGGGGACTGGGAGTTCCCCAAAGGCGGCGTCGAAGGGAGCGAAGAACTCCAACAGACCGCGATCCGCGAGGTCGAGGAGGAGGCCGGCATCACCGATTTCCGGCTCCTCAACGGCTTTCGCGACGAGTACAGCTACGTGTTCCAGGCCGGCGGCGAGACGATCCACAAAACCGTCCACCTGTTCATCGCCGAATCACAGGAGGCCAGCGCCGAGCTTTCGCACGAACACCGCGATCACCAGTGGCGCGACTACGATCAGGCAACCAATACCATCACCCAGGACGGCCCGCGCGAGATTTTCCGGGATGCCCACCGCTTCCTCGACGACGAGGGGTACTGACCACCCGCCTGTCGATTGGAAGTCTTAACAGAGGCGGCGGCGCGCGGGAGCACGCCGGAGGCGTGCGACTCGCGCGAGGGATGAGCGACGCGAGTGAAACGAGCGGAGCGAATCGGCTGGGGAGGCGTGTGGATTGCGGTTCTCATTCGTGCCGAGATTAGTCCCCGAAAAACCGGATCTCGTCGAACAACAAGAGCAGTGAAGTCGACACGAAACGGAATAATCGGGCAATGATGGGCTACAGGAACCGAACGGCTTAGTCACCACATGACGGAACATTGGCAGTGACCCAGAGCGCCGAGAGCGAGTTCGCCTTCGAACTCCGGGTGTGCGCGTGGGCCGAGCGCAACTGGCCGCCAGGCGACGCGCACGATCCCGACACTACCGCGATCGTGGCGCGCCAGCTCGGCACGAAACACCGGCGATGGGACACCGTGATCGTCAAGGCCGATACCGACGCGCTCGCCGAACGCGCCCGATTCGGCTCCAAGCGACTCGACTCTGACCTCCTCGGGGTCGTCCAGCATGCGCCCGCCGAGTGGACGTGGTATCGTGACGCGCTCCCCGAACCCGATTATCCCTGGCGATACGTCCGCGAGGCCGTCCACCGTGCCGCCGACCGCGGAATTGTCGAAACCAGGCAGCGCGGCAACCGGATCGAACTCCGCCGGAAGTGGGCCTACCCCGACTGGATCGAGCGCGTGATCGCGATCGAGAACAAGCCCGACCTCACCGCGAGCGCCGCGCGCGCCCTCGCGGGCCAGATCGAACACGACGTCGCACTCGGCCTCGCCGACGAGGTCTGGGTCGCCACCACCGCCACCGGCGAAGCCGTCGAACCGGTCCTGCTCGAAGATTTCCCCGTGGAGGCGGGCGTGCTGGTTCTCGGTGACGAGTCGTTCGAGGGTTCGAATCGAGACGACGCAAGCGTCGCATGGCACCCGCGAACGCTCGCGGTCGACGAACCGAGCACCCGTATTCTCGACCGGCCGACTGGCGATCCCCACGATCGATCGGCCGCGCGCTTCGAGTATGTAAGCCCCGAGTGGAAACGAGAAAAGCGGCTCGCGATCGCCGAGCGCGCGTACGAACGTGGCTGGCGATCGTACGTCGATACGATGCGACCCGACTGTCGCCATTTCGAACTGCGCCGCGACGCGCGCGACGGGGGTCGGGACGTCCTGCCGTGGTGTGCGGCGAAGGAGCGCCGTCAGACCGCGGCCGAGTGTGCGGGGTCCTGTCCAGCGTTCGAACCCGAACCCCCGAACTGGCGCGCTGCGGGCTGGCCGATCGAGGGCGGGCCAGGCAGCGCCGTCAGGCGGCTCCTGGCGCGGCGACACGCACGACGACGGCCCGACGCACCGGAGTAGTCACTCCTCGTCGATCGCTTCGACGGAAACCGCGTCGCGCTCGACCGCCAGCCGGAAGGTCGGCACCGTCCGCTGAACCACCTCGACGATACCCCGGCGTTCGAGACCGCGGAGCGCCGAGCGCACGTCGTCGGCGTCGTGATCTCCCTCTCCGTCCGCCCGGTCCGCCCCGTCCGTATCGCCCACATCCGACGTGGCATCGCGGAGCTTGTGGAGCACCGAGACCACGCTTTCGGCGCGCTCGTCGTGGTCGGCGACGACCGCGAACGCCTGGCGCTGGAGAGCGGGGACGCGAACGGTTCGCGGGCCGTCTTCTTCCGGTTCCTCGCCCACCAGTGCCGCGGCGTCGGCGGTCGCACGGATCAGGCTGTTCTCGTCGCGGTAGTAGTGATCGGCGAGTTCGCTTTCGAGGTACTGGTGGACCTCGCTGCCGCCGTCCATCCCCCATCGCTCGGCGAGTTCGGCGTTTTTCGTCGGTTGGAGGGCGACCACGTCTTCGAGCCGCGCCGTCGCCTCGTCGGAGAGCCCCATCGAACGTGGGGTAGACGAACCCGCTATATCGGTTTTCCGGACTCCCGCCGAACCGGAGTCGATCCTCGTCGGCCCCGATCGGCGCTCTCTCGCCCCCGTAGCCCCATCACAGGTGCGTGACAGTTACACGCGAACAGTAAGGTTACAAGCGTTCGGCCCCAGAAGTAGCCGAGAGAGCAGTCCGGCGGTCGATCCCGGTCGCCGGCCCGCAGACAACGCCAGCTTCCAATCCATGACGGATGCGAACACCGACACAGAGCCCGGCCGAGTCGAGACGACCCGTCCAGAACCCCCCCACCGGCCGTCGATCGACGAGGTCGGCGACCTCGCCCGAACCGTCATCGGGAACACCGAGCAGGTGATCGTCGGCAGCCACGACGCGATCGAGCACATCGTGACCGCAATGTTGGGCCGCGGCCACGTCCTGCTGGAGGACGTCCCCGGCGTCGGCAAGACCATGCTCGCGCGGGCGATCGCGCGCTCGTTCGAGAGCTCCTTTTCCCGGGTGCAGTTCACGCCCGATCTGCTTCCCTCCGACGTCACCGGGACGAACGTCTTCAACCAGAAGACCAGGGAGTTCGAGTTCCGGCCCGGCCCCATCTTCGCCAACGTCGTGCTCGGCGACGAGATCAACCGTGCGCCCCCCAAGACTCAGAGCGCACTCCTCGAAGCGATGGAGGAGAGCCAGGTTACCGTCGACGGCACCACTCACGCGCTCGAACAGCCCTTCACCGTGATCGCGACCCAGAACGCGATCGAGCGGAACCGAACGTACGAGCTCCCCGTCGCGGAGGTCGACCGGTTCATGAAACGGCTCGAACTCGGCTACCCCGAGCCCGACGCCGAGTCGGCGATGCTCGACAGGACTGTGGGAACCCACCCGATCGAACGTCTCGAACCGGTCGCCACTCTCGACCAGCTCCGCGGCGCGCGCGCCGCCGTTGGCGAGATCACCGTCAAGGGACCGATCCGGGAGTACGTCACGCGCCTCGCCAACTACACCCGCGAGCGTGCCGAACTCGGCGTCAGTCCCCGGGGTTCGCTCTCCGTACTCCGGGCGGCCCAGGCGCGGGCCGCGCTCGACGGCCGGGGGTACGTGATCCCCGACGACGTGAAACGCGAGGCCGCGGTGACGCTCGCCCACCGGGTCCGGCCGGCGTCGGGGGCCGATCGGACGGGCCGAGACGTCATCGAGGCGGCGCTGTCGGCGGTCCGGGTCGAATGAGACCGACTCGCCGCGCGCTCGTGCTCGCGGGCCTGTGCGCCCTCGGGTTCTGGCTCGCGGGGGCGTTCGGCGAGCGCTCGCTCGACGCGATCATCGAGATCGAGGTCGACGCCGAGAGCGCGCTGACCGCCCGCATCGCGGAGACGATCGACGACGACCTCGGCAGCGACTTCTCGCCACCGAAGCGGGCGCTGCCGGCGACCGTCGCCTACGACATCGAACTCGAAGATCGTGGCGAACACCGACTGGGACCGCTCACGCTCACGGTGTCGGACGTTCTCGGGCTGTTCACGAAGGAGTTCACCTACGCCAAACGGACGCCGGTGCTCGTCTATCCGGAGTGCTACCAGCTCGCTGGGGTCGAGGGTGCGTTCGACGGCCACGACCCGTTCGACGACCGCGAAGCGTTCGACGAGCTCCGCGAGTACGTCCCCGGCGACAGTCTTCGGGACGTGCACTGGAAGTCGAGCGCGAAGCGCGACGACCTCGTGGTGATGGAGTTCGACAGCGAGGCCGACGCGACCGGCGTCACCGTCGTCACGGAGGCGGCGGCGGGCCACGACGACGGGATGGCGTCGGCCGCGGCGAGCGTGGCCACCTACCTCCTCGATTCGGGGCTCGCTGTCGGGCTGACCTACCCCGGTGGCCGAATCGAACGTGGTGGCGGCGATCCACAGCGCGATCGCGTGTTGCGCGCGCTCGCGCGCGCCGGCCCCGGCCGGGCCGACGACCCCGACGCCGACGTCCACGTGTTGGCCGATGCGGACGGCACCCGAGTGACGGTCGACGACCGCGAAACGCCGTTCGACCGGCTCGCCGACGCGCGTCCCTCGGGTGCGGTCGCCGACGGGGGGCGCAGGTCGTGAGCACGACCGTCCGGTCCGCGCTGGCGGAGCGATCGTCGCGGTTCGACGGGGGAGTGCGGCGCGGGCTCGCGCTCGGGGCGGCGGCGCTCCTGATCGCCTCGTTCCTCGCCGTCTGTTTCGACGTGGCCGACGTGGCCGGCGGGACCAACCGACTCGTGCTGTTCGTGGCCGCGAGCTTCGTCGCGGCGACGCTGCTCGCACGCTTTTTGCCGGCGGTGGCGGCGCTCCTGATCGCGGCGGCGCTGCTCGGCGTCGGGCTCTGGAGCTACGTCCTCGCGGTGCCCAACGGCGCAGCCCTGCTCCGATCGTTCGGTGCGGTGCGCGCCGACGTGCTCGCGCTCCTCACGGGGCTCTCGATCCTCCAGATCGCGGAGGCCGGGATCTGGGTCGCCGGGATCGCGCCCGCACCGACCTTTCTCGCGTGGTACTTCGCGCTCCGCCGCCAGTACGTCGGCGCGGCGGTCGTGGGCGGCGTGACGCTCGGCTTCTTCGTACTGACGGGCGATGCGGGCGCGGTCGTGGTGCTCGCCGGCGTCGTCGGCGCGGCGGGCGTCGTCGGGTTCGGCGAACTCGACAGTTATGGAGGTCGATCGGGCCACGCCGAGGTGCTCGTGATCGTGCTCGCGGCGATGATCGTGATCGCGCCGCTGGTGAGCGTCGTTCCCAGCGGCGCGGAGGAGTCCCTGGTCCCCTCGGGCGGTAGCGGCGGTGGCGGCGGGAGCACCGTCGAGGGGAGCCTGCTCGCGGCCGGCGACCGGGTGGGGATCCAGGGCTCGATCTCGCTCTCGCCCGAACTCCGCTTCACCGTCGAGAGCGACCGGGCGAGCTACTGGCGTGCGGCGGCCTACGACCGCTACACGGGCGAGGGGTGGGTCCGAACCGGCGACACCCGCCCGCTCGACGGCTCGCTTGCTGGGCCACCGGGGAACGCCACGACGATCGACCAGACGTACGAGGCCGAGGCCGACATCGGCCTCCTCCTCGCGGCATGGAAGCCGGTCGACATCGCGGGACTGGCGGCCGAGGGGGCGAAAGTCACCGATCTGAACGGACTCCAGCCCGGGGACGGGCTCGAACCGGGCGACACCTACTCGGTCACGAGCCGCCAGCCGATCGCCACCTCCGACGCGCTGCGCACGGCGGGACGGAACTACCCCGACGGCCTCGCTGAGCGCTACACCGCGCTTCCCGAGAGCACGCCCCAGCGGGTCGCCAACCGGACCGCGCGGATCACGGCGAACGCCGACAACCCTTACGACACCGCCCGTATCGTCGAGCGGTGGCTCGAAGGCACGAAGAACTACTCGCTTGACGTCGACCGTCCCGACGGCAACATCGCCGACGCCTTCCTGTTCGGGATGGACCGGGGGTACTGCGTCTACTTCGCTACCACGATGGCCACCATGCTCCGCTCCCAGGACATCCCGGCACGGTTCGTGACGGGCTACGCCGAGGGCCAGCGCGTCGCCGAAGAGGAGTGGGTCGTCCGGGGCTACGACAGCCACGCGTGGGTCGAGGTCTACTTCCCCGATGCAGGGTGGATCAGGTTCGATCCCACGCCCGGCGGCCCGCGCACCGCGGTCGAGAACGCCTCGCTCGAAGACGCCCGTGCCGGCAACGCCACCGACATCGACACCAACGCCTCGGAGGGCGGCGAGTGGACGCCGACACCGACTCGGACGCCGTTCGGCGGGACGAACGACTCCGAGCCCGACGACGCCGCGAACGTCCAGGGTGGCCTCGAAGGCGTCGCCGAGGAGGAAGCCGAGGGGGCGAACGGGACGGTATCGCTCCCCCCGGGAGCGGAGACGACCGGTTCGGCCGCGAACGGTACGGGCGGCGACTCGTCGGGCCCGGGACCTTCGCTCCCCTCGCCGACGCGCGAGCAGTGGGCGTTCGGTCTCGTGGCGCTCGCGGGGCTCGCCGCGGGCGCACGCCGGAGCGGCGCGGCCGAACGCACCTACCGCGAACTCTGGCTGCGCTATCACCCCGACGATGCGCCCGCCACGGAGGTCGAACGCGCGTTCGAGCGCCTCGAATACCTGCTCGAACAGCGCCACCGCCCGCGGCGACCCGACGAGACGCCCCGGGAGTACCTCGCCGCCATCGACGCCGACGACCGCGCCGTACGTGTCGGGGACCTGTACGAACGCGCCCGCTATGCGGGGTCGGCGACCGGGGCCGAAGGCGACGAGGCGACCGAACTCGTCGCCGGTCTCGTCCGCGAGCGCACGCCCCTCCTCCGTCGCCTCCGGCGGTCGTGACCTCCCGAGTGCCGACGGCCCGGGAGTCCGTTCCGAACCGCGACGGGTCCCGACAGTATTTAATATGGTGATACCATAGTCTCCGGTGTAATGTCGGAAGTCTGCTCGACGTGCGGGCTGCCCGAGGAACTCTGCGTCTGCGAAGACGTGGCCAGAGAGTCCCAGCAGATCACGATCCGCATCGACGAGCGCCGCTACGGGAAGGAAGTAACGATCATCGAAGGGTTCGATCCGCGCGACGTGGACATGAGCAGTCTGTCCTCGGACCTCAAATCGAAGTTCGCCTGCGGAGGCACCATCGAGGACGACGCGATCGAACTCCAGGGCAATCACACGGGCCGCGTGGAGGACTTCCTGCGCGAGAAGGGCTATAACGTCGCCTGAACCTTTTTACTGCAGGGGGATCGCGCTCGCTCCCTTCGCTCGCTCGACCCCCTTTACAAAAAACGT
>PXSV01000022.1:0-497 GCA_003022685.1 Halobacteriales archaeon SW_9_67_24 | reverse complement strand
GAACTGCTAGTGCTTTCCGCAACCGCACCGCACAGCACCGCCGAAGCCCTCGCTCATTCCGTTCTCGTGAGCGGAGCGAACGAAAGCTCGGAGCGCGCAGCGCGTGCTCCGGCGTTCATTCGCCCCTCATCCACCAGGGGAGATTCACTCTCCTGAGCCTCGTGGTTCGAAAATCGGAGATTTTCGTCATTGTCGAGCGAAGCTCGACTTGCAGTCAGAACGCAAAGCGTTCTGACGACATCACGAAAGACACGGAGCGTCTTTCGGACGACTCGCTTCGCTCGTCGAGACGCCAGGACCGCTCCGCTCCACCCCGCACCGCCACCCGATCTAAAACGGAGCGTCGGTGGCCGCTTCGTCGGTAGCTTCGTTCTCGTCGACGGCAGCCGTTTCGAGATCGCCGTCCCACGAATCGAGCCCGCCGGCGAGGCTTTCGATCGTGGCGTCGTCGGTGCCCTCGGCGGATTGGAAGAGCCACGCGGCCTTGCGGCTCGCCT
>PXSV01000021.1 GCA_003022685.1 Halobacteriales archaeon SW_9_67_24 | reverse complement strand
CCGCCCGCCGCTCGCGCCGGGCGTCGGCCCGGCGATGATCCGCCCCACCGTCACCACCGAGGCGCGCCGCACGTTCGTCGCCGACCTCGAAGACCGCGGGTTCCACTCCATCGACCGCCGCCGCACCGAACGGATGCGGACCGACGGTGGCGACCGCGCCCGCCTCACGAACTACACCGCCCGCTACGTCGTCGAATCGAGTGTATACGACAGCGAACTCGCGATCGAGGCGTGGCTGGCCGTCTGGATTCGCGATGGAGCCTTCCGGATCGCCGGCGGAGCCTACCCCACCAGGGGATTCGACGACCTGCTCGCGGCGCTCGACATCGAACAGGAAGTCGACCCGACCGCCGACCGCGAGGAACTCCTCGAACTCGTTCAGGCCGTCGAATAGCCCGCCCGCGTCTCCGCCCGTCGTCACAGCGTCGACAGCGCCTCGCGGACCGCCGCCGTGAGCGCGCCGTCGGCGCTGACCTGGACGGGGGCGTCGAGTCGCCGACCGAGACGGCCTGGCTGTGCTTCCGCACCGAGAACGGCCACGATCCGCCCGCGCACCCGCACGACGAGAGTGAGATCGGCCGCCGCGAGCACTCGCGCCGCACCCGGCAACACGTCGCGCACGCGCCGCACCAGCGTCGCCCCGACCGCGACCGCTGGCACTGCAACGTGGATCCGGCCAGCCGCGGCCTCGATCGTGACTTCCTGACCGTCGATCGACGCCGCGAGGTCGGCCTGTACGTCGAGCGGCGCGAGGTCCTCGTCGGCGATCGCCGCGAGCGCGCGCGAAGCGTCCACGGCTACGGCTCGCGCGTCGTGATCCGGAGCGTCCCGTCGACGTGCCAGTGGGCGTGGTCGGCGTCCTCGCCCGCCTTCGAGGGCACCGCGACCTCCATCTCCTCGAACTCGTAGGTGATCTCCGCACCACGGCCCGTCAGCCGGTCGTACAGCCCGATGGCGAGTTCGGGCCACGTCGTCGTCTCGTCGAGTCGCTCCTCGGGTTCGGGATCGGTTTCTGATTCGCTCATGACCCATCATCCACATGGACGGTAGGGGGCTTATAACCAAAGGTCGCCGAAGAACTGGCCGGTTAGTTTCGCCCGAACACGAGATACCCCGTGTGGCCAACGCCGGCGGTCGAGGGACGGGTGCCGCGCTCGTCGAAGTCCATCTCGCGCTGGATGGTCTCGTACGTTTCGACCGCCAGCCCGGCCTCCCGGGCACTCTCGACGACCGCGCGCGAATCCTCCACGAACGGCGAATAGACCGCGAGGAACCCCCCCGAGACGAGCAGGTCGGCGGCATGTTCGACGACCGACGGAGCGTCTTCGGTGTCGAGGGTCACGAGATCGAACCCCGAGAGATCGTCGAGCGCGTCGCACACGTCGCCGGTGCGGACCGTGGCGCTGCCTGGCCCGGCGGCCGCCGCGGCTCCATCCTCCGACTCCGCCCCGCCGACGCCAGCGAGCGCCATGTTCTCGCGCGCCACGTCGGCGAACTCGGCGTCCTGCTCGTAGGTCACCACCGACGCGCCGGCCCGCGCGAGATACGCCGCGAGCACACCTGTTCCAGTGCCGGCGTCGAGGACTCGATCGCCGGCCGCGACGCCGGTGTGACCGGCGATGAGGCCGATGTCCCGCGGCATCATCGGCGCGCCGGTGCGCTCGAAGTGGTGAAAGAGGTCGGGGCCACGGAGTTCGCGGACCCGGAACTCGGTGCCGAGGTGGGTTTCGAGGGTCTCGCCGGGTTCGACATCTTCCGGCACGTCGAGTACGCCGAGATCGGTTTCGAGCCGGTCGCCGGGCTCGCGGAGATACTCGCGGTCGTCGGTGACCAGCAGAACGGCGGTCACTCCAGCCGCGAGACGGCAGCCGCGAGGTCGCCGTCGGTCTCCTCCAACGCCTCGCGCGCGTCGTCCTCGCTCGCGCCCGTCCGCTGGGCCACGATTCCCACGTCCTCCTCGGGGATGCCGTCCCCACCGCTCTCGCTGCCAGTCCCGGCGTCGATCGTACCCTCGTCGCCGGCCCCGAGCGGCGTCGCCTCCTCGCCGGCCTCGCGCGTTTCGGGTTCGCCGGTGATCGTGTAGGTCGCCTGGCCCTGGGCGTCCATCCGCTGGACGTCCGGCTGGTCGAAGACGAGTTCCTTCTCGCCGGTGCGGATCACGATCTCCTCGGCATCGAGCTCCTCGATGTCGATACCCATCTGTTCCATCATCTGGTTCAGCTTCCGGGGGTTCATCCCGCCGCCGCCTCCTCCGAACATACCCGCTGAAACGACCGCCAGCGTCTTGTCCCTTCGGGTTCGTTGCGACACGGTTCGCCCTGTCCGCTCTCACGGCGGTCAGGCTACGTCGACACCGCCGAACGGGCTGACTCGCCGACCGCACACGAGGAGTTATCGGGAGCGGCGAACAGGAACGCGACATGGCCCATACCGCAGTCGTCGCTGGCGTCGGTGGCGGGTTCGGGGAAACGCTCGTCCGCCGTCTGGCATCGGAAGGCTACGCCGTCGCCTTCTTCGCGCGCTCGGCGGACTACCTCACGAGCCTCGAAACCGAACTCCAGGAGGCGGGTCACGACGCGCTCGCGGTCCCGACCGATCTCGGTTCCGCCGAGGAGATCGAGGCCGGCTTTCACGCCGTCCGCGACCGACTCGGCCCGGTCGACGTGCTCGTCTACAACCCGAGCGTTCCAGCCCCGGGCCACCTCTTCGAGGTCGATCAGGACGACTTCGAGGCGGTCTACGAGGTCGTGCTTCGCGGTGGGTTCCTCGCAGCCAGGGAGGCGATCGGCGATATGCGCGACAACGACGGCGGGACGGTGATCTACACCGGGACCTCGATGGCGAAACGCGCGTTCGGCAACCTGCTCGCGTGGGACATGGCGGGTCCGGCGCTCCGGGGTCTCGCCCAGTCGCTCGTCCACCGGTTCGGCTCAGAGGGAATCCACGTCGCGTACGTCCTCGTCGACGGCGCGATCGGCGGCCCCGGCGAGAGCGACGTCCCCCGCTCGGACGACGAACTCATCTCCCCGAGGGCGATGGCGGACGCCTACTGCCATCTGATCGAGCAGGACCGGCGTGGCTGGACGTTCGAACTCGACCTCCGTGCGTCCGGCGACCGGATGCGGATCTGAGGCCCGCTGCAGTCGAACTGACCGTCGTATCGCAGGGTGTTCCGGACCGATCATCCCCGACGCCGGATCGCGCCGCGACGTCTTCCACCGCTACGGGCGGTCGACGGGTAGTGAGCCGAGCGACCGAATCAGGGCTGGACGACGACTTTGCCGACGTAGCCACCCTCGGAGACCGTTCGATGGGCGTCGCCGACGGTCTCGAAGTCGCGGGTTTCGGCGATCACCGCGGTGAGATCGCCTCGTTCGAGGAGGCGGGCAAGCCGCCGGAGCATGGGCCGGCGTTCGGGCGTGTTCGCGATCGCCATTCCCTGGATGATCGGCTGTTTGTCCTGCATCGGCGCGTTCTCGACCGCCGGGATGTCGCCAGTAATGGAAACGATGTGAGCGTTCTGCCCGGCGACCGCGAGGTCGAGGCCGAGATACTCGTCGAGGCGGTGATCGAGGATCGCGTCGACGCCGTCGCCGTCGGTCGCGTCGCGGATGTCCTCGGTGAGTGATTCGCTATCGTAGTCGAACGCCGCCACCGCACCGAGGTCCTGGACCCCCTCGCGGGTTTCGTCCGATCCGGCGGTCGCGATCACGTCCGCGCCCATGGCCGCGCCGAGCTGGACGGCAGCGTGCCCGACGCCGCCGTTCCCGCCGTGGACGAGGCAGCGCTCGGTCGGGCGGAGTCCGATCCGATCGACGAGCGCCAGCCACGCGGTCACACCGACGTTCGGAATCGCGCCGCCGACCTCGAACGACACGCTCTCGGGGAGGTGGGCCGCCTTCGTCGCCGGGATCGCGGCGTACTCAGCGAACGTGCCGCCCTCGTCGTGGCCCATCCCGCCGGCGAACACCCGGTCCCCGACGTCGAACGCCTCGACGCCCTCCCCGACCTCGCTGACGACGCCCGCCCCGTCGCCACCGGGAACCGCCGGCAGCGAGACCGAGCCGTAGGTTCCCGCCCGGAACTTCGTGTCGACCGCGTTGATGCTCGCGGCTCGCATCTCGACGAGGATCTCCCCCGCCGCGGGCGTTGGTCGATCGATCTCGTCCACCTGGAGCACTTCCGGCCCGCCGTGTTCGTGGTAGCGAACGGCTCGCATACGTGGTGTGTTCTGCCGTAGCACGCAAAGTCCTTGAGGTGGCGGCGATCCGCCCCCGGTTGTCGGACCCACCGACGACGGGTATTTATCCGGGTGGCGCACATCGCCCCGCACGAATGGTGCGAGAGGAGCACGACCGGCGCATCGTCGTGACCGAACAGGGAAGGGCGCTTCCGACCGTCGAGATCCTCACGGGACGCGGATTTATCACTGGGAAATCAGGAAGCGGCAAGTCGAACACCGCGAGCGTGATCGCCGAACAGCTCCTCGAAGAGGGGTTCAACCTCCTGATCGTCGACACCGAGGGCGAATACTATGGGCTGAAGGAGCGCTTCGAGGTGCTCCACGCGGGAGCCGACGAGTTCTGCGATGTCGAGATCGGGCCCGAGGATGCGGAGTCGATCGCGGAGGCAGCCCTCGTCGAGAACGTGCCCGTGATCCTCGACGTCTCGGGGTACTTCGACGCTGAGGAGGCCGAAAGGCTGATCCACGACGTGGTCGCCCACCTCTTTCGAAAGGAGAAACGCGAGCGCAAACCCTTCCTGGTCCTGATCGAGGAGATGCAGGAGTACCTCCCCCAGTCGGGGGGCGGTACGGATCTCGCGAAGCTCCTGAAGCGGATCGGCAAGCGCGGCCGGAAACGCGGGTTCGGGATCTGCGGGATGTCACAGCGGCCCTCGTCGGTCGACAAGGACTTCATCACCCAGTGTGACTGGCTGGTCTGGCACCGCCTGACGTGGAAGAACGACGTCTCGATCGCGGGCGACGTGCTCGGGAGCGAGCGCGCCGACCTGATCCAAGGGTTCGACGCTGGCGAGGGATTCTTGCTCACGGACTGGGACGACTCGGTGGACCGGGTCCGATTCCGGCGGAAGGCCACCCACGACGCGGGCGCGACGCCCGGTCTCGACTCCTACGACGGGGCCGCCGGGAACGGCGCGACCGACGCCCTTCTTTCGGACGACTCACCACTCGAAACGGCGGTCGAGCCGGAGCACGACAACTCCGATCGACGGAACGACGCCGCGAGCCACAAGCAGGGAACAGTGACGCAGAACACCGATCTCGAGGAGGCGGTAGCGGACATCGACACCGCGCCACCCGACTCGGCCAACGGGGAATCACTCGACGGCACGAACGCGGACGAACTCGAAGCGGCGGTCGAGCGAGAACAAGGGCGAAACCGTGCCCTGGAGGACGAGGTCGCCGAACTCAGTCGTGAGGGTGAGCCGATCGACATCCCGAACAGCATCGTGTCGTCGCCGCGCCAGCGCCCGACGCCGCCGACCCCGCCGACCGCCGCGGAGGACCGGACCGGTGTCGGGGGAACCATCGCCGAAATCGGGGACCTCTCGGTGTTCCTGCTCCGATCGGTCGGCTACCGCCTGCGGCTGGGCTCGTATCTGGTCCGCCGGCGGCTCGCCGGGGACAACCCCTGACGAGCCTCGTTCTCCCGACCACGAACGCACCGCTGCCACCGTCAATCCGATCGACATCCTCCTGGATCGCTATCCGACGACTTCTCGCCAGTGCCGGAGCGCCCAGTAGCCGACCCCGCTGCCGATGAGCGCCGCCGCGAAGAAGTAGAGGATGGTCTGGGAGACGAACACCGCGGCCGGGTTCCGAGCGGTGTAGAGCAGGCCCTCGACGCCGAGCGAGACGACGACGAAGACCAAGCAAGCGACGATCGCCGCCGTCGTGATGATCGAGGTGCCCGACGCGCCCTGATCTTCGAGGAGCACGATGTTGCCGACGAACGCGACCGCGGTGACGGTGAGATACCACGCGACCCGTGAGGAAAACCCGGTGAGGTCGCCGTTGAGGAGCGCGAGCAGGCCGACGAAGCTCGCGGTCAAAAAGAGGGTCGCGACGGCCACCACGACCGTCACCCGGAGGAAGAACTGCTGGCGGGAGTCGTTCGATGGCATTCAGTCGGGAGGTGGCACGATCGAACAGTAAGGGTTGGGGTCCGCCGTCGCCTTCGTGGACGGGAGTCACTGGAACCGATCGTCGGACCGTTCGCTATCCGACCAGTTCGATCAGGACGAACAGGCTCCCGACCGAGGCGACCGTCGTGACGAAGACGTTGAGCGACGCGAACCCCTCGTCGCCACCGAGCTCGTTCGAGTAGACGAACGTCGAGACGGCGGTCGGCGTCCCGAACATCACGACGCCCGCGGTCAGCGTTGCGGGATCGACGGCGAGCGCCGTGAACACGGTCCACGCGAGCACCGGCATCAGGGCGATCTTGAGCCCGACGACCGAGAGCGTCGCGCCGACGTCGACCGACGGGAGGTCGAGTTCGAGCGAGGCACCGACGCAGAGCAACGCAAGCGGGAGCGCGAGCGCGCCGAGACCGTCGAGGCCCGTCGCTACGGGCGACGGAACGCCGATCCCGATCGCCCCGACCGCGAGCCCGGCGACCAGCGACGCGATGACGGGGTTGGCGGCGACCTCGCGGAGTTCGTCTCGCACCCGTGTGTCGGCGTCGTTGAGCCCGACGAGCACGAGAACCGTGAGCGGGACCTGGACCAGCGAGCCGACCCCGAGAATCACGCTGGCGATCGCGGTCACCTCGCCGTCGAAGGTCGCGGCGACGAGCGGGAGACCGAGATAGCCGAGATTCGAGTGATACGACTGGACGACCGCGACGCTCCGGCGCGGTTGGGACCACCGATCCCGGTGGACGAGCCACGCGAGCGCCGCCGTCACGACGAACACGATCACCAGTCCCGCGAGCAGCACCGGCGAGAGGAGGTCGCCGACCGACTGATCGTACGTCGCGGTGAAGATCAGCGCCGGAAGCGCGACGTAGTACGCGAGCGCGTTCAGCCGTGCGGTCC
>PXSV01000020.1 GCA_003022685.1 Halobacteriales archaeon SW_9_67_24 | reverse complement strand
TCGGCGAGAGCGAGTTCGTCGTTGCGCTCTCACTCGACCGTGACTGGTTTTCGCCCGACCAGGCGTCCCGTCTCGTCGACATCGCGATCGGTGAGGGGCTGGTCTCCAGGGACGGCAACGATCTCGTTGCCGAGTTCGACCCGGACACGGTGTCGGTGCCCGCCGGCTTCGAGCCCGACGAGGAGCTTCTCCGGACGCCCTCCGCGTTCGAGCGTTCGACGAGGTCGTACGTCCGATCGCCGACGCGGAGTCGATGCCCCGCGACCCGGCCCGGTTCGACGTACAGTTCCTCGTAGTCGCCCGGCGGATCGAAGACGTACCACCCGTTCTCGCGAGTCACGTTCGCCCGCGACGGCAGCCCCCAACCGTACGACTGAAACTCCATTCTCGTCATTTCGAGACTGTCGTTGTGAACGGTGTAGACATCGTGCACCGGCGTCTTCTCGACGCTGTGGGTGTAGTTGAGTGTGACCGTCGTGCCCTCCTCGACCGGCGCGGTGAGGAGCCGCTCGCCGCTGTTCGCCCCCTCCACGACAAGGGCGCTATCCGCGGGCGTGGCGGCGGCGACGGCAGTGATCACGAGAACGAGCGCCGACAGCACGACGAGTGCGCGGACGCCACGCTGGACGCATCGACGGCGGGTCATCCGTGGGTCCGTTCGATCGTCATTTCCCGATCGACCCCGTTCGTATGTGAGACGTCGTGTCGGTTCGAGACCAGAAGGCGACTGATCCGGACGATTCACGAGCGAGTTCGTCGGCGAGTTACGACGAGGTGGTGTCGGTCATGTTTCCGCCCGACATGGTCGTCTCGCCCCCGGTCATGTTCCCATCCGATGTGGTCATCCCGCCTTCGGTCATGTTTCCGCCGGAGGCGTTGGTCGCGTTGCCCGCGCCGCCCGCCGACTCGAAGTACGCCGCCGCGCCGGGGTGGAGCTCGATCGACATTCCCTCCTGGGCGGAGCCGGCGCTGATGAACTCCGTTTTGATGGTGAGGTCGGTGACGTTGTCGAAGAGTGCGGTGGTCACCGTTTCGACGGTGTCCTCGGGGACCTCGGTGGTCGAGGCGATCATCGCCTGTACCGCGACCGTCGGCTTCGGTTCCTCGATGCCCGCGTAGGTGCCGCCGGGGATCTCGTCGTCGGCGAAGAAGCTCTCGGCCTCCTTGACCTGCTGGCGTTCCTCGCCCTCGATGGGAACGATCCCGATCGAACTCGTCTCGGCGAGTTCGGCGATCGCGCCGACCGGCCAGCCGCCGACGATGAACGCGGCGTCGATGTCGCCGTTTTGAATCTGCTCGGCGGCCTGTGAGAAGTCGGTGTTCTGCTCGGTGAAATCCGAGACACCGACCGCTTCGAGGATCGCGAGCGCGTCGACCTGCGTCCCGCTGCCGAGGTCGCCGGTGTTGATCGTCGCGCCGCTCAGATCGGAGATCGAGCCGATGTCGCTGTCGCCGGGCGTGACGACCGTGATGGTCTCGGGGTACAGCGTCCCGACCCCACGGAGGCTCTCGACGGCGTTGCCCTCGAAGGCATCGATCCCCTCGCCGTTCTTCGCGAACGAGGCGATGTCGTTCTGGATCAGCGCGAAGTCAGCCGAGCCGTCGGCCAGGCTGCCGACGTTCTCGACGGATGCGCCGGTCGAACGGACTTGGAGGCTGAAGTCGGTGTTGCTCTCGACGACCTGCTTGACCTCGTTCGACAGCGGGAAGTACGTCCCGCCGGTGCCGCCGGCGTCCCAGACGAGACTGCCGCTGCCGCCGCCCCCACCGCCGGACTCGTTCCCGCCCTCGGTGCCGGCAGTTGTTCCGCCGTCACCTTCGGTCGCAGTGTCGTCACCGCCGGCAGTCGTCTCCTCACCGCCGCCACCGTCGCCGGCAGTCGTTTCGCCACCACTGTCATTGGAGCCGTTGCCACCGCCGGAACAGCCCGCGAGACCGGTCGCGCCGACGACGCCGACTGCGCCGGCCGTCCGGAGAAACGACCGCCGGGAGGCGTTCGCGTCGTGGTCGGTCGTGCTCGGTTCGTCGTCGGTTGTCTTCTCTACCATTCACGATAGGTCTTCCCCGACCCAAATTAAGGTATCGGATGTGTTTCGCCAGAGCCCCGCGAAACAAGGGAGTGGAAGCGAACGTTATTGATTTACTATTGATACGATCCTGGTCGTGTGGTGACGACGAACGTGGATAGTTGGGCCTAGGGATCTCCCGACGACCCCATCGGATTCGTGGGCGCAGCGCCGGGCGCGACACGCCGTTCACCCTCGCTCGTCGAAAATGACGTTAGGCGTCACCGCTCGATCGTTGACGCCGGAAAACGAGGCTCTGCCCCACGATTTCGGCTAGAAACGACGAATCGCGCTTGACCCACACCACTCGGAACAGATTCCTCTCCATGACGTGGTCGTGCTCGCACGACCGATCCCGAAGAGCGAAAGACCTCTCGGACGGGTACCGACGGCCGGGACATCGGTAGCGAGACGGCGCACGATTTCTCGGCGGCGACTTCATTGATGTCCGATTTCTACCGCGAGGAGACGTCCCAGGCGTCACACTATCAGGCGCGCATCGACCGGACGACGAACTGGGCGGTCACCGTCATGACCGGGTTCCTCACAGTCGTGTTCTCCAGCCCGAACGTCGCCGCGTGCGTGCTGTTGATCGCAATCATCGCGCCGTGTGGATTCCTCCTGTTCGGGACGCGCCGGTATCGGTTCTACGACGCATCGCGGGCGCGAACCCGGCTGCTCCAGGAGAACCTCTACGCGAACACGTTTCGGCCGGCCGGAACCGAACACACGAACTGGCGGGAAGGGCCGAGCGACGACCTCCGAAGACCGACGCTGAAGATCTCTGGGGCCTCCGGATCACTATCTTTACCCCTCGCACCACGTGGCTCGAATCGGCGGCCACCCCCAGCGTTCCGGGAGGTGTCGTCGTCGGTGGCGTCGCCGCGTTCTTCCTCCCGGCGCCCGTGCTCGCGTTCTGGCCGACCTCCCGGAAGGCAGGGGGCGAGTTCCACGGCGAGGAGATCGGCGACTGGAAGAACAGGTAGTCGGTCGTCGCGCGCTCGTCGTCTTCGTCTCCGGCCGAGTTCTTCTGCAGGACAGTTACCGACGCGCCCGGACGTCGAATTCGTGTCGCTCCGAGCGTCGTCGACGAGAACGACTGCGCCGTGCTCGTACGCTATTCACGCGCCTTCGCCGAGATCCGGGAGGTCGTCGGCCCAGTCGGGGTTTTCGCCGTGGTAGTCATCCCCGTGCCGACGACTGATCTCCGCCGTTTTGCCCTCGTCGGGGACCCACCACACGACGGCGCCAGCACCGATCTCTCGGCGTTCGATCCGACCCCTTTCGTAGGGGTCGGTGAGCTTGCGTCGGGCCGTCTCGCGGGAGGCGTCGACCGCCTTGGCCACGTCCCCGACCGTCACGATCGGGGCGTCGGTGTCCCGCATGACGGTGAGCACTGCCTGGGTACTCGTCGTCTCGACGTACTCGCCGCCCTCCGCTCGGTCTTTCCCGGTCATGCAAGTGGTTACGTAGTCCAACTGTACGATCCTTGTGCTCCGGAACGCATGGAGTAGTCAGCCCCGCTGGCCCGCCGCCAACTGCTCGTCGGCCCCGATTCCGGGTGGGGCTGATAGGGTCGGTTGGAAGCGGTTACCGGTGCGACCGCACGCCGTCATGCGGTCGATCCCGGACGGACTTCCAACCGACCCTATGACAGCCGAGGATCTCCCCGGCGGCCGGAACGGATAGCCCGGTTCGGCGTCCGCAGCGAGTCGCGCACACGGCTGTGTCGGCGGCAGGACGCCGTTACCGCTCGGCTACGTAGACGTTCTCCTCGTAGGACGTGCCGGCGATGACGGTCCCGCTCTCCGCGGCCAGCTTGAACCCGTGGCGGCGATAGAACTCGTTGCCGGGGTCGTTCGCGGCGAGCACCATCGCCCTGACCCGCTCGACACCGCGCTCGATGAGCGCCTCGCGGGTGTGATCGAGCAGGTCGCCGCCGACGCCCTCGCGTCGGTGATTGGGCGCGACGTAGAGCCGGAGGATCGTTCCGTCCGACTCCTCGGCGACCGCGTGGGCGAACCCGACGACACCCGCTTCGCCGTCGGCCACCGGCACCAGGGCGTCGTCGCTCCCGATCTCGGCGGCGAGGCGGTCGGCCCCGTACCACTCCTCGACGCCCTCGCGGGCGGTCTCGCGGCTGAGGATCGCTGGGTAGTCGGTCTCCCACGACGCCCGCGCCACCGCCTCGATGGCGTCGACGTCGTCGGTCCCCGCTTCACGAACGATCATGTGACTCGTACTGCGGCGGCGCGGATAGCGGTTTCGCCGTCGCGGACGGGCGTTTCACGAAGCGGGCCGAGAGTTCCGCCCGGTCCGGCAGGGGGGATCGACGGGCGAGGAGGCGACCGAGCGCCGCCGATCGGTTGCGACACGAAAGCACAGCCGTTTAGCTCCCTGGACGCAGTAGGGGCTCCGTGAACGTCGGACCATGACCCAGTGGGAGTACGAGACGGTTCGCCCGCCACGAGGCTCGACGAAGAAGGAGGCGACCGATCCCAAAACCCAGTTGAACGACCTCGGCGGCGAGGGCTGGGAGCTCGTCTCGACCGTCGAGTACGTCGGCGGCGGGACGAAGTACTTCGTGTTCAAGCGACCCGTTGACGGGGAGGCGAACGAGCAGTAGCCGAGTCGACATCGACGCCGATCCGGACAGCGACACCGAGATCAGCGCGGACCCCGACAGCGACGTCGACATCAGCACGGCGAACACGATGCGCGAGCGCGCCAACGAGAGCCGACTCAAGCTCTGGATCGCGCTCGGCGCGAACCGCCTCGCCGTGACCGCGATGTTGGCGCTCGCGGTGTTCGTCGCGTTCGTGCTCGCCGGAACGCTCGTCTATCCGCCGTTTCAGTCGATCGTGACTTCCGCGGACACCATCGAGACGCTGTTCTCGACGCTGCTCGGCTCGATCATCACCGGTACCACCCTCGTCGTCACGATCAGCCAGTTGGTCATCTCCCAGGAGAACGGGCCGCTCGGCGAACAACACGCCCGGATGAGCGACACGATGGACTTCCGGGAGTATACCCAGGAGCTGATCGGCCAGCCGACGCCCGCCGATCCGTCGGCGTTCCTCCGGACGATCGTCAACGCCACGGAGCGCCGGGCGAAGGCACTCCGGGGTTCGATCTCCGAGGGGGGCAACGCCCAGCTCCGCGCGGAGGTCGACGAGTTCACCGAGAGCGTCACCGGCAACGCCGAGGAGGTCAGAAACGAACTCGACGGTGCGACCTTCGGCTCGTTCGACGTGCTGTTCGCGGCGCTGAACTACAACTACGGCTGGAAGATCTTCCAGGTCGAACGGATGGTCGACGATCACGCCGACAGCCTCAGCGACGAGGACCGTGCCCTCTTCGAGGAGCTACGGACGACGATCTCGATGTTCGGTCCCGCACGCGAGCACATCAAGACGCTCTTTTTCGAGTGGGCGCTCATCAACCTCTCACAGCTCATTCTCTACGTCTCGGTGCCCGCGCTGGTCGTCGCCGGCAGCATGCTCGCGTTCGT
>PXSV01000019.1 GCA_003022685.1 Halobacteriales archaeon SW_9_67_24 | reverse complement strand
CTCCCCACCTTCCGCGACGAGAGCTTCGAGGACTGGTTCGCGGCGCGCGGCGGCCCACAGGTGACGGCCGCCGACGCCGACCGGCGCGTTTTGCTGTTCCCGGATACGTACACGAACTACAATCATCCAGATGCCGGGAGGGCCGCCGTTTCGGCGCTCGAAGCCGCCAACGTACACCTCCGGCTGCCGCTCGGTGTCGCCGACAGCGGCCGACCGGCGTTCTCGAAGGGCTTTCTCGAAAAAGCGCGTGCGGCCGCCGAGCGGAACGTCGCCGCGCTCGCGCCGCTGATTCGACGGGGATGGGACGTCGTGATCGTCGAACCCTCGGATGCGGTCATGGTCCAGTCCGATTACCGCGACCTGCTCGGGGCCGACGAGGACGTACCGACGGGCACCGTCGCGGCCGGCGAGGGCGGCGAGCAGCCGGCGACGGACGGTGGATCGGCGAAAAACGACGCCGAAACCGTCGCCGGAAACACCTACGGTGTGATGGAGTATCTCGATCGGTTCCGGCTCGACGAGGCGCTTGACGCCGCCGCCCCCGACGAGGCGCTCACGTATCACGGCCACTGCCACCAGAAAGCGACGAAGAAGGATCATCACGCGGTCGGCGTCCTCCGGCGAGCGGGCTACGACGTCGATCCGCTGGATTCGGGCTGCTGTGGGATGGCGGGCTCGTTCGGCTACGAGGCCGAACACCTATCGATGAGTCGGGCCATCGCCGACGTGCTCTTCGAGCAGGTGAACCGAAGCGACGGCGATCGGGTCGTCGCGCCCGGTGCGTCCTGTCGAAGTCAGCTCGGCGAGCACGAGAGCACTAACCCGCCACACCCGATCGAGAAACTCGCCGAGACGCTCTGACCGACGGTCCCGGTCCGGCGAAGCCGCGCTTGGACGGTTCTCAGACGTTCGCCACGGCCCCGACGTAGAGCACCACGACGAGGAAGAGCCAGACGACGTCGACGAAGTGCCAGTACATCGAGACCGTGCTCACGGAGGTGTGGCGCTCGGCGGAGTACTGCCCGGCGAACGCCCGCACGAGCACAATCCCGATCAAGATCGCGCCCATCGTGACGTGGAGGCCGTGGAGGCCGGTGAGACCGAAGAACGCGCTCGCGAAGATGCCGCTGGTGAGCGTGAACTCCTCGTGGACGATGAACTCGTAGTATTCGAGGACTTGGCCCCCGATGAAGACGATCCCGAGGAGTGCGGTGACCGAGAGCAAGCCGAGGAACCGCTGGCGATTGCCCTTCCGGAGCGCGACTTCGGCGAAGTGGAAGGTGAAGCTGCTGAGCACGAGGATCGCGGTGTTCACGAGCACGAGCGAGCTCAACACCATCGCGAACCGGAGGGAGTTCGCGCTGTGTTCGTCGGTGCCGCGCGCCCAGAAGTCGGCGATGAAGGCGTGATACAGCCAGCCGAACAGCCCGGTGAGGAAGAGGCCGACGCTGGCGACGACCACTGCCGGGCCGGCGATCGGTGGCACGATGTCCACGTTGCTGCGTCCCAGCAGGAAGAGCGCCGCGCCGACGTACAGCCCCGCCGCGCCCGCCGCGCTCACGAACGGCCACCAGCTCGCCTCGCCGAACCCGCGCGGCCAGTCCTCGTCCGCCGGGAGGTGGTGGCCGCCGTGGTCCTCCGCCGTGTCGTCCGCTGTTCCCATGCGCTCGGCTTGCGGACCGACGACCAAAAACCCTCCCAACTGCTCGTCGCTCCTCCGGCCGTCCGTCGCTCCCGGTCACCCGTCCTGTGGCGATCAACCCCCACTGCCCACCCCTTCCCCCGCCGCCGCGGGCCCGAAGGCCGCCGTGGCCCACGAACAGCTGCACGAGCCAGCGTCGGACGACGCTGCGGTGTGTGCGTACTGCGGTCGGCGGTTCGTCCGCGAGGACCACCTCGCCCTCCATCGCGGTCTCGACCACGCCGACGCGATCACCGATGCCGAGCGCGACGCGTTCGAGTCCGCCCGCGCCGAGGAACGCGAGGCCCTCCGGCTGTTTCGGCTGAAGGCCGTCTTCGTGCTCGTGGTACTCTACTTCCTCTTCTTCGTCGCCTACCTGTTCGCCGTCTGACCCTCGATCCAGGGACGGCGACAGCGCCGGGCCGGCACGGCTCCGGAACGAATCGAGTGCGGCCCCGTTGGCTTTCGATGGGTTTCTTACGCTCGCTCCCTAACGAGTGGTATGGACGAGCAGCCGGGAGTGAGCGACCAGTACCGGACGTCGAGCCCGTGGCCGGTGATCGTCGTGCTCGGGTTCGTGTGCTCGGAGCTCGGACTGCTGTTCAACGTTTTTCCGGTCGCAGTCGGCGGACTCCTGTTGTTGGTCGCCGCGGTCGCGGGGATCGTCCAGGAGTCGGGCTACGCCGACCGGCCGTGGAACCTGCTCGCGGGGCTCGGGTGCGTGCTCGTGGTGCTCGGCGGCATCCTCACCGTGACGCAGCTCGCCGCCGTGACGCCCGAGGCGCTCGTGGCCGTCGTGCGCGAACCGAACGGCATCGTCGCCCGCGGGGTGGCGGTCGTCGTCGCAGGCGTGGTCGCACTCGTCGTAGGGGCCGGCGGGCGGTACGTCGAGAGCGAGCCGTACTGATACTGTCGGTTGGACGGGGTTTCGAGGTAGTGTTCAGATAAGCTGGAAGAATTGAGACAGTAACAGCAACCGCAACGGGTTCGAAAGCCCCGACCGGCTCAGGTTCCGGGACTCGCTGTCGTTCGAGAGAGCGAAGCTCTCTCGTGATGACGAAAGGCGCGAAGCGCCTTTTGAACCACGATCCTCAGTCGCTCACTTCGTTCGCTCCCTGCGGTTCTTACTTCGTCATCAGAAATCTCCGATTTCTGATTGGCTCGAAAATTGCGGAGCGATTTTCGAACGTCCGGGTTCCCTGAGCCGGTCGCCCCTTTCAGTTCCCGAAGACGCTTCGCGTCTTCTGACCCTCGCGGAGCCGAAGTCGTTCGAGAGAGCGATGCTCTCTCGTGATGACGAGACACCGTAGGTGTCTCGAACCACTCCGCTCAGTCCCACCCGGTGTGGTTTTCTCGGTCAGCGTCGCTTATCCGAACATCC
>PXSV01000018.1 GCA_003022685.1 Halobacteriales archaeon SW_9_67_24 | reverse complement strand
CGCCGAACACGGCCTCGACTGGCACGATCCCGTCGGCGTCAACGGGTTCCCGACGATCCCGAAGGGGTTCGCGGACGCCCGCGAGTTCTGTCGGACGGTAGTCGAGGAGGAGAGCGTGGTGCTCGCGCCGGGCGACGTCTTCGGGTTCGACGACCGCTTTCGGATCGGGTTCGGGCTCCCGGCCGACGAACTCGACGACGGCCTCGAACGGGTCGGCCGGGTGATCGAAGCGCGCGCGACCGAGTGATAGATTGTTGTGACTGTTTCCCGGTAGCCGCCGACCCCGTGTCGGCGGCGTACCGAGACGACTCAGGACAATCCCTGTGAGGCGAGGGCGGGAGGGTTGCTTCCAAACCGTTTATACTGCCGGGTTAGCAATCACGAGCATGGCCAGAGAGCAGACGCAGGTACGCGACCTCGGCGAAGGGAGCTACGTCATGATCGACGACGCGCCGTGCAAGATCACGGCGTACAGCACGGCGAAGCCGGGCAAGCACGGCAGCGCGAAGGCCCGCGTCGAGGGAACGGGCGTCTTCGACGGGAACAAGCGCAACTTCACCCAACCCGTTGATGCGAAGGTCTGGGTACCGATCATCCAGCGCAAACAGGGCCAGGTCGTGAGCGTCGAGAGCGAGGACGTCGCCCAGGTGATGGCGCTCGACACCTACGAGACGTTCACCATCACGAGCGGCGACGCCGACCTCGCGCCCGACGACGAGATCGAGTACCTCGAGATGGACGAACAGCGAAAGATCGTCTGAGAAGGGTGTTCCCCGACGCGAGCGCCGAACGTGCCGCCGCCGACTACGTCCTCCTCGGCGCGCCGCTCGACCGCTCGACCACCTTTCAACCGGGCACACGCTTCGGTCCCCGGCGAGTGCGTCGGTTCGCGGAAACCTTCGACGACTACGACCGCCGAACCGATCGCCGTTTCTCCGAACTCGGCGTCCACGACGCCGGCGACCTCGATTCGTTCGAGCCGGTCTCGGAGTATCTCGATTTCCTCGCCGGCAGCCTGTCTGATGCCGTTTCCGACGGGATCGTGCCGCTGCTCGTGGGTGGCGAACACACCGTGAGTGCTGCGGGCGTGCGCGCGACCGACCCCGACGTGTTCGTCTGCTGTGACGCCCATCTCGACCTCCGGGCGTCCTATGCTGGCGACGAACGCAGTCACGCCACCGTCACACGCCACGTGCTCGATGTCGCCGATCGGGCCGTGATCCTCGGTGCGCGTGCCGGCAGCGAAGCCGAGTACGAGCGCGCCGACGCGGACGACGTCACGGCCGTCCCACCGGAAGACGTCGCTGGCTGGAGTCCCGACTTCGACGATGCCACCGAGATCTACTGTAGCGTCGACATCGACGCCGCCGATCCGGGGTTCGCGCCCGGCACCGGCACGATGGAGCCGTTCGGCCTCGCCCCTCGCGAGCTGCGAGCCGTCGTTCGAGCCGTCGCTCCCCACACGTCGGGGTTCGACCTCGTCGAGGTCAACGACCGCGACGACGGCCAGGCCGCCGCGCTCGGGGCAAAGCTCCTCCGGGAGTTCGTCTACAGCCACGCCGACGCACGGCTCGCCGACTGAGAGCAAAAACGTCCGTCGGACCGGTTACTTTCGTCGTTCCTTCGAGGAGTCGCTGCTCCGGCCGACGAGGCCGCGTGCTTTGCGCTTGATGCGTCGCTGGGTCTTGCGCGGCAGTCGTCGCCACGCGCGGAATGCTTTCCTGAACTTGCCCATCGGTGATCACCTCGCGTATATTGTCGGCGCGGCACTCACCATTCGGCGCACACGTTCTTAAGTTCCCGGCCGGAAAATGCCGGAGTGAACCTTTCGACGTTCTGCGGGCGACTCGACGACCGGCTTCGCACCGACGCCTACGCCGATCTCGACGCGAGCGCGAACGGACTTCAGGTCGGTCCCGACGGCTCCGGGAGAGCGGATCCCGACATCGACCGCGCCGCGTTCGCGGTGGATGCGGCAGTCGAGACCGCCGAACGCGCCGCCGACGCCCGAGCCGACGTGCTCTGTGTCCACCACGGACTGTTCTGGGGCGGGTTCGAGCGTGCCACCGGCTCCACCTACGACCGGCTCGCGCCCTTCTTCGCGAACGATCTCGCACTCTACGTCTCGCATCTCCCGCTCGACGGCCACCCCGAAATCGGCAACGCCGCCGGGATCGCCGACGCGCTCGATCTTCAGAATCTGGAGCCGTTCGGCACGCTCGGTCCCGAGCACATCGGCCTTCGGGGACACCTATCGGATGGGGTCGCGCCAGACGACCTCTACGACCGCCTCACCGCCGAGTGTGACCCGGAACACGGCGTCCGTCACCTCGATTTCGGCTCCGATCGGATCGAAAACGTCGCCGTCGCCACCGGGAGCGCCGCGGACTGGCTCGACGAGGCGGTCGAAGACGGTGCGGACGCATTCGTTACTGGGGAAGGCAAACAGGCGGTCTATCACGAGGCGCGCGAGGCCGGAATCCACGTCTACCTCGCGGGCCACTACGCGAGTGAAACCTTCGGAGTACGGTCGTTGCAGTCCCTCGCCAAGGAGTGGGGAATCGAGACGACGTTCATCGACTGTCCGACGGGGCTCTGACGAGCGGACCCTGTGGCGACCGGCCACCGAGCCGGGCGATTCAAACCGCTCGCCGGTCGAGTGGCGATATGACCGACGACGCCGACGACGGAGCCGACGTGCCGCCCCGCGAGGAGTTCCGCCACGATCCGATCGAACACGCCACCGTCCGGGAGGGGATGACCGTCGGCGAACTCGTCGCGGAGTACGGCAACGCCGGCATCGGCGCTGGCGCGCTCCACGAGGCGGTCGACATTACCGCCGCGATGTTCGAGGAGGAAGTGACCACGTTCGTCGGCTTCGCGGGCGCGATGGTTCCCGCAGGGATGCGCCGGATCGTCGCGGATCTGATTCGAGACGGGCATACCGACGTGCTCGTGACCACGGGCGCGAACCTGACCCACGACGCGATCGAGGCGATCGGCGGCAAGCACCACCACGGTCGCGCCGGACCCCACGACACGCGCTCCCGCGCTGGTAGGAGAAACTCGGCCGACGCCTCGCGTGAACACGGCGACGGAACCGCCCGCGAACACGACGAAACCCTGCGTGACGAGTGGGTCGACCGGATCTACGACGTCTACCTCCCCCAGGAGCACTTCACGCTGCTCGAAAACCACCTTCGGAGCGAGGTCTTCCCCGAAATCGAGACGCGAGTGACGATCCAGCAACTGACCGACGAGCTGGGACGAGCGAACGCGGCGGTGAACGACCGCGAGGACATCGAGGGGGGGCCGGGGATCGCGGCGGCCGCCCACGAACACGACGTGCCGATCTACGCGCCGGCGATCCAGGACTCCGTACTCGGGCTTCAGGCGTGGCTGTACTCCCAGACCACCGATTTCGGGCTCGACGCGCTCGGCGACATGTCCGGGCTGAACGACATCGCGTACGAAGCCGGAAGTGCGGGCGCGCTGGTGATCGGCGGGGGCGTGCCCAAGAACTTCGTCCTCCAGACGATGCTGGTCGCGCCCGACGCCTACGACTACGCCGTCCAGTTGACGATGGACCCCGAGCACGCCGGCGGGCTCTCGGGGGCGAGTCTGGAGGAAGCCCGATCGTGGGGGAAACTAGAGAAAGCCGCGAGGAACGCGAGCGTCTACGCCGACGCGACGATCACGCTGCCGCTCGTGGCGGCGGCCGCTCGTGAACGAATCGGCGAGTAACGGCGCGTCGAACGACGGCCTCCGGTCGGCTCATCCGTTCTTGTAGTCCTTCTGTGGGACGTCGACGACCTCGCCGCCGGCCTCCTGCCATGCGGTGAACCCACCGTCGAGATGGGCGACGTCGGTGTAGCCCATCTCTTCGAGGCGCTTCGCGGCGAGCGCCGACCGGCCGGCCTCGTTGCAGTAGAGGACGTACCGCCGGTCGGGGTCGAAGAACTCCTTGTAGTACTTCGTCCCGGGATCAGCCCAGAACTCCACCATTCCACGGGGAGCGTGCTCGGCGTCGGGGACCGACCCCTCGATCCAGACCTCGCGGATGTCCCGGATGTCGAGGGCGATCGTCCCGCCGTCGGCGAGTTCTGCTTCGAGTTCGTCGACCGTGATCGATGCGACGTCGCGTTCGGCCTCCTCGACGAGCCCCCACGCCGACCGTTCGAGCGCGCTCATGCGCGTTCGTTCGGCGTTTCGGCTATAGCTCTTTGGGCCAGTGCTCGATCACGTTTTACCCGCCCCGTGACACTCGTCGGGGGACGGCGTGATCGCGGGGCGGGAGCGAGCGCAACGCGGGTCGATGGGTTCTCGTGTGAACCGGGCGATGTTTTCAAGTGCTCCGGCGGCGACGTGGCTCTGGATGATCCTCGTAACCGGCGCAACGGGCACCATCGGCTCGACCGTGGTCGAAGCGCTCTCCGGGAGCGACGACCGTGTTCGCGTCGCCACCAGGGACATCAAGGCGGCGCGGGACGAACTGACGGGCATCGACGACTACGTCGCGTTCGACTTCGCACACCCGGAGACGTGGGGCCCGACGCTGACCGATGTCGACCGACTCTTCCTCGTCCGCCCGCCGGTGGTCGGGGTCGACCCGATCCGGGAGTTCGTCGACGCCGCCGCCCGCGTCGGGGTCGAGCACGTCGTCTATCTCTCGGTTCTCGGAGTCGAGAAGAACCCGCTCTTGCCCCATCGACGGATCGAGCGCCGTATCGAATCATCAGGAATCCGACACACGTTCCTCCGGGCGTCGTTTTTCATGCAGAACCTCGTCGAGAACCACTGGCGCGACATCGTCGAACACGACGAGGTCTTCGTCCCGGCGGGCGCTGGCGAGACGAGTTTCGTCGACGCGCGCGACGTCGGGGCGGCGGCCGCGCTCGCGCTCACCGAACCGGGCCACGCGGGTCGGGCCTACGACCTCACCGGCCCGGAAGCCCTGACCTACAGCGAGGTGGCCGATGTCTTCACCGAGGTACTGGGCCGGCGGATCACCTACGCCGACCCGTCGCTCCTCGCGTTCGCCCGCCGGATGCGGTCGCGGGGAACGCCCCTCCCGTTCGTCGTCGTGATGCTCGGGATCTACACGACCGCGAGGCTGGGACTCGCTGGCCGGGTAACGCGGGACGTCGAAACCGTGATCGGTCGGGACCCGATCGACCTGCGGGAGTTCGTCGCGGATCACGCGGGGTCGTTCCGACGATAGCCGGGCCGGCCCGCTCTCACCGTCCCGCGTTCGACGTCGGCACGGCGAACGCTTTTGCTGCCGACGACGGTGAGGACTGCATGGAGAAAGTCGCGATCGACGAGGTCGACGTCGTCACCAACCCGCTCGGGGTGCACTCGGTTCGCAAACCGGTCTCGGGGGCGCTCGGAACCGAGGAGTTCGCCATGAACTACTTCGAACTCGAACCGGGCGAGTCCTTCTCCGGGGGCCTCCACACCCACCACGATCAAGAGGAGGTGTTCTACGTCCAAGAGGGCGAGGCGACGTTCGAGGTGGGCAGCGAGCGCGAGGAAGTGCCGATCGCGGCGGGCGGATGCATCAGGTTCGGGCCGGGCGAGTTCCAGATGGGCACCAACGAGTCCGAC
>PXSV01000017.1 GCA_003022685.1 Halobacteriales archaeon SW_9_67_24 | reverse complement strand
GACTTCGTGGCGAACTTCGGCCGGATGGAGCGGTGGCTCTCGGAGGGGATCGACGTCGCGGGCGCGACGTTCGCCCAGTTCGTCGAGGACATCTACCAGGAGAACAAGCTCTACGAGAACGAACTCCACCTCGGTGGCGAGCGCGCCGACGGCGGCGAACACGTCGACCTCGGGAACATCGACATGCCCGTCCTCCAGATCACCGGCGAGTACGACCACCTCATCCCCTCGGAGACGAGCAAACCGTTCAACGACGTCATTGCGAGCGACGACACCGAAATCATCGAGTATTCGACGGGCCACATCGGCCTCTCGGTCTCGGGATCGTCACACGAGAACGTCTGGCCCCAGGTCTGTGAGTGGTTCGAGGAGCGGTCACAGCTCGATGCCGAGGCCGCCGAGATCGAAATCGAGGACGCGAGCGAGGGGACCGACGCGGCTGTCGGCAGCCAGGGGCCGACCAGCACCGACGAGGGCACCGCGGAGCAACCCGAGGAAGCCGAAGGAGAAGAACCGTCCGACGACACCGACGAGAGCGACGGCGAGGACCTCACGACGGTCTCGGGCATCGGCTCGACGTACGCCGACCGGCTGCGCGAGACGGGGATCGAAAAGTGTGGCCGAGGCCGCCGAAGTGTCCGAGAGCCGCGCGATAGAGTGGATCGACCAGGTATCCTGATTTCGGGACTGTCCATCCGGGGCCCAACCGGAACACACAACGGTCGGGAGCAGCTACCCGTCGGCAATGACGCGGCCACGCATCGCTCTCCTGAACGCCTCGGAGACCCCGAGCACGATCCGGAACTTCCGGCGGGAACTCGACGCCGACCTCGTCGAGTTCGCCGTTCACGAGGAGATGCCCGATACCTTCGGGTTCGATGGGGCGGTCATCACGGGATCGCGCGCGTCGGTCTACTGGGACGAGCCGTGGATCGACCCCCTTGTCGAGTGGGTCGGGACGGCCGTTGAGCGCGGCATGCCCGTCCTCGGGGTGTGTTTCGGCCACCAGGTGCTCGCCGACGCACTCGGTGGCACCGTCGAGGACATGGGAAGCTACGAGATCGGGTACCGCGACGTCGAGCTCGGCGACGACCCGCTCTTTGCTGGCGTCGAAAGCCCCGCGACGGTCTTCACGACCCACTCCGACGCCGTGACCGAACTCCCGCCCGAAGCTGAGCAGATCGCCGAGAACGATTACGGCGTCCACGGGTTCCGGGTCGGCAACGCGGTCGGCGTGCAGTTCCACCCCGAGTACGATCCGGCGACCGCACGGGAGGTCGCCAGCGGGAAGGACCTCCCCGACGAGCGGATCGAGCGCGTTCTTGAGGGTATTACCGAGACGAACTACGCGGCGGCGTGCGAGGCCAAAGCGCTCTTCGAGAACTTCGTCGGATCGGTTCGCGAACAGCCTGCCGACGAGGCGTCGGCGGCGCGAGCGGGCGAGACGGCGGACGACTGACGGTTCGAAACAAGCACTTTTTGCCGCGCGACGCGAGGTTCGGGTATGCTCGACTACGTGGGCCTGGAGGACGACCTCGACGAGGAGGAGCGGCTGATCCGCGACACCGCACGGGAGTTCGTCGAGGAACAGGTGAATCCCGACATCGGCGAGCACTTCGAGGCGGGGACCTTTCCCGAGGAGCTCATCACCGAGATGGGCGACCTCGGATTCTACGCCCCGAACCTCGATGGGTATGGCCTGGCGGGCGTCTCGGAAACGGCCTATGGTCTTCTAATGCAGGAGCTGGAGGCGGGTGACTCGGGGATCCGCTCGATGGCGAGCGTCCAGGGCGCGCTCGTGATGTACCCAATCTTCGCCTACGGCTCCGAGGAGCAGAAAGAACGCTGGCTCCCGGATCTCGGGACCGGCGAGAAAGTGGGTTGTTTCGGCCTCACCGAACCCGAACACGGCTCGAACCCGTCGGCGATGGAGACCCGCGCCGAGCGGGACGGCGACGAGTACGTGCTCTCGGGCTCGAAGACGTGGATCACGAACTCGCCGGTCGCCGATGTCGCTCTCGTGTGGGCGCGCGACACGTCGGCCGAAGACTCGCCGGTGCGAGGATTCCTCGTCGAGACCGATCGGGACGGCGTGAGCACCAACAAAATCGACGAGAAGCTCTCGATGCGCGCCTCCATCACAGGAGAAATCGGACTCTCGAACGTTCGGGTGCCCGAGTCGGCGGTGCTGCCCGGGGTTTCGGGAATGAAGGGGCCGCTGTCGTGTCTGACTCAGGCCCGCTACGGTATCACGTGGGGCGCGGTCGGCGCGGCACGGGACTGCTTCGAGACCGCTCGCGAGTACGCCACCGACCGCGAGCAGTTCGGCAAACCCATTGGAGGATTCCAGCTCCAGCAGGGCAAGCTCGCCGAGATGGCCACCCAGGTCACGACCGCCCAACTTCTCTCACACCGCCTCGCCGCCCTGAAGGAGCGCGGCGAGTTGCGCCCGCAGCAGGTCTCGATGGCGAAGTACAACAACGTCCGGATGGCGCGCGACCAGGCGCGGGTGGCCCGCGAGATGCTCGGCGGCAACGGGATCACGCTCGACTACTCGCCGATGCGCCACCTCGCCAACATGGAGACGGTCTACACCTACGAGGGGACCCACGACATCCACTCGCTGATTTTGGGGCACGACCTGACCGGGATCCCGGCGTTCGAATAGCACCCATTTACTTCGTCCCTGCTCACTCTCTGCGGTCGCTCGCGGATGCGTCGTTGTTGGACGAAGTAGCGAAAGAGCTATTTGACGACGGTTGCGTAGTGTCATTGTCCTCTTCTCGGCCGGAGCCGCGGCACCCGACACTCCGGCCGGCCGTCGCCCGTCACGCGACGATACCACCATGACTCGAAACGTTCACGACGTGCTCGCGTCGCACACGACCGAGTACGAGATCCACCGAGAACTCCACGCCGTCCCGCCACATCGAACCCACGAGGTCACAGTCGATGGAGTCCACGCAGTCTGCAAACTCGCCACTGGTCCGGGAGCGGATCCGGCAACAGAGGCACGGATCGTTCGGCACATCGGAGAGCACACGTCGATTCCGGTCCCACGGATCGTCGCTATCGGTCAGGATCACTTCGTCGCAAAGTGGCACGACGGCGTCCCGGAGGCGGACGAACCGCCGATCACCGAGGAGTGTGCGCGTATCGCTGGCGCTGGAATGGCGACGCTCCACGCCGAGACCACGTCGGATTTCGAAGCAACGGGGCTACTCGGTTCGAAGGAGAGCGAACTGAGTCTCGATGCCCATGAGACGTGGCCAGAGACGATCGAAGCCGTCCTCGAAGACCGGCGCGACTACCTCGCTAGGTTCGAGTACGCCGACGTGGCCCGCGAGGCGATCCAGTTCGTCCGCGGACACCCCGAAGCGTTCGCGGATTGCGGCGATCCCGTGCTCTGCCATGGCAACCTGTTGCCCGACCATCTTGGGATTGAGGGCGGCAAAGTCGCCTGCGTCATCGACTTCGAGCACGCGCTCGTGGGACCGGGCGAGTACGACTACTGGCGGACCGCGCTCCCGGCATTCGAGGCGCGCGAGCACCCCGGACTCCACCGCGCGTTCCGCGCTGGCTACGAGTCGGTTCGCCCGCTGCCGGACGAGTTCGATCGACGAGCCGACTGCTATCGGATGGTCAACACCGTCTCGTATCTGAAAGCGCTCTATCTCCAGCAACAGATAACCGGCGACGAGGCCGAGCGCCGCGCCGAGTGGATGGCCGGCTACGTCCGCGACGCACTTGACGATCTGCGCGAGACGTACGGGTAGTTCGAGAACTATCGGCGTTCGACCGGCGGCTCGGCGCTCACGACCTTCCCCAGCAGGTCCCGTCGATCGGCCGCCGCTCGGTAGAGTTTCTCGCGGAGTTGCTTGTAGTCCGAAAACCCGTTCAGAAAGCCGAGGATCGTGGGTGGAACCGTGCCGGTGCGCGCCAGGACCTCCTCGGTGGCCGCCCCGCAGGAGTAGACGGTGCCGTCGGCGAGGAGGTGAACGCACTCCTCCCAGTCGTCGGGAAGGCGGTCGCGCTCGGCGTCGGAGAGTTCGGCGAAGCCGCGCGGCTCGAACTCGCCGTTCAATACGGCCCACTCGGTCCACCACGTGCAGAAGCCACAGTCGTCGTCGTAGACGAGGCGTGGTGCGAATCGGTCGGCGCTGCTCATAGTGCGAGTACGGACGGGTCACGAAAAACGACGTTGGTCGCTGCGGCCGTCCGCGACGGCTCCGTCAGCGGGAACGTCAGTGGTCGCCGTGGAGGTGGACGCCGTCGTCGTCGACGGTGTCGACCATCTCGTCGCGGAGCGCGTAGGTGTCGTCGTCGGTGTCACCGAACCCGAGGCTCGACTTCACCTCGTCGGTCAGGCCCGGATCGAGGTCGACGTACGCCGTGTCGTCCTCAACCGTGGCGACCGTCCCGACCTCGTCGCCGTCGTCGTCCAGTACGTCCATTCCCGAGTCGATCTCTGAAGTATCTCCAACCATCTCACTCCCGTCCAGAAGCGGCGATGGACTATGATTGCTGCCGGCTGCTGCAAGCCGCTCGGCTCACTCCGCCGTCGAGTCGTTCGATTCGTCCGACCCCCGCGACCCGCTCGATCCGTCCGGCTCGCCCGAGCCGTCCGCTCCCGCATCGGCCACGTCGGTCCAGAAATCGAGCCGATCTCCCGGATCGAAAAACCCCGAAAGAACACGGTCGTCCTCGTCGCCGCCTGGCGGCGAGCCGGCGTACACCCCGACTGCACCCGCATCGGGGTAGCCGAGCACGTCGGGCTCGTCCATCGTCGACACTACCAGATAGCGGAGCGTCTCGTCGCCGTCATTGATAATTCGGTGGGCGTGGTCCTCGCCGGTCGGGAGCGCGACGTACGTGCCGGCCGACAGCGAGTGTGTCTCGTCGTCGAGGCGCAGTTGACCGGAGCCGGCAAGGACGTACATCGCCTCCTCGTTTTTCGTGTGGTAGTGGTACGGCCACGAGCGTTCGCCGGCAGGGAGTTCGTAGAGGCTACAGCCCAACTGGTCGCCGCCGGCGGCGTCGCCGAGCTGTTTGCGCCGGAAGCCGGTGTCGTCGGGGCCAATGGAACTCCAATCGAGGTCGGATTCGTCGACTGGCATCGCTCGATGCGAGGAGCCACGGGGGGATAGATGCTCGGACGGACGAAGACCGACGGTGCGCCCCGCGAGCGGCGGGCAGCGAGCGCCGGTCGAGTTCGTCCTCGATCCCGGCGAGCGCGTCGTCGTCGGCGAGCTCCTGGAGGCGCTCGCGGAGGTGCGTTCGACAGAGACCGACCTTCAGGGCGTTCTTCTCGACGGCGACGGCGGCTTCGGTCTCGCAGTAGTGACACTGCATCACCTGCCGCTCGGAGCCGACGAAGGTTGAATCCTCCGTTAGGGGAGCCGTTCTACGACCCGCTCGAACGCCGCGCGATCGAGCCCCGCACGCCCGAGCACGTCGTCGTGGGCGTCGCTGCCGCCGGTCGGCACGAGATCGTGGCGCTCGATCGCGCGCTCGACGGGCGAGGGGTCGACCGCCCGGCCGTACTCGTAGTACCGCTCGACGCCGTCGAGGTGCGCCGAGCCGGTGAGTTCGAGCGCGGTCTCGGGATCGCCGTAGCGCAGCGGATGGGCGAGCGAGACAAGGCCACAGGATTCGGCGAGGAGGGCGGCCCCCCGCTCGAAATCCGGGAGGTGCCGGGCAACGAAACACGGACACCCGCGGCCGATCACCTCCTCGAACGCTCCCTGGTAGTCGTAGGCGGTGGCGTCGGCGATCGCGCGCGCGATGTCCGGCCGGCCGATCCCCGCGGCGGGTTCGATCGGGAGCTCGGTATCGAGACGGTCCTCGGCGCAGTCGACGATCGCGTGGCCGCGCTCGACCCGATCGGCCTGGAGCCGGTCGATCTCCCGGGCGAGCTCCGGCGTCGGCTCGACGCCGTATCCCAGCAGATCGACCTGGCCCGTGTCGGTCTCGACTCGGAGTTCGATCCCGTGGATCACGCGCACGCCGTCGAGATCGTCGGTCGGGGTGTCGAGGCCCGAATGAAGCCGTTCGTGGTCGGTGATGGCGACGATCTCGACGCCGGCCGCACGGGCCGCCTCGGGGACCTCGTGGAGACCCATTGTCCCGTCGGAGTTGGTGGTGTGGACGTGGAGGTCGGCGACGGGCGACATGTCGGGGACGAGCACCCCTGGCGACAAGCCTCTTCCGGGCGAGTCCAAGGTCCTTAATCACTGAATATCCGACCGGCCTGATTGTAGAGAACGTTTATGATGTATCGGCGACCCCCGAGAACCATGCAGTGTCTGATCGACGTGGAAGACCGGCTCGACGCCCACAGCTACCCAGCGACGACCGACGAACTGATCGACGCCTACGGCGGGGGGGAACTCCGTCTCCCGAACGGCACCGAGACGTTCGGCGACGCCCTGGGCCGGATCGGTGCCGACACCGTCGAATCGGCGGAGGCCGCGCGGCTCGTGGCCTACAGCGCGGTCGGCGACGCGGCGATCGGCCGGAAGGGCTACTCCGACCGCGATCCGACCGCGCCCGGCGAGGACGGCCACGACGAGGTGTCGCTTTAGCGCCCGAGAACGCCGTCGAGTTCGAGCGGGACCGAGCCCTTCTCGTAGCCCGCAACCGAGCCGTCGGGTCGTGCGCGGAAGACGACTGCCGGCCGGTAACCCACACCAGGGCGCTCGCCCGCGAGCGCGGCCCACTCGTCGTCGTGAAACGACGAGCAGTCAACGAATAGTACGGCGTCGGGGTGGGCAGCGAGCTGGTCGTCGGTCTTCGCCGCGCCGGTCTGACGGATCGCGGCCGCCGGCGTGCCCGCGGATCGGCCGGCAGGTCGCCCCGGGCGCGTGACCTCGACCAGAACTGGGCCGGCGGGGTCATTGTTGGTCGTCACGCGGAAATCGAGGGCGTAGCCCGAATCGAGTTCGATCTCGGGCGTAAGGGCGTAGCCGGCGTCGGTGAGGACCTTTGCGGCGTTGAACTCGCCCATCGTCGCGCTCATCCGCGTTCGATCGACGTGCTCGCTGGTGCCGAGTTTCGCCGCCATGATGTACCGATGATCGTCGAACACGCCCGTCGAGAGGAACCGCTCGTAGAAGCCGAGCGCGTCGTCGGGTGCGGCGTCGGGAAAGCCCGCAGCGTGCTCGGCGAAGAAGGCCCGCGAACTCTCTCGGCCGTCCTTTGAGAAGAGAACCGGGAGG
Organism: Halobacteriales archaeon SW_9_67_24; assembly: GCA_003022685.1. Taxonomy (GTDB): domain Archaea; phylum Halobacteriota; class Halobacteria; order Halobacteriales; family Halococcaceae; genus Halococcus. The sequence continues at coordinate 3,602 of PXSV01000017.1, read as the reverse complement.
AAGAACCACGCGACGTGTTCGTACGCCGCGAGCCACGGATCGGTCATGCCGAGTTCGGCGAGGAGTTCGCGCTGAGCCCACCGTGCGACGGGATAGGGGACCTCCTCGAAGGTGTACTTCTCGGTGCGCCAGAGCGTCTCGGGCGTTCGGGTGTTGCCGAGCCAGAAGGCGTCCTCGTTCCAGACGAACAGCGCACGGTCGCCGTTGTCCATTTCGAGGCGGCGAGCGCTGTGGCCGCCGGGTGGCTTGTACCACGCCGAGGAGAGCGTCGCGCCGAACGTCCGATCGAGCGGCGTGTGGAGGTCGCGCCGCACGCGGGAAGCGTCCCACTCCCCGTGCGAGCGCCGGAATCGGAGGGGACCGGCCATGAATCGGGTTCGCGCGCCGAGCCGTTAGCGGTGTCGGTTCCCCGATCACCGAGTGTCAGCTCCGTGAGCGATACATTGATAATCGTGAGGGACGAACGACGGGCGTACTTACCATGTCAATGGGTGCCTATGACGCGGCGGAGCATCAACGCCGCGAGGAGAAGACGAGCGAAGTGGGCGCGAACGCCGCCGACGACGACGAGCGAACCCAGTACGAGGGCGACGTCGAGTACGACGTCGGCGACGCGGATGCGGACGAGCTGCTCGCGCAGTTCCGCGAGATCAAGTCGCGGTAGCGTCCTCCGGCGATCCCCGTTTCGCGTACAGCAACCAGAGCGACGCGCTCGTGACCACGAGCACCGCCGAGACGTGCGCGAGGAGCACCGCGAGCAGGACGGGGTAATCGAGCACGAAGGGGATCAAGAGGAGCTGGACCACGCCGAACGCGATCGTCTCGACGTCGGCCCAGAAGAACGTGCGTGCGGTGTCGGCGTCGAACCCGTAGCGATACGAGCGCCAGAGTGCTGTGACGGTCGCCCACCAGCCCGTTCCGATGCGATAGCAGACGTCCCAGAGCACGAGCAGCAGGAAGTAGACCACGAGCACGGGGGGATCGGGGCCCAGCAGTCGGTCGAGAAACGGGGCGCGGCCGGTCGCGGGGTTGGGGACGAACAGGTAGGTCAACATCGCACAGAACGCGAGCACCGCGAGGAGGACGTCCATGTTCGAGCCGAACACCAGACGGCGGTAGGCGGCGGGAAGCTCCACGGTCCGGATCCGCCGCGCGACCCGCACCATCTCGATGGAGCCGATGCCGGCGACGAACACCGCGGCGCTGCCCGCGAGCGCGACGCTCCAGAGGTCGTGGAACCACGCGAGGAGGAGAACGCCCGCCTCGAACACGCCGAGCTGGATCGCGAGCGCGAGCGTTGTCGAGACCGAGATGCCGGGGAGCGCGCCGACGATGCTCTCGTAGGTCCACGTCTCGCCGAAGTCGGTGGGCCGGCTCATCGCTCGGGTTCGACCTGCGCCCGCTTGGCGCGCTCGGTCGCGTCGGGTTCTGCCTGGCGGTCGAGCGCTCGCTCGACCGCAGTCACGAAGTCGGTACGCTCGATCGGCACCAACTGTTCGATTCGCGTGTCGTCGACCACGACCGGGTTTTTGAGACCGAGGATCAGCGGGTGGGCGACTGTCTTCGGGATGTCGGTAACGAGATCGACCCAGTACGCCGAGAGCTTCGGCGAGAGCACCGGCACGGGGAGGACGAACAGCGAGCGGTCCGCGATCCCGGCGGTGCGTTCGAGGAGCTCCTGGTAGGTCAGTACCTCGGGCCCGCCGATCTCGAAGGTGTCGTCCGCGGTCTCGGGCACGTCGAGACAGCCCACGAGGTACGCGATCACGTCCGCGATCGCGATCGGCTGGCACTCCGTACGGACCCACTTTGGGGTGATCATGACGGGGAGCCGGTGGACGAGCTGTTCGACCATCGCAAAGCTCGACGAGCCCTCGCCGACGATGATCGCGGCCCGGAGCGTGGTGAGGTCGTACGCCCCGTCGGCGAGGATGCTCTCGACCTCGCGCCGGGACATTAGGTGTTCGGAGAGGCCCTGGCGGGTCTCGCCCAATCCACCGAGGTAGAGCACGCGATCGAGGCCCGCCTCGCTCGCCGCACGCTGGAAGTTGTGGGCCGCGCGGCGATCGCGCGCCGCGAAGTCCGTCCCGGAGCCCATCGAGTGGATGAGGTAGTACGCAGCGTCGACGTCCTCTAAAGCGTGTTCGAACGTGCCGGCGTCGAGGATGTCGCCCTCGCACACGTCCTCGGCCGGCCCGTCGTACCCGTCGGCATCGCGGGTGAGCACCCTGACGTCGTGGCCCGCCTCGATCAGCGCCGGAACGAGGCGACTCCCGACGAACCCCGTCGCGCCGGTCACCAGCACGCGCATACACGGGGAAGGGACCGGCGGAGTATAAGTCCACGCTCGGCGGTCGATCGGGGTGCTGTCGGTCGGAGCGTCGCTCGATTTCGGTGCGGTGGCGCGCGGGAGCGGAGCGCGGCGCGACCGAAGGGAGGGCCGCGGATGCGAACGGGGAGCGCAAGCGACCCGTGAGCATCGAAGGTGCGACTCGCGCGAGGTCTGCGCGAGCGAAGCGAGCGCAGGCTCGTCAGAGCGAAGCTCCGACGGTGGATGACTGAGGGAGCGAACGGAGTGACTGAGCGAATCGGGTGGGGAGGGGGTGGCCTACGGTCCTCATCTGCATCGGCATCCGGTTCGAGCGAACTGTCAATCATCGACCCGGCCACCGAAGACGGGAGAAAGGGCTTTCTTCGGGCGTACCCACCAGCCATCCATGACCAGCGAGCCGTGTGACGGCTGTGGGCGTGCGGTGGGGATCGCGGGCGGCATCGCGAACCTCTGGACGTTCGGCGGCGACGCGAGCGAGGGTCTGGCCCTCGAATTCGAGGACGGCTCCGAGTATCTCCTCTGTTACGACTGCATCGAGCGACTCCCCGAAGACGCACGGGCGGCAGACGTCGCGGCGCTCGACGAATACGAGCACACCGTCGACGAGTAGCCCGGAGGGTTTACCTGCCGGGCGGCGATTCCCCGAACGTGAATCCCGCTCGAATCGACGAGGAGTTCCCCGCGCCCTCCTACCGGGGGAATCAGCAGGCAGCCCTCGGCGAGATCCGCGAGGCGTTCGCGGCGGGCAACGACGTCGTGTTGGTGCGCGCGCCCACGGGTTCGGGGAAGTCGCTGCTCGCACGCGCCATCGCGGGGTGTGCGCGTCGAGCCGACGAGGCCGCGCCCGCCGAACCGGTCGGTGCGTACTACACCACCCCGCAGGTCTCCCAGCTCGACGACGTGGCGGCCGATCCCCTGCTCTCGGATCTCCAGGTCATCCGTGGCAAGCGCAACTACACGTGTCTGCTGCCTGGCGAGACCGATACGCCGGTCGACCGCGCGCCGTGTGCACGCGAAACGGGTTTCGACTGCTCGATCAAACACCGCTGCCCCTATTTTTCGGATCGCACGATCGCCTCGAACCGACAGGTCGCGGCGATGACGCTCGCGTACTTCATGCAGACCGCGGGCTCGGATGCCTTCGGCCAGCGCGACGTGGCCGTGATCGACGAGGCCCACGGACTCGCTGGGTGGGCCGAGATGTACGCCACCATCGACCTCCGGTCCGACACGGTGCCGATGTGGGACGAACTCTCCGTCCCCGACATCG
>PXSV01000016.1 GCA_003022685.1 Halobacteriales archaeon SW_9_67_24 | reverse complement strand
ATTTCGCCGTCGCCATCCCCAGCGTCGTTGCGGATCTCGTGCGCTTCGCCGGCCCCGATGCAGACGAGCACGCCTGGCTGGAGACGGCGCTCCTCACCCTCGACGACGGCGACGCCGGTTCCGGCGGCGACGTAACACCACTGATCGGCCTCCGGATGGCGGTTCTCGGGCCGCCGGTCGACTGCCCCGACGAGAGCGCCATCGTCGCGGCCTGGGAGCGGTCGGTGCCGGCGACGACCTCGAAGAAGCTGTCGGCGTCGGCGGTGTCGACGACGTTCACGACTCGCTCGGCTCCGCGACTTTCAGGACCTGCTTGCCGATGTTGTTGCCCTCGAACAATCCGAGGAAGGCGTCGGGGGCGTTCTCGAACCCCTCGACCACCGACTCGCGGTGGGCGATCTCGCCGTTCGTCACCCACTCGTGGAGTCGCTCGTTGGCACGCTCGAACCGCGCCGCGTAGTCGAAGACGAGAAAGCCCTCGACGCGGGCGCGCGGCGCGATGAGCCCCGGGAGTTTGCGCGGCCCGGTCGGGACGCCCTCGGATCGCGACCCGCGCATCGACGTTCAACCGGGTGAACACGGCGTCCGAGATCGGCCCGCCGACGTTGTCGAAGTAGGCGTCGACGCCGTCCGGGGCGGCGTCGTCGAGCGCGCTCCGGTAGTCGTCGGCCGTCTCGTAGTTGACGGCGGCGTCGAACCCGAGGTCGTCTTCGAGATACGCCACCTTCTCGTCGGAGCCCGCAAACCCGACGACGCGCGCGCCAGCGAGGTTCGTAATCTGGCCGACGGTCGAGCCGACCGCGCCCGCTGCGCCCGAAACGACGATCGTGTCGCCGGGCTCGGGTTCGAGCACGTCGAGCGTGCCGAAATAGGCCGCCCGGCCAGGCATCCCGAGCACGCCGAGATACGAGGCGAGCGTGACGTTCTCGTGATCGGGGTCGACCGGCGTGAGGTCGTCGCCGTCGAGGACGGCGTACTCGCTCCAGAACCCCTCGCCGAAGACGAACTCTCCTCTCTGCCGGGCGTCGTGTGCGGATTCGACGACCTCGCCGACGACGTGGCCCGCCATCCGGTCGCCGACCTCCCATGGGTCGGCGTACGAGTCGCGGTCGCGCATCCGCCCGCGCATGTACGGGTCGACCGATAAATAGAGGGTGCGGACGAGTACCTCGCCGTGGCGCGGCTCTGGGACGTCGCGTTCTTCGAGTTCGAACGTGTCGCGATCGGGTTTCCCGTCGGGCCGCTTGCTCAGAGCGAACTGGCGGTTGGTCGTTGTCACAGCCGACTCGTCGGCCCGAACTCGGACGAACTTTCCGGTATCGGCAGTCGCTCGACGAAACGGACACCGGCTTGCGTCGCGTCGACCCGCCCGGCGTTCGGGGCAAAAGACGAATACCTCGCTGGATCGATCGTGATGTATGGCAACCGAGACGGTCGCGACGTTCGAGTCCTCGCTCGACGAGTTGGGAGTCGGGCTGACGCGCACCGACCGGGAGGGGTTCGACGACGCGCTCGCGGCGATCGTCGACGAGCCGGCGGTCGGCGTCCCGCTCCGGATCGACGGCGTCCCGCTCGACGACGTGCCGGTCACGGTCGATCCGACGCCCGCTCAGCTCGAATCCGCGCGGACCGGCGTGACGCCGGTCGGGACGGCGGTCGCGACCTACGGCACGCTCGCGATCGAGTCCACGGCGGCGGGCGACGAAGCGGTGAGCCTCTTCCCCGAGCGCCACGTCGCGGTCGTCCGTGAGGAAGACGTCGTGTGGGGGCTGGACGAGGCGTTCGCGCGGCTCGACGAGGGGTTCGACGCCGGCCGCGACAGCGTCCCGCCGCAGTCCACGTGGTGGTGCTCGACTCGTGAGCGCTGACACCCGCCGGGAGAAGGCCGCACGCATCCGCCACCTCCTCGACACCGAGGGCGCGAACGTCCACGCCGACGCCACCCACTTCAACAAGGCGCGCTACGACGCCACCGAGGATTTCGAGGAGTACGAGGACCTCCGGACAGAGGCCCGCGCGATCAAGAAGGACGCGATCGAGCGACTACCCGAACTGATCGATCGGGTCACCGAAGCCGTCGAGGCGAACGGCGGACGGGTCTACCTCGCTGACGACGCCGCGGACGCGAACCGCTACATCGAATCGGTGGCCGGCGACGCCGACTCGCTCGTGAAGTCGAAGTCGATGACGACCGAGGAGATCGACGTCAACGATCACCTCGAAGCGGCCAGTGTCGACGACGACCGAGGAGATCGACGTCAACGACCACCTCGAGGCGGCCGGCGTCGACGTCCACGAGACCGACCTCGGCGAGTGGGTCCTGCAGGTGGCCGACGAGACCCCCTCACACATCGTCGGGCCGTCGATCCACAAGTCCCGTGAGGGGATCGCCCAGCTGTTCAACGAGCGGTTCGATCCCGACGAGCCGTTCGAGACCGCCGAGGAGCTCACCGCGTTCGCGCGGGACTGGCTCGGCGAGCGCATCCGAAACGCGGACGTCGGAATGACCGGCGCGAACTTCGTGCTCGCGGAGTCGGGCTCGATCACGCTCGTGACCAACGAGGGCAACGCCCGGAAGTGTGCGGTCGCGCCCGACACCCACATCGCGGTCGCGGGCGTCGAGAAGCTCATCCCCTCGATCCGGGAGCTCCAGCCGTTCGTGGAGCTGATCGCGCGCGCGGCCACCGGCCAGTCGATCGCCCAGTACGTCACGACCCTCTCGCCGCCCGTCGAGACGCCGACGCTCGACTTCGACGATCCCGACACGCCGCTGAGCGAGATCGGGATCGGGGGAATGGACGATGGTAGCGGTAGCGATGGGGGCAACAATGACGACCGCGAATTCCATCTCGTGTTGCTGGACAACGGTCGAACGGCGATGCGCGAGGACGACCAGTTGCGCGAAACGCTTTACTGCATCCGGTGTGGCGCGTGCGCGAACTCGTGTGCCAACTTCCAGCACGTCGGCGGCCACGCCTTCGGCGGCGAGACCTACACTGGGGGGATCGCCACCGGGTGGGAGGCCGGGGTCCACGGGCAGGACAGCGCCGCCGGGTTCAACGACCTCTGTACCGGCTGCTCGCGCTGTGTGAACGCCTGTCCCGTGAAGATCGACATCCCATGGATCAACGAGGTGGTGCGCG
>PXSV01000015.1 GCA_003022685.1 Halobacteriales archaeon SW_9_67_24 | reverse complement strand
TGAGCGCCGTGAAGCCGGACGGGATTCGAAGGAGGGAGGGAAGCGAACGCAGTGATCGGAACGACCGTGGTTCGAATCCCACCTCTAGCTCTTCTCCGCGCGAACATGACCGAGCGCGCCCCGCCCGCGAGAGACGAACGTGAGCGCGGTGAGAGTCGATGTAGGATTCGAAGCAGCGAGCGGAACGACCGTGCTTCGAATCCCACCCTTGGTCCGTAGTAGGGTTTCACAAGCCTACGTGGCATCTCGTACTCCGAACCCGACTCCGAAGGAGTGGACCTCGATCGGTTTTTCGTATCCAGGACGAAACACCGCGTTCGCCCGACGATCTCGATTTCGGGTTTTGCCACTCGATCGGCGAACGGTCGTTCGTTGGGAGCGTCGTTTCGTCTACACGGGGTCCGAGCGAAACTGACACGGATCGAAATCAATGTGGGGGTTCTCGAAGTCATCGTCCGGCCCGACGACGAGCGTTGCGTGACGATCCGCGGCGAGCGCGACTGCGTTGGCGTCCGCAAGCGAGATATCGCCGTCCGCTTTGATCTCGCCGGTGAGTCGCCACGGAGCAGCTCGAATCGTCAGTCCGCGCCGTTCCAGCGCGTGGAGATCGCGGTCGGCGTCCCTGAGCGATTCCTTCGTCGGCTCGTCCCCACCCGTGCCCTCGAATCTGGCAACGAGACATAGCACCTCGCTGGCGTTCGCCTCGTTGAGGCTTCCCTCGATCTCGTCCTCGAAGACGGTATCCAGCGTTTCCGCGACGGTCTCGTGGCCTGGTTCGCTGTAGAGGTACGCGATGATGGCTTCGGTGTCGAAGACGTACTCCGTCATTCGGCGGCGTCCTCGTCCGGGCGCAATCGCTCCGCGGTCGCCTCCTCGCGTTGCTTCTCCTCGTCGTTCGTCTCCCGAACCCTCCTGAGGATCCCGCCGGGTTCGTGGTCGCCCGCGTGGATCCCGTGGAGGTCCTCCGCGGGCGGCAGCGGCTCGACGACGATCCGTCCGTTGTCCTCGTAGATGAGGACCTCTCCTGAAGTGTCGATGCCGAACTTCTCGCGGAGGCGTTGGGGGATGATGGCCTACCCGTTCTGCGTGACGCGGATGACCTCCGATTCCGAAGTACTACTCGCTATTCGTGGGCGTACTGTAGCAGCCGAGTATTACTAAGTGTTGTCCTGTTCAGCACGCAACGGGATCGGTGGCGGCGGAGTGACTCGAACTGCCCTCCCCTCTCCTGGCTCTCGGCCGACTCTCGGTGACTCCACTGCCGGCCGGTGGCGGCGGTTGGGTGCGTCGGTTGGCCCGTTCGCATCAGCGGCCGTCGTGACCCGATCGTGCCACCCGTTCCGCACGCTCGTACTCGCAAAGGGGACATTCGTCGGTGACGGTGCGATCGAACAGCAGTCCGTGGAGGCGACATCGCCCGAGGTCGGCCAGGTCGATCCCCGCCGTGGACTGTGACTCCTCAGTCATGAGATCAGCTCACATACCTTGCCGTAACAACGCGGCATAAACGTTTTCAATAAACTGTTCGATCCGGGAGGGAGTGGGTGACCAGTTGCAGGGCCGATCCGGCGGCTCCGCGACGATTCAGGCGGATTCGGGGACCGGGAGGTCGGCCGCCCGGTCACGGGACTGTTCGATCACCGTCGGTCGAGCCTCGAACGCGACGGTGACCTGGTCGCCATAGGAGACGTCCTCGACCCGAGCGTGGTCGTGGATCCACGAGACGAGGCTCATCGTCTCGTCGGTCATCGGGAGCACGAGGCGCTCGTGCTCGTAATCGGGAAGGTCGCGCTCGATCCGATCGAGGAGGTCGTCGATCCCGTCGGCCTCGGCGGCGCTCACGGTGAGGGGGTTCGGCGCGAGCGACGACAACGCGTCGCGCTTTTCGGCCAGGTCGTCGGGGTTCACGAGGTCGGTCTTGTTCAACACCGTGACGATCGGGGCCTCGTTGCGCTCGTAGAGCGTATCGTGGGCAGTCACGAGCTTCTCGCGCATTTCCTCGACCGACTCGCTCGTGTCCACCACCAGGAGGACGAGATCCGCCCGGTACACCGAATCGAGGGTGGACTTGAACGATTCGACCAGCCAGTGGGGGAGGTCGGCGATGAACCCCACCGTGTCGGTCACGAGGACAGGTCTATCCATCGCCGCCCGGCGCGTCGTGGTTCCGAGCGTCGTGAACAGCCGGTCCTCGGACTCGGCGGTGGGTTCGAGGTCGGGGTGGAGCTCCTCGTTCTCGTCGACCGCCACGTCGGCCGCCAGCCGTCGGAGCAGCGTCGACTTCCCGGCGTTGGTGTAGCCCGCGAGCGCCACGAGGTCGAACCCCGACTCCCGGCGCTGTTCTCGCCGGTGCTGTTCGGTCTCCTCGATGCCCGCCAACTCCTCGTCGATTGCGCTGATCTGGGCCTTGATGTCCTGTTCGCGCGACTCGTCGTACTCGCCGAGCCCCATGAAACCGGGGCGCTCGTCGCGTTTGGCGAGGCTGGTCTTCGCCTCGGCCCGCGGGAGTTCGTATCTGAGTTCGGCGAGTTCGACCTGGAGCTGGGCCTTTCTGGTGCGCGCGCGCTGACCGAAGATCTCGAGGATGAGTCGAAAGCGATCGATCACCGTGGTGTCGTCGGGGAGTCGTCCACCGAGGTTGTAGGTTTGATATGGACCGAGCCGGTTGTCAAAGATCACGATTCCAGCGCCGGTCTCGGTGACGAGCGCCGCGAGCTCGTCGACTTTCCCCTCGCCGAAGTGGAGCCCGGCGTCCTCGGTCCTCGTCTGGGTGAGCGTTCCGACGACCTCGTAGTCGGCCGCCCGCGCGAGGTCGGTGATCTCCCCGGTGTCGGCGGTGCCCGCATCGACCCGTTTTGCGATGATGGCCTTCATGTGGTGTCCGACGCGCTATCGCGTCGATCGTCCGACGCTACGCCGCCGAGCGTCTTCAATCCCGGCCTCGGTTCACGGGGCCACGCTCGACGGTCGTCCCGACCCGACACGAGCGAACCCACCACCGATTACCGCGTCCGGATGTCCTCCTCGTCTCTGACTTTCTTGGTTTCGCCCTCGCCGCCGGACTGTTCGCTGACGAGTTCGTAGAAGTCGTTCTGGAGCCCCGCCGGGAACTCCACGACACCGATCCACGAGCCGTCGTTTTGCCACTCCTCGCGGACGAGGTCGCCGAACTGCCGGATCTGGGCCTGGGCGCTGCCGGCGTACTCGGCGGGGATCTGGGCGGCCATCGTGACCTCCTCGAACCGGATCGGGATCACGGGCCTGAGCGCGTCGAGCGCGTCGTCGATCTGGTTTTGGACCGTGTCCATCGGGTCGATCCGGAAGTCGGTCTCTTCGAGGGCGGATTCGATCCGATCCGGTGGATGGGGCGCGCCGTCCATCTGGGGGTTGATGGCGTTGCGCGCGATGATGGTGATGAGTTGTCGTCGCTTCTGTTCTTGCATTTCACGGCGCTGCTCGGCAGTGATCTGGATCTCGCCTTCCTGAATCACCTCGGGAATGATCTCCAAGGGCTCCGTTGTGTCGAACACCTCCTCGACGTCGGATTCGGCGGGTCGATCCCCGCGCGAGGCGTTCTCGAAGACGTCCTCGGCGGCGATCACGTCCTCCAGATCGCCCTCGAACTCGCCGCGGCGGATGGCGAGCGCCGCGTCGGGATCGATCAGGATTTCGAAGCGCGCGCCGTGGGATTCGAGGCGCGCCGTCACCGCCTCGTCGAGCGATATCATGTCCGGCCGTGTGAGCCGGAAGTACAAGTCGCTTCGCCCCGACGGGCAGCGGTCTCTCACTCGCCGTCGCCGACGTTCCCCGAAAGGTTCAGATGTATCGCGCCCGAAAAATAAGCAGGAAGTAAAGTAACTTTGAAAAACAAATCTTTTCCGTGAGCAGTGATGTGTCTCTCCTTGCATGGGAAGCCAACGACCCCCAGGTAGGCGTGCTCGCAGGGAACCGTACGAGAGAAAAGCCGTGACGACGCGTTCGCTGGCAGTACTGTGCGGGCTGGCACTGCTCGTTCCCGTGTCCTTGTGGACGATCAGCAATCCCCTGACTGCGGTCGAGATAGCTGCGCTCGTCGGCGGGGGATACGTGCTAGGACAGGTCGGGGTTCGGGGAGTTTGCCGTCAGTTCCGGGCGTGGCGGACGGTACGCGCTTCCCGGATCGACCCTCGCACCAGAAGTTGACCCCGGTCCGGGTTTTTTATCGCAGGACGATACGACCACCGAACGACACCGCGAACGGTCACGCGAGCGGATCGACGAGGTCCGCGAGCGCTTCCTTCGGTTCGTCGGCCTTCGCCACGCCGCTCGCAAGCAGCACTCCGGACGCGCCGAGATCGCCGGCGGACACGAGGTCCTCGCCCGAGGAGATCCCCGCACCACAGAGCACGTCGACCGAGTCGTCGACCGCCGCGGCGGCGTCGACCGCGTTCTCCACGATGTCGGGATCGGCCTGGCTCACCGAGACGTCGCCGCCGATGAGTTCGGGTGGTTCGACCGCCACGCCGTCGGGGCCGAGCGCCGCCGCCGCTCCCACTTGGGGGGGATTGTTCGCACAGACGATTGTTTCGAGGTCCGCACGGTCGGCCGCGTCGAGCGCGCCGTCGATGTCGGCGAGTCGCAGGCGGCGTTCGGAGTGATTGACGAGCGTGCCGACCGCCCCGGCATCGGCGACCGCCTCGGCGAGCGTGCTCCCGGTGTGGCTGCCGTGTTCCACAGGAGAGACGTGCTGGGCCCACGTCTCGACGCCCGTCTCGGCGACGCGTTCGAGGTGTGCGGCCTGGGGCGAAACTGCGATCCGAACGTCCGACTCGGCGGCAACGTCGCGCGCTGCGGTCGCGATCCCGACCGGATCGGACGGGTACGCCTTCAGGTTGACGAGGACGAACATACCGAGTGGGGGTGCGCCCCCCTCAAATAGATTGTGCGATCACCCCGACGGGTGGGATCCCGAGGTTCGTGGCGCTCCGTCGGTCAGGAGTCCTTTCGCTGCACCACGTCGCCGAGGGTGTACTCGCCGCTTGCGGAGCCACCCTCCCAGTCGGCGTCCTCGACGCCGCCCTCGGTTAGCGCGATGTCGAGTCGGCGTTCGAGCTTGCCCTGGACGCTGTCGCTCGGCAGCATCGAGCCGCGTTCGAGTTTTCTGATGAGGCTCGCCTTCTCGTTCAACTCCTTGGCGAGTTCCTCCTGGCTCAGCCCGCTCGCCTCGCGCGCGTTCCGAATGCGCTCGTCGTAGTCCTGGGCGACCTCCTCCATGTCGTCGAACATGTCCGGCGTGCGCGAGGTCGAGCCGTCGCTCGTTCCGCCCGATCCGCTCGCCCCGTCCGACGATCCACTCGCCCCGCCGTCGGAGGAGCCGGTCGAGTACTTGCTGGACGTGCTCTCGGAGGCGGGCTGGCGCACCTCGGTCCCGAACTCGGCGCAGTCGTCGCAGACGTCGATCTCCGCGCCCTCGATCTTCACCGTCGTCGGAGAATCGGTCTCCGCACCGCACATCTCACACTGGACCATGCCTCGATGGAGGCCGCCGGTGTGTATAAAACGTCCGCCACCTGGCTCGGTAGCGGCTGGACGAGCTGGTTCCGCGCGAAGGCGAACCGAACACGCCGAAAATCGGCACAGTGTTCGAAGGCGAACGACCGGGGGATGCAGCTGATACTGTCGGACAGAACTGTCTCGGAAACGACGCTGGAATATCCAGTTGCTGTCCGACGTCTTCAGCCGGTCGATATTCACGTGTTTCTGTCCGACAGTATGAATGCCTACTGGTGTCCGAGTGAAGCCCGTTCCGCGTCGTTACGTTTACTACATCGAACGCCGGCCGGACACGTCTCGGTTGGTTGGCCGTCTGGGGAATCTCGGCATGAGTTTTAATTGTTTTGGCTGCATACGCTGTATCGACTGATGTCCGAGGAACTGGTCGAACTCGCCAGGCGGGCCTCGGCACTCGCCATGCTGCGCGAGGGACCGCTGGATCGCCAGGAGCTCCAGGAACGGCTGGCGGTATCCCGACCGACGGTTCACCGGTTCACGCGGGCGTTCGAGGATCGAGGGCTCGTCGAGCGTCCGGAGGGGCGACTGGCGCTGACGCCGATGGGCGAAATCGTCGCGGAGGCCGTCACCGAGTTTCGACGGACGGTACGGACCGCACGACGGGTCGAGCCGCTCTTCGAGGTCGTCCCGGAGTGCGATCCGGCGTTCGTCCGCGAAGCGTTCGCCGACGCGACCGTCACCACTGCCGACCCGGGCGATCCCTACAGCGGGGTACGCCGGTTCATGACACTGGTCGAGGGTTCTGACACCCTCCGCGGCATCGATCCGACCGCGATCAATCCGCTCCATCTCGACGATCTCCACGCCCGCATCGTCGACGGCATGGAGACCGACGCGGTCTTTCTCCCCGAGGTCGTCGAATCGATCGTCGAATCCAATCCCGAGCGCGCGCAGGAGGTCTTCGAGAGCGGCAACCTCACCCTCCGCACCCACGACGACATCCCGTTCGGCGTCACCCTCTGTGACGACCGGATCGGCGTCGGGATCTACGACGAGGACACCGGACTGCTGGAGACGTACATCGACACCCCATCGCCCGCCGCGCGCGAGTGGGCCGAGGACGTGTACGCGGAGTACCGCGACCAGTCGACGCCACTCGCGGAGCACCCGGAGCTCTCCGAACTCCTACCCGTCGAAACAACCGCGAACGATCGGTAGGACGATCGCCCGTCGGTCCGAAGCCGCCCGTTCACGAAGCCATCCACGAACCGGATCGAGCACGTCACGATCCCGGCGTCGTGGTCGATGGCGACATCGCGTGGCGTTTCCGGGCAGTCGGGACGGAAGTGGAAACACGGCCGTGCTGCCCCGCTACAGCTCCGTGACTGCCGCCTCGATCTCCTCGTGGGGCACCGGCGAGATCCAGTCGTCGGCGAGCCACCGGCCGGCGACCCGTCGCTCCGCATCGAGAACGAAGACGGCGCGTCGCGCGGTCCGGGTCGCCCCCATCCCGTCGCGTTCGGTGAGCAGGTCGTAGGATGCGGCGGCGGTGCCGTCGACGTCGCTGAACAGTTCGAACGGACTGTCGAGATACCGAAGGAAGGCGTTCTGGGCGTACGGGCCGTCGCGACTCACGCCGACCACGGGAATCGAGAAATCGGCCCAGCCGGCGCGATCATAGCGCTTCCACCAGTTCTCGGCGATGGCGCTGAACGAGAAGCCGTAGAAGACGATCACGCAGCCGCCGTCGAGAACATCGGTGAGCCGTCTCGACCGGAAGGTCTCGCCGTCACACAGCAGCGCTTCGAACTCCGGCGCGCGCTCGCCCTCGCTCGGTGGCATACCCCACTGTCGACTGCCGCCGGCGAAAAGCCTGCGGTCGGCGGGGCGTGTGGACGACAGGAGTCGCGTGGACGGCGCGCGGTCCCGCGCGGAACACGCTTTTGCCCGTGGCGCTCGGCGTGTCAGTATGAGCCTCACGCTCTACCGGCTCGAAGGCTGTCCGTACTGCGAACTCGTGGTCGACCGACTCGACGAACTCGACATCGAGTTCGAGAGCGTCTGGACCGAGGGCCTCCACTCGAAGCGCGACGAGGTCAAGCGGGTCTCGGGCCAGCGGGCGGTTCCGGTGCTCGTCGACGACGAGCGCGGGATCACGATGGCCGAATCCGAGCGCATCGTCGAGTACCTCGACACCTCCTACGCGGCCTGACGCCGACGATTTCCGGCACTCAGTCGATCTCGTGGGGATCGAGACCGGGGTCCTCGACCGCCGGCGCGCCGATCGCAAGCACGATCCCCCGGTCGTCGCCGAGATACCGGTGGCCGTGACCCGTTTCGGGGCCGGCGGCGTAGAACGTTCCGGGGCCGACTTCCCGGGTCTCCTCTTCGCCCGATCGCCCGAGTTTGAGCGAGAACTCGCCCTCGATGACGTAGTAGAGCTCCTCCTGCTCGGAATGGGCGTGGTAGGTGATCTCCTCGCCGGGATCGAAGTACCAGAGCCTGCAGTTCGTCTCCTCGGTGCCGAGCGCGTCGTCGATCGATCGGATGTCGAGGTCGGGCGGAATCTCGTCGATCTCGGAGAGGTCGGTCACCGGGACGTCCTCGGTATGAGTTACGTCGTACTCCACACCCACACGACGTGAGGCCGGCGCAAAAGTCTATGGTCGACCCGAACGAGGGACGCCACCGCCTTCCCATCATTGATAACCGATGCCGCCGGAAGGCCGTGTACGATCGATGGGCGGCGACCAACGTCGGGACGGGGCGGCCGCCACGGCCGAGGAGCGCGCCGACGGGGCCGACTCGGGTGGGGACCCCGCGTGGCGCGCCTTTTTCGGCTACGACGAGCCGTACGCGAACCAGGCCGACGCGATCGAGGCGGCGATCGACGCCGGCGAGGAGGGCGGCTATCTCGTGATGGAGGGGGCCTGCGGAACCGGAAAGACGATGGCCGCGCTCGCGGCTGCCGGCCGCCTCCTCCGAGACACCGACCGCTACGACAACGTCGTGGTGGCGACGCCGGTCAAACAGCAGCGCCGGCAGTTCATTCAGGACCTCCGGGCGATCAACGCCGACCTCGACGAGCCGTTTGCGGGACTCGCGCTCGTCGGCAAGCTCGCCCTCTGTCCGTACGAGCGTGCCGGTGCGTTCGATCAGGGGGTCCAGGACGCCTGCGAGGACCTCCGGGAGACCACCGCGGGCCTCGTCGCGGGCGACGATGGCGGCGAGGCGTGGTGGGACGCCGGCCGTGCGGGCGAACTCGTCGAGTCGGCCAGAATCGACGCCGACTCGTGGCGCACGCTCGACGAGGGACTCTCGACCGCGGGGGTCGACGCACCGTACTCGACGGGCCGGCCGGTCGTTCCCGAGTCGATGACCGAGAGCGACCGCGAGCAGGTCTTCTGTCCGTTCGAGGCCGACTGGTACGCCCGCGAGAAGGCCTCGCCAGTGAGCTTCGCCGACGGCGAAGAGGGCGTCATCACGACCGAAGAACTGCTCGCCGGGGCAGTCCCAGCGGGAACCTGCCCGCATCGGGCGATGGGGACGTTGCTCGAAGACGCCGATGTGGTGGTCGGCAACTACAACCATTTGTTCGATCCCCGAACGCGCGTGCTCACCGACGGCGTGGTCGACGAGCGAACGTTCGTGATCGTGGACGAAGCTCACCGGGTAGAAGGGCGGGTCCGGGACCTCCTGAGCGACCGAATCGGCAGCGTGTCGCTCCGGCGGGCACGAAACGACGTCGCCCAGCTCGCCTCGTACGCACGCCAGTCGCGGGACAATCGCGAGGCGATCGCCGCTCAGCTCGCGAGCTGGGAGCTCTCGACCGACGCGCTCACGCGGGCACGGGAGTTCTACGACGACGCGCTCGCCTGGCTCGATCGCCGGGTCGAGACTCACCTCAACGAGGAGTTCGACGATCTCGATCGCGCAGCGGAGCGCGGCGACCTCCCCGACCGGGACGAGATCCCGCTCCGTGATCCCGCGGTCGACGAACCCGACGCATTCACCGAGTGGGCGATCGAGGCGGGCTACACCGACGGGTTCTGCGAGTCGCTGCACACCATCGGCGCGGCGGTCGAGGACGTCCTCGAAACGGTCGACCCGGATCGAACCTGTGTCTGTTCGAGCGTCGGCCGATTGGTACGAAACTGGTGGACCCGCGACCACGCCGCGTACTTCCGGGAAGTGACGCTCGAACGCACCGACCGCGAACACAGCGACGAGTGGCGACGCCACTACACCGCGGCGCTCGAATGCTACGACTGCCTGCCAGCCGAAGACCTCCGCGAGCGGTTCGGGGACCTCGGCGGCGGGGTGTTGATGAGCGCGACGCTCGAACCGATGGACGTCTTCCGGGAGTGCGTGGGACTCGATCGGCTCGTGACCGAACCGGCGGACGACCCCAACATCCCGGCCGTTCCCGACGGCGTCGATCTTTCGGACCCAGCAAGGGACACGAGCGACGAGAGCGGGGAGACGGACGACGGCGGAGCGCCAGACAACGAAGCGGCCAGCGACCAACAGTCAGCGGTCGAGC
>PXSV01000014.1 GCA_003022685.1 Halobacteriales archaeon SW_9_67_24 | reverse complement strand
CACGAAACCCGCTCGCAAGCGATTCGAGCCAGTAGGTCGTGCCGTAGGCCGTATCGTACAGCGGCACCACGAACTCGTCGACGTGCCACGCGAGCGAAGCGAGGTCGATCCCCGAGCGCTCGTGGAGGTGGCCAGGGTAGGGATCGGGATGGAGCGTGAGCGAGAGGTCACCGTCGACCCGTCGGGCGACCTCGCTCACGAACTCGGTGACGACCGACGAACGCCACGCGAAGCGATCGTCGAACTCGCTTTCCTCGAACCGTTCGACACACCGATCACAGAAGCAGTACTCCGGCCGGGGAAAGCCCACGTCGTCAAGGCGGACGTCACCGCTCTCGGCGGCCGCGTCGGCGATGGTTTCGAACAGACCTTCGCGGTAGTCGGGGTGAGTCGGACAGACGTACCCCCAGTCGAAGTACTGACGCTCGCGGGTGGCGAGTTCGCCGTCCTCGTTTCTGGGAACGAGTTCCGGGCTCGCCTCGGCGGCGCCGCCGGTCGAACGCCGGCCAGTCGAGTTCCTCGGCGTTGCGCGTCACGACCCCGTACATACCCGCGATGGGGGCCGGGAGGGGGTAAGCGGTTCGCTCGAACGATCATCAACGACGAAACCATCGCGCGAACCCGGCGCTGGTCGTCATCTCAACGATACCGAACACGACCGCGGGGAGCGTGGCCGCGGCCGGGAACCCCGCACCGACGAGGAGTGCGGCGGCGACGGCGAAATCCCGCATCCCCACCGACAGCACCGCCGCGATGCGCTCCTCGCGGGTGAACCACCGACCCACGAGCCACCCAGCCGCGTACCCGCCGCCGTTGAGCACGAGCGCGCCGACGGCGACTGCGAGGACCCCGCCACCGTTGCGGATCAGTGACGCGTTCGCCGCCGTCACGATCCCGATGACGAGGATCACCATGAGTCCCGACACCGACGGGTAGATGTCGTCGTACGCACCGATGCGGTCAGGCCATCGATACCTACACCCGACGGCAGCTCCCATCGGGAGGACGACGGCGAGCGCCAACTGCTCGACGATTCTGACTGGGTCGACGGCGACCGATCCACCCACGAACAGCGTGACGGCGGCCGGAACGACCACGAGCGTCTCGACGCCAGCCGCAACGAGGACGACCGTCGCGAGGGCGGTGTCGCCGCCGCCGAGTTCGGTCATCGTCGGCGTGACGAGTTCGGGCGTCACCGCACCGAGAACCACGAACCCCGCTGTGAGCGCCGGCGAGAGCCCGAGACCACGGGCAACGGCGAACCCGAAAACGGCCATCCCGGTCTGGACGACGAGAATCGCGATCAGCGCCCGTCCACGGAGCCGGCGGAACCGTTCGGGCGCGAGCGTCAACGAGACCGCACCGATCATGACCGCGAGAATCGGGGTCGTCAGTGGAGTGAGGATCGCCATCGACGGGACGGCTATCCCGACGCCGACCGAGAGCAGCACCCATACCAGCAGGTAGTCGTCGACGAGTGCGGCACCGCGCGTCACGACACGACGAGGCATCGATGCACTCCGGTCGTCGTACGCGGAGTCACTGTTTGATCCCGTCGAATCCAGTCCAGGTATCGAACCGATGTGGGTTGACTCGCTCGTCCTCCTACTTCGAGCCGGTAGCGACCAGCACCAGTCCGAACAGGAGCCCGACGACGAGCAGCCCTCCACCGCCGAAGGCGTAGAGTTCGGTAGTCGTGAACTGGAAGCGATCGCCATAGCGCACGATTCCCGCCGTGAGCAACAGCGTGCGTCCCGAGCCAACGAGCGTCGTCACGA
Organism: Halobacteriales archaeon SW_9_67_24; assembly: GCA_003022685.1. GTDB lineage: Archaea > Halobacteriota > Halobacteria > Halobacteriales > Halococcaceae > Halococcus. The sequence continues at coordinate 6,539 of PXSV01000014.1, read as the reverse complement.
AATCGAACCCGAAACGAGCGCCAGGATCGGCCATGGCCCTTCACGCTCCCACCACGGATTCGTTCTTCGGGCGGCTGTTGCGAGCCCCGCCTCGAAAACGACCCGGACCTCAGACGTCGATGTGGTCGGCGAGGTCCTCGCGGACGAGGGTCTCGCAGTACGCACACCGTACGCCGTCGTCGAGCACCGCAAAGCGTGACGCCACGGGCTCGCCGTCGGTGGAGATGCAGTCGTGGTTCGGACACGAGAGCACGCCCTCCACGACGTCGGGCCGCTCGACCCGGTTCTTCTCGGCGACGCCGTACTCCCGGATGATGTTGATCGAGGCCGCGGGCGCGATCAGCGAGATCACGTCGACCTCGTTCTGGCTGAGTTCGCGGCCCTCGATCTTCACCACGTCCTTGTGACCGAGCCGATTGGAGGGGACGTTCATCCCGACGCTGACGACCTCGTCGGTCCCGCTGTCGATCCCGAGGATCGCGAGCACGTCGGACGCGTGCCCGCCCGCGATGTGATCGATCACGGTGCCGTCCTGGATCTTGCTGACTCGAAGCTCGTGGTCGTCGCGCTCGCTCATGGTTTCCTCCCGTCTTCGCCGTCGTCCGCGGCGTCCACGGTCTCCTCGCCGCCTCCACTGTCCGCGTCGTCGAGCAGGAGATCGAGCAGCGCCGTCCGGACGGGAACGCCGTTGTGGGCCTGCTCGAAGTATTTCGCATGGGGGGTCGCGTCGACGTCGGGCGCGATCTCGTCGACCCGCGGGAGCGGGTGCATCACGACACATTCCTCGCGAGCGCGCTCCATCGTCGCGGCGTCGATGCGGTACTCGCCCGCCACCTGACGGTACTCGTTCTCGTCGGGGAAGCGCTCGCGCTGGATCCTGGTGACGTAGAGCACCTCGAGTTCGTCGAGCACTGCGTCGAGGTCGTCGTGCTCGCGGATCCGCGCGCCGGCCTCGTGGAGGTCGTATCGCACGGAGCGGGGGAGCCGGAGGCTCTCCGGGCTCACGAAGTGCTGTCGGGCATCGAACTTGGTGAGCGCGTACGCGAGCGAGTGGACGGTGCGGCCGTACTTCAGATCGCCCATGATCCCGACGGTGAGATCCGAAAGGCCGCCCGCGTTCTCCCGCATCGTGTAGAGGTCGAGCAGGGTCTGGGTCGGATGCTGGCCCGCGCCGTCGCCGGCGTTGAGCAGCGGCACGTCAACGAACTCGCTCGCCATCGTCGCCGCACCCTCGCTCGGATGGCGGAGCACCAGGGCGTCCGCGTACCCCGCGATCACGCGCACGGTGTCGGCGAGGCTCTCGCCTTTGGTCGCGCTGGAGGAATCGACAGGTCCCATGTCGAGCGCGTCACCGCCGAGGCGCTTGATCGCGGCCTCGAAGCTCATCCGCGTGCGCGTACTCGGCTCGAAAAAGCACAGGCCGAGCAGCCGGCCCGCGTGACGCTCCCGCTCGGGGGGATCGCGCTCGATTGCGGCTGCACGATCGAGCACCGTCTCGATGTCGGCGCGCGAGAGGTCCTTCGCGGTGATGACGTGGTTACGATCGAGCATCGGTCATGGATGGACACCGCCGGCTTCGGTCTGGATGGCTCATTCTCGTGTCGAGTCGGACGGGGGATCGTCTTGTAGCTGTGGATACGGAACCGTGTTCGTTTCGACGGCTTCCGTCCGTTTCGAGCGGGAGTCGACGGTCCGATGCGGAATGTCCGCCGGTCGGTAACGGGCCGTCGGGACGCCGAACGAGCCGATCGGGCTCCGGAACCGCCGTCGAGACAAGGTTTATTCAACGTCCGCGAGAAGACCACACAATGGCGTCGCGCCTCTCGACGGGGATCGGGCTCCTCGACCAGCGCCTCGACGGCGGCATCCCCCCCGGAAGCATCGTCGCGTTGACCGCACCGCCCGCGAGCCAGGCCGAGCTCCTGCTTTACGAGTTCATGGCTCCCCGCGAGACGCTATATCTCACGCTCGATCGGACCGAGCTCGCGGTCGCCGATGGGTTCCGGCGGACGGCGATCGACACCGGCGACCCGACGGTTCAGTACGTCACCGAGGAGTCGCGGGTCGATCACGCCATCGAGCTGTTTCACGACCTCCCCGAGCACGCGACGCTGGTCGTGGACCCCCACACGGTCATCGAACGGAAGGAGCGCTCGCGCCTCAAGGAGTTCATGACCCAGCTCCGCCTCCACGTCATCGACACCGAGAGCGTCGCGGTGTTGCACTGCCTCGACGGGCGGAGCGTACCGTCGCTCCGCGACACGACCATGCACATGGCCGACGTGATCCTCCGACTGACCGCCACCACCGCCGGCGCGGCGGTCGAAACCAGGCTCGCCGTCCCCAAGTTCCGGGGCGGGCGCGCACTCACCGAGACGCTCAAGCTCCAGCTCACCGACAGCGTCGAGATCGACACCAGCCGCGACATCGCCTGAGAGGGACCGTTGTGAGCCATTTCGGTATTCGCCGACACGAGGTCGGCGAATACCGGTAAACAGTAACAACGATCCCTATGACCGCCAGCCCGGCGGGCTCGAACCGGTCCACGGGACGCGCGGCTCGCCGGCGGAAACGCCCGACCGGGGGAAAACCGATCGGTCCATCGGACCGGGAACGGCAACCGATCGTTCTATCGATGCGTTTAATAGTGGATACGCGGAAGAACATAATGAATAGTAACGACCGATGACGCAAACAGTGCTGATCGTCGACGACGATGCGGGGATGCGCGAACTCCTCAAGTTCAAACTCGGGAAGAACGACTTCGAGGCCGAAACGTGTGCGAACGGCCGCGAGTGTCTGGAGTATCTCGAGGCCGAACCGCTCCCGGATCTGGTGTTGCTCGACATCATGATGCCGCACATGAACGGCCACGAAGTGCTCGATCGGATCCGCAACGACATCAATCCCGACCTGCCGGTAGTGCTGTTGACTGCGGCTGAATCGCGCGAGGAAGTCGACGACGTCGAGGTGACCGACCACATCGAGAAACCGTTCCGGATGAACGAGGTCGTCGACTGCGTGGAGCGCGTTCTCGGCGAGTAACCCGCGAATCGAACCGCCGGTGGCGGTCGGTGAGTGTGGCCGCCGCGTGCGACGGAGTTGAAGTCGTCCGAGCGCAGCGAGTCGGCTTACTCGTCGGCGTCGACGCCTTCGAGTTCCTCGGTGATCTCGTCGGCGTCGACGTCGGCGTCTTCGAGTTCTTTTTCGATTGCTTCGAGATCGGCTTCCTCGCCGCCACCGCCGCCCATGCCGCCCATCATGCCACCCATGCCGCCCATCATACCTCCAGAACCGTCGATGACCTCCTCGACGATCACGCGGTCGAGATCGAGGCGATCGATGAGGTCGCCGAGGATCTGCTGTTTGCCCATCATCCACTGCTGATCGAACTGGAGCTGGGGTGACTGCTCGATGTAGAGTGTCTCCTTTTCGACCTGTTCGGCCTCGAATTCGGGTTCGGCGTCGTCGGCTTCCCCATCCTCATCGCCATCGTCACCCTCGGTTTCGTCGGATTCGACCATCCGTTCTTCCGCTACTTCGTCGACCTCGATCCGTATGTCGAGATCGGCGTCGAAGTACATCCCGAGCATTCCCTCGGCGCGCTCGATGCGGTCGTCGACGGTCTCGAGCACCTCGTACTCGTACTCGACGTCCTCGCCCGCGAGCGGGTGGTTGAAGTCGACGCGCGCGCGGCCGCCGATGATGGTGTTGACGTGGCCGTGCTCGCCATCGATGTCGACGTGGCCGCCTGGATACCGGTCGTCCTCGGGGATCTTCTCCGCACTCAGCGTCCGGACTTCCTCCTCGTCGTACTCGCCGAACGCTTCCTCGGCGGGCACGGTCACGGAGCCGGAGTCGCCGGCCTCGCCCCCAATGAAGTCCTGTTCGACGGCATCGAAGAGGTGGCCCGCCCCGACCGCGATCACGCGCGGCTCGAACGACTCCTGCTGGTCGTCGACGCCCTCTTCCTCGGCGACCTCCTGGTCGGTAGTGTCGACGAGCTGGTCGTTCTCGACCGTGTGGGCGGTGTATGCGAGGCGAACGAAGTCGCCCTCCTGGATGCCCTGCTCCTCGGTTTCGTTGGCGTCGCCGTTGTTGCCCTCGGCGTCGGTTGGTTCGTCGTCCGGTTCGGCGGCTTCGGGCTGATCGTCGGTCATGTGCGTACTCACACCCGTTCGACGTTTAAGAACAGCGTTTCGGCCCCGAACCCTCGGTGGGCGAACCACTACCCACCGGGTCGGTGCAAGCCGGTATCGTATTTTGACCCTTTCAGTTGGTCGAACGACGAGAAACCGCCACAACCGACCCGATCGATCCGGTCGCGGACTGCGGAGTGTTTATACTGCTTACGGGACTCCGCTTGGGTATGGCGGACACCACCAGCGCGAGTGAGGAGCTTTCCCGTGAGGGCGTCGCGGCGGAACTGGAGTCGATCGCAAGCGACCTCGGCGAGGGCGACAGCGAGATCGACGTCGCGGTCGGTAACAAATCGATGACGCTCGATCCGGAAGAAACAATCGAGTACGACATCGAAGTCAGCGAACACGAGCCGATGCTCGGCGACAAGCGCGAGGCGATCAGTATCGAACTGGACAGGCAGACCGACGAGTAGCCGAACTGCGCCGTCCCCAGTACTGACGAAACCACGAGCGAGATCGAATGTACGAAGTCGAACTCAAAGTCCAGGCTGCCCACGAGCCGATCCGCGAGGCACTCGCTGCGCGCGAAGCCACCCGGCTCGGCACCGTCCGCCAGGCGGACACCTACTACGACGCCCCCCACCGCTCGTTCGCCGACACCGACGAGGCGCTCCGACTCCGCCACGAGACGCGCGAAGGGGGCACGGAAGAGCGAGAAGGGGACACGGCGGAAGACGAACGGGAGATGACCCACCTCGCGTACAAGGGACCGTTGATCGAAGCTGCGTCGAAAACCCGCGAGGAGGCCGAAACCGCAGTGGCCGATCCCGATGCGACCGGCGCGATCCTCGCCGCGCTCGGCTTTGCGCCCGCCGCTCGGGTGACGAAACACCGCGAACGGTTCGTCCTCGGGGCGTACACGGTCGCTCTGGATTCCGTCGAGGACCTCGGGACGTTCGTCGAGGTCGAGCGGACGGTCGAGGCGGACGACGGGATCGGGGCCGCCCGCGACGGCGCGCGCGAACTCCTCGCCGACCTCGGGCTCGATCCCGACGACCAGATCCGGACCTCCTACCTCGAACTCCTCCTCGATGCGCCCGACGCGGACGGGTCCACCGACGGGTGATAACCGATGGTAATCCCACTCGTCGCAAAAGTTTCCGTAAGTTATAGACCGGCCGGCCGCGAACTGAGGGCATGACCGAACGGAACGTCAGCGTCGCGGCGCTCGACCGGCCCGCGGTCGACGATCAAACCGTCGAGATCGTCGAGCGCAAGGGCATCGGCCACCCCGACTCGCTCTGTGACGGGATCGCCGAGAGCGTCTCGCGTGCGCTCGCGGCCGCGTATCTCGACCGAGTGGGGACGATCCTCCACTACAACACCGACGAGACCCAGCTGGTCGCGGGCAACGCCGCTCCCGCCTTCGGTGGCGGCGAGGTGATCGAGCCGATCTACGTCCTGATCGTCGGGCGCGCGACCAGCGAGTACGAGGGCACGACGATCCCGACCGAGCCGATCGCGCTCCGGGCGGCCCGCCAGTATCTCGACGCCCACGTCCCGCATCTCGACGTCGGCACCGACGTGGTCCTCGACGCGAAACTCGGCGAGGGCAGCGGCGACCTCCGGGAGGTGTTCGACGGCGACAGCGTGCCGATGGCGAACGACACGAGCTTCGGAGTTGGTCACGCACCGCTTTCGGAAACCGAGGAGATCGTCCTCGCAACCGAGCGCCGGCTCAACGGCGAGTATGCGAGCGACAACCCCGAACTCGGGGCCGACATCAAGGTAATGGGCAAACGCGAGGGCGATCGGATCGACGTCACCGTGGCGGCGGCGATGATCGACGCCCACATCGAGAGCCTGGAGGCGTACACCGATGCGGTCGACGGCGTACGCGAGTACGTCACCGACCTCGCCCGCGAGTACACCGACCGCGAGGTCGACGTTCGCGTGAACACCGCCGACGACTACGACGAAGGCTCGATCTACCTTACCACTACTGGGACCTCCGCCGAGCAGGGCGACGACGGTTCGGTAGGACGGGGCAACCGGGCGAACGGTCTCATCACCCCGAACCGCTCGATGTCGATGGAGGCTACTTCGGGCAAAAACCCCGTCAACCACATCGGGAAACTCTACAACCTGCTCTCGACCGAGATCGCCGAGTCGGTCGTGCGCGAGGTCGAGGGCATCCGCGACCTCCGGGTGCGGCTCGGGAGCCGGATCGGTCAGCCGGGCGACCATCCTCACGTCGCCGACATCCACGTCAGCACCGCCTCGGGGGTGGCGCTCGGTGACGTCGAGGGCGCTGTCGCCAGGATCGTCGATCGTGAACTCGGCGACCTCACCGACGTGACGCGTCGTGCCGTCGACGGCGAGATTTCGACGTTCTGA
>PXSV01000013.1 GCA_003022685.1 Halobacteriales archaeon SW_9_67_24 | reverse complement strand
CTGCTCGATCACCGTGCCGGCGTCGCCGAGCAGCGGGTAGTCGGCGTGGACGTTCTTGCTGATCTCCGCGGGATCGATGTCGGCGTGGACGATCTCGGCCTCCGGGGCGAACGTCTCGACCCCACCAGTGAGCCGGTCGTCGAAGCGGGTGCCGACCGCGAACATCGCGTCGCAGTGGGTGATCGCCATGTTCGCGTAGCCCGTGCCGTGCATCCCGGCCATCTCCATCGCGAGGTCGTGATCCTCGGGGAACGCGCCGACCGCGGGCATCGTCGTCACTACTGGCACGCCGTACTCGGTGGCGAACTCCCGGAGCTCGTCGCACGCCTCGGCCTTGATCACGCCGCCGCCCGCGAGGATCACGGGCCGCTCGGCGCTGGCGATCGCGGTGGCGGCCGTTTCGACTGCCGCCTCGTCGGCGCGCTCGGGCGGATCGTAGGTCTCCGGCGTTTGGCCCGCGGCAGGCTCCTGGTCGGTCGCGCCGTTGGTCACGTCCTTCGGGAGATCGACGAGCGTCGGCCCCTGTCGGCCCTCGTCGGCGAGCGCGAACGCCTCACCCACCGTGTCGCCCACGGTGTCGGCGTCGCCCGCGAAGTAGTTCGCCTTCGTCACGGGGCTCGTGATCCCGGTCGTGTCGGCCTCCTGGAAGGCGTCAGAGCCGACCATCGCGGTCGGGACCTGGCCCGTGAGCGCGATCATCGGGTCCGAGTCGAGCGAGGCGTCCGCGAGCCCCGTCACGAGGTTCGTCGCCCCCGGTCCCGAGGTTGCGAGACAGACGCCGGGATCGCCCGAGACGATGCCGTAGGCGTCGGCGGCGTGGGCCGCGCCCTGCTCGTGGGCCATCGTGACGTGCCCCAGTTCTGAATCGTACAGTGCGTCGTACACCGGCATGATCGCGCCGCCCTGGACCCCGAAGAGGTGTTCGACGCCGGCCCCTTCGAGCGCGCGCACGACCGACTCCGAGCCGGTCGTGACGGGCCGCTCGTCCGCCCCGTCCTCGGGGAACGCTGCTTCGACAGTCGGGTCTTCGGCAGCCGCATTCTCGGCAATTGCGGCTTCGGTGGTCGGCTCGTCCGCGTCGGGACGGGGGGTCGGTTGCTGTTCGCTCACGGCACACCCCCAGTTCCCGGCGTGGGTTGTAGGCGATGCGCCTGGCGTGGTCGGTCCGCCGGTTGTCGGTGTTTTCGTGGTCGCTGTCGGTCGTGCATGGATCGCGTGTCGGGTGTCGTGCGTGCTGATCGCTGTGCGGTCGGTGCAGGGGGGTCGGGGGAGAAGGTGGTGTAGGGGGCTACGCCCCTACAATAATCGACACACGCACGCCGACCGCGCCGCTCCGAGGCTGCGAGCCTCGTGCGACGGTCGATCGGAACATCGTACTCACACCCTCCATTCGGACGGTTATAACCCTTGCGTGCGCTGCAAGCGTTGCGCCGACTAGGGTCATGGCGACGATTCATCGCATCGCCGCCTCCGCCCGTTTGGGCTGGCGCTACCCGCCGGTGGTCGGACGGAGCGCTCTGAGCGTACATGGCTCAGTCGTCGGCCTCCGTCCGGGCGATCCGCTCCGATCGATCGATCCCGACCTCGCCCGCGAACCGCCTCAGAACGTCCATCGTGACCCGCTCCTTCTCCGCGCCGAAGTCCTTTACCCGGCGAGTGCACTTGCGTACCTCGTCGTCGGTCGGCCGGTAGCCGGCCTCGACGAGCCGCTCGCGTACCGAGTGCTGACCGGTGTGTTTGCCGAGAACGAGCTCGCGCTCCGCGCCGACCATCTCGGGAGTCATCACGCCCGGCTCGAAGGTATCGGAGTTCTCGATCACGCCCGCGGCGTGGATCCCCGATTCGTGCGAGAAGGCGTTCGCGCCGACGATCGGCTTGTTCGCGGGCGTCTCGATCCCGCTCATCCGTTCGACGATCCGTGCGAGCTCGGTGATCCGCGTCGTGTCGATCCCGGTGTCGACGCCATACAGCGACTCGGCGGCCATCACGACCTCCTCGTAGGCGGCGTTGCCCGCGCGCTCGCCGATGCCGTTGACGCTCACCTGGGCCTGTTCGGCCCCGGCCTCGAATCCCGCGAGCGCGTTCGCGCTCGCCAGGCCGAAGTCGTCGTGGGTGTGGACGTCGATCCGCGCGTCGGTATGCGCGCGGACGGTCTCGATCAGGTCGCCGAATCGGCTGGGGGTAGCGATCCCGCAGGTGTCGGGGACGTTGATCCAGTCCACGCCGGCCGCCGAGACCGCCTCGATCACGTCGACGAGGTACTCCTCGCCCGTGCGGGTGGCGTCCATCGGCGAGAACATCACCTCGACACCGGCCGCCTTCGCACGCTCGACCGCCTCGACCGAGCGCTCTTTCATTTCCTCGCGGCCCGCGTGCATCGCGTCTTCGAGTTGAACATCGCTGGTCGATGCGAAGACGTGGACCATCTCCACGCCGGCGTCCAGCGCAGCGTCGACGTCGCCTTCGACGACGCGTGCCAGGCCGCAGGTTGTTACACTCGTGCTCGCGGCGATGTCGCTCACGGCCTCGAACTCCGCCTCGGAGTTCACGGGGAACCCGGCCTCGATCACGTGGGTTCCCATCTCGTCCAGCGTCGCAGCGATCTCGCGCTTGTCGTCGTAGCTGAACGAGGTGCGTGGCGACTGCTCGCCGTCACGTAGCGTCGTGTCGAAAATTCGAACCGTGTCGACGTCAGTTGTGGATTCCAGTGTGCCCTGGAAGAACTCGACCCGCCGGGGTCGCCGACGTGTCCTCCGTGTCCACAGTGTGGTGGGACATTGCACTCGACTCCATACGCATCGCACTCATAAACTTGTCGCTCCGCCACGCCTGATCGGAACGACGACATGATCGTCGATCCGCGAAACCGACGGCCATCAACGACCTTGGTTCGTCACCAACACCTTATATCGCTCGATACAACTCGGGGGAGTCCGTCGTGACGTCGTCGCCCTCGATCGCTCGTTTCGCCCACGAGCGAGGTGGATCGAAGGCGATCCCGCTCGCGCGCGGTCGTCGACGCAGGACGGATGTCGGACGACGGCCCGGCAGCCACACTGAAGTTCCTCGGGTGTGTAGCAGAGCCCATGACGAGCGACGAGGTGACACGCCTGCTCAAAGTGGCCTACGGCGACGAGATCGAGACCGTGATGAACTACCTCACCAACTCCATCGTGCTCGACGGGGTTCGGGCCGAGGAGATCAAGGAGAGCCTCGACGCCGACATCGACGAGGAGCTCAACCACGCCAGGATGCTCGGCCAGCGGCTGAAACAGCTCGACGAGCGCCCGCCGGCGTCGGCTGACTTCGAGGTGCACCAGGACAGCCTCCAGCCCCCCGAGGACTCGACGGACGTGCCGGCGGTGATCGACGGAGTGCTCGAAGCCGAGAACGACGCCATCGACACCTACCGATCGCTGATTCGCGCCGCGGACGAGGCCGACGATCCCGTGACCGAGGACATCGCGGTGACGATCCTCACCGACGAGGAGGCCCACCGGACCGAGTTCCGTGGGTTCCGCAAGGAATACTCGTAGCACCGGCGCGAGGACGGCCAGCCGACGGCCGACAAGCGAGAGTTTTTCTTCGGCCGCGATGAGTCCCGGTGTAGGCTACCACGGCCTAACGGCCGTGGCATTCAGCATGGACTCCCACTCTAACCGATTCGCTCGGTGCGGATGTAAGCCCGCTCGTGTTCAGCATCCCGCTGTTCAGGCGCACGCCTACAGGTGCGCCTCCCTCGGTTCCAATTTGGCTCCGAAGGAGTTTCAGTCCGATGTTCTTCGCCGCGTTGTAGTCAGCATGGTTCTGGTAGCCACAGGACTGACAACAAAAGGAGTCCTGCGACGGGCGGTTCGCCTCGACAGTGAACCCACATGTCGAGCATCGCTGGCTCGTGTATCGAGGGTTCACCTGTTCGACCGAGATACCACGCGCTTCGGCTTTGTACGAGACGTTCTCGTAGAGGCGGTTGAACGCCCATTCATGGAACTTCCGCGCTCGCGGCATTCGATCGCAGATGTCCGTCAGTCGCTCGAAGGCGATATGCGGACAACCGTGTTCGACGGCTTCGCCGACGAGTTCGTTCGCCACGCGATGAAGGTACTGCTCGAACCGTCCCGTCTCTTTCCGCCCGACAGACTGGACGTTCTCGTGCGCCCACCGCGTGCCGCACTCTTGCAGCGAGCGTCGTCGTTCGACGTACTCCGTCCGCCAGTGGTCGAGTCCGTCGCCCGTCCAGAACGTTCCTGTGGAAGTCACAGCAAGGTTCTCGATCCCGAGGTCAACCCCGAGAACTGTTCCGTTCTCGGGCTGTTCGGGGGCGTCCACGTCCGCCTTTGTTCGGACGTGAAGGAAGAACTCTCCGTTGCGGTAGTGGAGCGTTGCGCCGGTCGTCTCGTACTCGTCGCTGAACAGGTACTGCGAGTGGGGCGTGTCGCGGCTCTCGTCGGGCAACACGTACTCGGCGGTGATGCGCCCCTCAACAGTCGAGAGCGTAGCGTGGTCGGCATTGAACGTCGCGTTGCGCTGGTTGTACTCAACGGACGGCATGGTGAACGTCGGAAGCGAGGCGTACTCTCCCTTCGACCACTTCGCCACGACGCTCTTGAGCGCGTCCACGGCGCGGTCGCGTGCCGACTGAACGTGGTTGCTGTGCAACTCCGTCCGGTCGCGTACTTCGGAATACGTCTCGTCGTGAAGCACCGATTTGCGGGTTTCGACCCACTCGCCGTCGCAAGCGGCGTCCACGACGTAGTTGGCGGCATCGAGGAACTGTCGAATCGTCTCATGAAGAAGGTCCGCATCGCTATCGGCCACGTCGAGTTTGACGGGAACCGTGCGGCGGACCTCCATACCAATCATAACACGACTTATGGTTAAAAAGGCTAATGTACCACTCGGGAGTCGGACAGCCGACACCGAGCAACATGATCGTCGTATCGAATCCGAACAGAATGGTGCGCTCCTCCACGGCCTAAAGGCCGTGATATCCGCGCTTGGTCCGCTTCTATGAGCGAGTTCGACCTCGATCTCCAGACGATCGAGTCCGAGATGGTCGATGAGGACGCCGAGGGCACCGGTCGGGTCGTCCTCGGGGTGCTCGACGGCCGGACGCCCGACGAGGAGTGGGTCGCGGAAGTCGAGGGCGGCGCGGTGCTCGTGCTCGCCGTCGAGGGCGACATGAAACGCCTCGCGGCCGGCTTCGCGCCCGACATCCGCGAGTTGGGTGGCGAACTCGTTCACTTCCGTCGATTTCTGCTGGTCACGCCGCCTGGCGTCGCCATCGACACCGACCGGCTCGACTGACCCCGCAACCGACGGCCGACGCTACACGAAGGTCAGAAAGTGGCCGTCGGGATCGCGTACCCTGATCCCCTCGTCGGTGCGCTCCACGGCCGACACCCGATTCTGGACCCGTTCGAGCGCCGCCTCGGAGTCCTCGACGCCGAACCCGCAATCGACGTGGACGCCGCCGCGCGCATCGGCGATGCCCAGTTGGGGCTCCCAGAGTTCGAGGGCGAACGGGCCGGCGTCGAGCCGGACCCGCCGGCGGTCGCCCCCGCGGTCGACTGGCTCCATCTCGAGCGCGGTGTAGAACGACTCGGCACGATCGAGGTTCGCGACTTCGAGGACGACTTCGAACACCCCGAGGACGCCGGTTCCCGATTCGTCGGACTCGCCGAGTTCGACGCAGTTACCCTCGGTATCGTAGAAGTAGAGCGAGCGCGAACTTCCGAAGGTGTGTTCGTCGAGAGCGAA
>PXSV01000012.1 GCA_003022685.1 Halobacteriales archaeon SW_9_67_24 | reverse complement strand
CGACGCCCGAGTTGAGCACCGCGCGCAAGCTCTCCCTGCTCGCGCGCACGAGGTGGCACTGGCTCTGGAACAAGGATCCCGAGGCGGTGTTCGCGAAGGTGAGTACCGTGCCGATGCCTGGCGCGGCGCGGCCGGACTCGGGGATGGGCGAGCCGCGCCCGATGGGCTGATCGCCTGGCGCTGTTCGAAGAGAACGACCAGCGTGACCTGAAAACTTATGCCGTTCACCTCACGAGAACAATTATGAAACGGCGACGGTTCCTCGTTACTGCGGCGACGGGAACGGTGCTTGCGGCCGGCTGCGTGAGCCGTGGGCCAGGTGCGGGTCCGAACGACGAGGCAACGACAGCGGGAACACGGATAGATGACGGACCGACGCCGGTCCGGACGGACGATCGAAGCTCGTCCGCCACGACGACCGACGAGAAGCGACCGGCTACGACTGCCGACAGGACACGGACGGCCAACGGAACGCCACGCGGGAACGGCGAAAGCGAGGTCCAGCGGCGCGTCTCGCTTTCGAGCGTCGACGAGGTTCCGGACGAACACCGACTGAGCATCGACGTGAAGCTGCTCGAATCGACGGTGACGGCGGCACACACCGCGCGCCTGCGCGTCACGACCACGAACGAGGGTCCGAAGCGCAAAATCTCTATCCAGGAGGACGATTGTAGCCTGTTCAATCGAACCGGCGGTCGAAGCGAAAACGAGGGGCTGTGGCTTCATCCACCCGATAGTACGGAGTACATCGACCGGACGGGCGATCGCTGGACGCGAGATCGGAACCCGAAGACACCGGTGGCGATTCCGATGTACGGATGCTTGGCACAACCCTACTCCGAGGGACAGTCCATCATGAACGAGTATCTCGTTTGGGACTACTACCGAACGGAAGGCTACATGGCTCCTGGTACGTACCGCTTCGCGGAACCAGTTCGAGTCTACGGCAGCGACGGAGACGTCTCGCACACCACCGAACCGGCCGTCGAGTTCGCGTGGGGCTTCTCGCTGGTCGTCGAGAAACCGTAGCGCCTCGTCAGTTCCACAGGTCCGGCACGGTCGGTTCGACGGCGAAATCGAACCGATCGGTTTTGAGTAGGCCGCCGGCGAGGACGAGCGCGAGGCCGACCGGCACCCAGTTGCCGAAGTAGGCGTTGATCGCGCCCCAGAGCACGACGAAGCTCACGAGGTCGTCGAGCATGAATCCACACTCGTCGAGCCGCGCGCGCAGCGCCGTGCGGTCGAAGGCGAGATCGAGGGCGAGCACCGAGACGGTCGCCGACAGCACCCATCCCAGGTAATTGGAGACGGGGACGCCGTAGTAGATCCCTCCCCCGTAGCTCCAGAAGCCGATCGCCACTGCGCCCGGATCGAGCACGAGATCGACGAGGAGCACGGTCGCGATCACGGCGACGAGGCGGATCGCGCGTCGCCCCGCCGCGTCGCCGAGCACGAGCAGACAGAGCAGGTAGCTATTCAGAACGAGCGGCAGGAAGAACACGGGAAGGCCGAGCGGGACGCCGGCGAGCATCGGCCCGAGCGCGATGGTGTACTCGAAGGTGCCGTAGGGCCACCCGGTCGCCACCCCGATCAGCTCGATGCCGAACGCGTAGCCCACGAGCGCAGCGATCCCGAGCGCCGCCCGACGGTCGAGCACCGGCGCGAGCCCCGCAACGAGGGGCAGGCGCATCACGATCGTCCCAAGCAGGATGAGGAGGGCGTTGTAGCGCAGCGGCGGACCGACGAGCGACTCGGCGCTCGCAAGCAGGAGAAGCGCGCCGACGACCGGGAACACGACCGCGATCGTGAAGCGGTTCTCGGCGACGAGGCCGTCGAGTCGGGCCTCGATCCGCCGGCGGGTCGCGGTCTCAGCCGCCATACAGCAGGCTCCAGATCCCGCCGAGGGTCATGACCATCCCGACGAGCGTGTTCACCGCGGGATACCACCAGTACGCGCGCTCGACCGCGACCGACGATCGCGCGATCGCGAACACCAGGACGGGGTACGCGAGCAGGAGGAGCGCGAAGAAGGGGTGGACGACGAAGAACAGGATCGCCGCCGCGAGCCAGCACGCCCCGCAGTAGGCGTAGGTTNNNCCCGCCGAGCACGGCGGCGAGCGGCGGGGCCGCGCCTGTGACGGCGGTGTAGCCGACCACCCCCGGGAGGACGTACAGCCCGTTCGAGATCGAGTCGAGCGGCGGGGTCGTCTTGAACCGGAGCGGTGGCGCGCTGTACGCGACCGCGAGGAAGGCGAACGCGGCGAACGCCACGAGCGCGCTCGGGGGGAGGACGGGAACGAACACCACGCCGAGGAGCCCGCTCGTGAGCACTGCCACGAGCACGCCCCGATCACCCGAGTAGCGCACCTCCCGCTCGTCCTTCTTCGGGTTTTCGGCATCGATGTCGGTGTCGAAAACGTCGTTGATCCCGTAGAGGAAGACGTTCGCGGGGACGAGGAAGTATGCGAACAGCGCGACGGCGACGGGCGAGAAGAGGTCGGCGGGTGCGTCGGCGGCGTAGACCACGCCGACGATCACCGGGCCGGCGAGGTAGAGCCAAAAGCGCGGGCGCGAGAGCCGGAGGAGGTACCCCGAAAACGTGGATTCGGGTGGTGCGAGCGCTCCGAGCCGGCCGACCGTCCGGCGGACGCGCTCGCCGACGCTCATCGGTGGTCGTCGATCACGGCGTTGGCGGCGTGCTCGCCGCTGATCAGGCACATCGGGACGCCGATTCCCGGTGTGGTGTACGAGCCCGTGAAGTAGAGATCCGGGACGGCCTCGGAGCGATGGGGCGGTCGAAAGAGGGCGGTCTGGCGGAGGGTATGGGCGAGGCCGAGCGCGGTCCCCTGGCGGCTGTTGTAGCGCTCGGCGAAGTCCGACACCGAGAACGTCTCCTCGACCACGATCCGGTCTTCGAGTTCGACGCCGGTGTTCGCGGCGATGTCGTCGAGCACGGTCTCGCGGTAGCGCTCCCGGGTTTCGGCCGAATCGTCGAGGCCAGGCGCGATCGGCACGAGCGCGAAGAGGTTCGAGTGGCCATCGGGCGCGACGGTGTCGTCGGTCTTCGAGGGGACACACAGGTAGTACGCCGGATCGTCGGGCCACGCCGGTTCGTCGAAGATCCGGGCGAAGTGGCCGTCCCAGTCGGTCGGCAGCACGAGGGTGTGGTGGGCGAGCGGCTCGACGCTCCCCTCGACGCCGAGGTAGAGCAAGAACGCGGAGGGCGCGAGCGTGCGCTCGTCCCAGTAGTCCGCCGCGTACTGGCGCTCGTGTTCCGGCAGGAGTTCCTGTTCGGTGTGGGCGTAGTCGGCGTCGCTGACGACCGAATCCGGACTGTGGGCTCCCGTTATGGTGTCGACGAGGAACTCATCGCGCCGCCGCGTGATCTCGGTGACCTCCGCGCCGGTCTCGAACGTGACCCCGAGTTCGCGGGCGAGGTCGGCGATCCCGTCGACGACGCCGCCGAACCCACCCTCCGGGTAGTAGACGCCGAGATTGAAGTCGACGTGGCTCATCATGGTGTAGAGCGCGGGCGTGTTCTTCGGCGAGCCTCCCAGAAAGACGAGAGTGTACTGCATGATCTGCTGGAGCTTCGGGTGCTCGAAGTAGTTCGAGACGTGGCCCTCCATCGAGCGGAGCAGGTTCAGCCCGACCGGTGCGGACCGGAACACATCGAAGTCGACCCAGTCCCGCAAGCGGGGCCGATCGGTGTAGACGAACCGTTCCATCGCGGCCTCGTAGGTCGACTCGCTCTGCTTTAGGTACTTGTCGAAGGCTTTGGCCGCGCCATCCTCGTAGGACTCGAACACCGCCCGGACCTGGTCACGATCGGGCGTGAGATCGACCCGATCGCCGTCCTTGAAGAACACTCGGTAGTGGGGATCGAGGCGTTCGAGCCCGTAGTAGTCGGTCGGCCGCCGCCCGAAGTGGCCGAAAAAGCGCTCGAAGACGTCGGGCATCAGATACCACGACGGCCCCATGTCGAACCGAAAGCCCTCGGTCTCGAACTGCGAGGCGCGCCCACCCACTTGATCGTTTTTCTCCAGAAGGGTGACGTCGGCCCCCGCATCGGCGAGGTAACACGCCGCCGACAGCCCGCCGAAACCCCCACCGACGACGGCGATCGATCGGCCGTCGAGCGGGTCGTCCGTTCTCGCCGTCCGCCTGCCGCCCGAGAGCGAAGCCATGTACTCGTTCATACGGTCGCGGCGCATAAAAACCGACGGACCCGCCGGCGTCGGGGGAACTATCCCCCGGGCGCTCCTCCGATCGGCATGGACCACCGCCTCGGCTTCGAGCCGGTTCGCGGGGAGTGCGCCGGTGTCTCCCTTCCCGTGGAGGGCGACCTGCCGAACTGGCTCTCGGGGACGCTCCTCCGGAACGGGCCGGGAACCTTCGAGGCGGGCGACCGCCGGCTCAACCACTGGTTCGACGGGTTCGCGATGCTCCGGCGGTTCGCGATCCGGGGCGGGCGGGTGACGTACGCGAACCGCTTCCTCCGGAGCGAGGCCCACGAACACGTCCGCGAGCACGGCGAGCTCGGCTTCCGTGAGTTCGCCACCGACCCCGATACCGGGCTCGTCGGCCGGCTCGAACGCCTCCTCGCGCCGAACTTCACCGACAACGCATGCGTAAACGTCGAGGCGCGGCGTGACGGGTTCGTCGCCACGACCGAGAGCCCGCGCGTGGTCGCGTTCGATCCCGGGACGCTCGCGACCCACGGCACCACGACCGACTCCACGCCGGGCGCGACTCGGACCGTCCATCCACACCACGATCCGCGCCGCGGCGAACGGGTGGGATACGCGACCCGGTTCGGCCGGGATCCCGGCTACACGATCTACCGGACCCCGGCCGTCGGGGCCGAACCCGAAATCGTCGGCGAGGTCTCGGTCGACGAACCCGCCTATCTCCACAGTTTCGGCCTCACCGAACGGCACGTCGTTCTCACCGAGGGGCCGTTCGTGGTGCGCCCGCTCGACCTGCTCCGCGACCGGCCGGTGATCGAGAGTTTCGAGTGGCGGCCCGAGCGCGGCACGAGGTTCCTCGTCGTCGATCGGGCGAGCGGCGACGTGGCGGCGACCCACCGTGCGGAGCCGTTTTTCGTCTTCCACCACGTGAACGCCTTCGAGACCGGCGGCGAGATCGTTCTCGACCTCGTGGCCTACCCCGACGCTACCGTGGTCGACGCGCTGTCCCTCGACAACCTCCGCTCGCCCGCGCCCGACCTCCCGACCGGCGCGCTCAGGCGGTATCGCCTCCCGATCGAGGATGACGGGGAGTCCGGCGGCGGAGCGTCGGGCGGCGGAGCGCCAAGGATCGGGTTCGAGACGCTGTACCCCGGCCATATCGAGCTGCCGACGTTCGACTACGAACGCCGGAACACGCGGCCGTACCGCTACGTCTACGGCGTGAGCAACCGCGAGCGACCGCCCGCCGACTTTCAGAACCAGCTGGTCAAAGTCGACGTCGGGACGCGCACGACGAGAACGTGGAGCGAGCCGGACGCCTACCCGGGCGAACCGCTGTTCGTGCCCGCGCCCGAAGGCCAGGAAGACGAGGGTGTCGTCCTCTCGGTGGTGCTCGACGCCCGGGCGGAGCGATCGTTCCTGGTCGTGCTCGACGCCGCGACCTTCGCCGAGCGCGCCCGCGCCCCGACCCCACACCCGATCCCGTTCGGGTTTCACGGCCAGTTCTATCGGGACGACGAACCGACCCGTTCGATGGCGTGAGCGGAGTATCGGTCGATGCCGCCGGGACGAAACGGGTATCGGGTCGCCGCTCCTTCCGCCAGCATGGACGACACCACCGCACTCGTCACCGGGGTTAGTCGCGGGATCGGCGCGGCACTCGCACGACGCTTCGTCGCCGAGGGCGCACACGTCGTCGGCTGTGCGCGTAACACCGAGGCGCTCGATTCGCTCGCCGGGGATATACGGGCGGAGGGCGACGCGGACGACGCGAACGGCACGGACGACACCGGTACGGTCACGGTCCAGCGCGCGGATGTCCGCGACGAGTACGACATCGAGCGCCTCGCGGAGACCGCCGCCGGGGCCGGCGACACTGGCGACATCGATCTCGTAGTGGCGAACGCGGGCGTCTATCACGGACCGCCTGGCGAGACGCGACTCGACGGCGAGAGCTACGCCGCGGTCGATGAGCATCTCCGGACGAACGCCCGCGGGGTCTTTGCGACCGTCCGGGAGTCACTCCCCCACCTCGCGGCCGACGCTCGCGTTCTGGTGCCCTCGGGATCGATCGCTCGCGAGGCACAGCCAGGAATCGGCTCGTACGCCGTCTCGAAGGCCGCCGCGGAGGCGCTTGCGCGCGGGTTCGCTGCCGAGATCGATCATCCCGTGGGCGTCGTCGATCCGGGCCAGGTTGCGACCGGTCTCGCCGGCGAGCAGGGACGCGATCCCGAGGAGATCGCCGAAATGTTCGTCTGGGCGGCGACTGAGATCGAACCCGACGAGCTCGATGGCGAGATCGTCGACCTCCGCGCGTGGCGGCAAGCGACCCGCTGATAGGGATCGTCGTGACTGGTTCCCGGTAGCCGCCGACCCCATGTCGGCAGCATACCGAAATAACCCACAACCATCCCTATGAGACGACAGCCCCGATAGCGAGCGATCGTCCACCACTCGATAGGTTTATTAACATCGGACGCTACGTTGCTAATAGAATGAGTATTAACGAAACGGACGATGTTGTTAACGTCGGGCGGGTTCCGTGGCTCGGCGTCGCCGGCACGGGCGCGCTCGTCGTTCTCTCGGTCATCGGGACGACGGCCGGCCTCTGGAAGGTGCTCGTCGTCGGGTGGGTCGCGTTCGTCGCGATGGCTGGCGGGGCGGTCGTTGGAACGCGCTCGGCGACCGCCGACACCCACGCCGAGCGCCTCGTCTGGGGCTATGGACTGGCGAGCGGTGCGATGGTCACGAGCGCCGCCGTCTTTCTCGTGCCCCAGGCGATCGGGTACGACCCGCGGGTCGGCGGATTCGGGATCGCGGCCGGACTGCTCGCGGGGTATGCCGGCCACACCGTCGGCCACCGCTTCGTCCACTACGACTTGCCGATCGAAACCACGACCGCTCGGCTCACCGCCCACTCGCTCACCGCTGGCGTCGTCATCGGCACCGTCTACACCCTGTTGCCCGATCTCGGCCTCCTCCTCGGGCTGGGGATCGTCTCGCACAAGGGACCGGCAGGCTACGCCGCCGCGCGGCGGCTCCGGCGGCGCGACATGCCGGTCGGCGTGGTCGTGCTCCCGGCGGCCGGGGTAGGGATCGCGGCGATTCTCGCGGGTCTCCTCGAACCCCAATCGTCGCTGGCGGTCTCGGCGGCGGTCTTCGGGTTCGCCGCCGGTCTCTTCCTCCACGTCGCGATGGACTTCCTGCCCGAGTGCGAGGTCGGCGGCGAAGTCGGCGAGGTGGCGGCGCTCACCGGCGACGCCCACGAACTGCTCGATCGGCTCCGGGTCCACGCGGTGGCGAGCACGGCGGCCGGCGCGAGCCTGGTCTTTCTCGCGTGGCTGCTGCTCGCCGCGTGACACGGCCCGCTCGTCGAAACCCGGTCCCGGTCGGGGCTCGGATCGGAGTATCGAGGGAACGACAACTGTTTTGCGACAGTGTACCATACGTCCGCCATGAGCGTTATCGCCGAGCTCAGCCTCGCGCCGGGACGGCTCTCCTTTGCAACGGCGCTCTCGGCTGCACCATCGGTCGAGTTCGAGATCGAGCGCGAGTACGGAACCCGGTCGGCGATGCCGGTGGTGTTCTGCTGGGCGCGCGGTGGGGACCTCGCTACCTTCGAGCGTGGCCTGGAGCGCGACGAGACCGTCACCGACGTCGAGCGACTGAGCGACCCCGGCGAGCGGCGGCTCTACCGCATGCGCTTGACCGGCGCGGCCGCCATCGTGACCTACGATGCGTGGGTCGAACGGGGGGCTGCACGCCTCGAAATGCGCTACGCCGACGGCCGGTGGCACGCCAGAATGCGGTTTCCCGACCGGGAGACCCTGAGCGCGTTCAGCGAGTTCTGTGCCGATCACGACCTCGACTTCCGGCTCGATCGACTCTACGACGCCGACGCCAGCCACGGACCCCCACGGGACGGACTCACGTCCTGCCAGCGCGAAACCCTGCAACTGGCCCACGAGCGCGGCTACTTCGAGGTCCCCCGCGACGCCACCCTCGGCGACCTCGCCGACGAGCTCGGCGTCTCGAACCAGGCGGTCTCCGAACGGCTCCGGCGCGGCTGTGCACGCCTCGTCGGCAACCTGTTCGGCTAACTATGCCTGATAAATAATGGACAACCGTTTACTGGTCTTGCCGTGTACGATGTATAGGGGCGACGCCCCTCGGGGTGGGTCCGTTGCGTGGCATCACCTGTGTGGCATCACTCTCCCCGCCCCGCCCGTTTCGACGAATCCCGCCTACCGGGACGACAGCTCTCCAACCGAATAGCAGTACGTTCTTGCTGTCGGCGTGCGTACTGCCGATGATGCTCGCAGAAGGCGACTCCGCCCCCGACTTCACCGCAAAGCTCGCCGGCGACGAGCCGGCCGAATTCACGCTCTCGGAACACTTCGGCGAGGCACCGCTCGTGCTCGCCTTCTTCCCGGGTGCGTTCACGCCACCGTGCACCAACGAGATGGTGGCGTTCCAGGAGGATCTCGACGATCTCCGGAAGAGCGGGGCGACGCTGTATGGCATCAGTGCCGACTCGCCGTTCTCCCAGGCCGCGTTCCGCGACGAACACGGTCTGGAGTTCGACCTCGTTAGCGACATGGATCGGGACGCCATCGACGCCTACGACGTGCCCCTCGACATCGACAACCTCGGCCTCCAGGGCGTGGCCGAGCGCGCGGTTTTCGTGGTCGACGGCAACGGCGAGATCACGTACTCGTGGGTCGCCGACGATCCGACGAACGAACCCGACTACGACGAGGTCCACGAAGCCGCCGAGGTCGCGGCGTAAACCCGTACGAACTCCGGAACACGAGCCTCCGTTCTTTTTGAAATACGCGCGTAGCTACAGTTCGATCTTCGTTTCGGGGTTGTCGAGCGACCAGAGGATTTCGGGGAGAAAGGCGTCGAGGTTGTCGATCACGCGGCGGTCGCTCACGCCGAGACCCTCGCAGTGCTCCTCGGCCTCGTCGCGGACCGTCACTCGGATCTCGTCGTTCTCGTAGTGGACTTCGAGGGGGAACACCGAACACCGTGCGGGCTTCCAGTCGTGCTCGGCGTGGAGCGCGCAGAGGCCGTCCTCGCCGAGGAAGTAACACGCCGCACCGTCGTCGCCAGTGTGCTCGTCACGGGATTTGTCCTCGCGGCGGACGAACCGCTCGCCGTGGGCGGTCGTCGTGGCGTCGTTGAGGCTCGCGCGCTGGGCGAGACCGAGGAGGTCGTGGTCGTAGAGCAACACGCCGTGGTGACAGCACCACGTACACGAGTCGACGCACTCGAAGGTGAGGTCGGGATCGAACGCCACGACCGCCTCACAGCCGGGGTGGACTTCGACGCGCCGGCGCTCGTTCACGCACGGACTCCGTTGCGTGGCGGACAAAGGCTTTCGGTCGGTTTCGGCTCCGATCCAGGCTCGCTTCGTCGCGAATCCCTCATCGAGGGAGCGGAGCGAGCAAGCCATCGCTGGCACCCGAGTCTTGAAGCCTGGCTGTGAACACGCCCCCGATATGCAGCAGATCGCCGTGGATGGCACGACGGTGCCCGCACTCGGCTTCGGCACGTCGGGGATGGACACCGACGACGAGCGATACCGGGCCGTTTCGGCCGTGCTCGATGCGGGCTATCGCCACGTCGACACCGCACAGATGTACGAGAGCGAACCGGCGGTCGGCGATGCGATCCGGGATGTCGACGTCGACCGCGAAGAGGTGTTCGTCACGACGAAACTGTCGCGCGAGAACCGCGCCCACGACGCGGTGATCGAGTCGACCCGCGACAGCCTCGATCGGCTCGACACCGAGTACGTCGATCTCCTCCTGATTCACTCGCCCGACCAGGAGCCCTCCCACGAGGAGACCCTCGACGCGATGAACGAACTCGTCGAGGAGGGTACGGTCCAGCATATCGGCGTCTCGAACTTCTCGGTCGCGGAGACGCGCGCGGCGATCGAAGCCTCCGACGCGCCGATCCTCACGAACCAGGTGGAGTACAACCTCGCCGAGCGCCGGGACGACCTGCTCTCCTTCTGTCTCGATCACGATGTCATGCTCACCGCGTACAGCCCGCTCGGGGTCGGCGATTGCCTCGACCACGACGCGCTCGCCAGGATCGCGGACGATCACGGGAAGACGCCGGCCCAGGTCGCGATTCGGTGGCTGCTCCAGCAGCCGATGGTCTCGCCGATCCCGATGTCGTCGAACCCCGAGCACGTCCGGGCGAACGCCGACGTGTTCGGCTTCGAGCTTGCCGACGACGAGATGCGCGACCTGTTCGAGATCGGCGGCGACCTCGACGACGGTCTCGCCGACCAGCTCGGGCTGTGAGCGGTTCGTGACGAGTCGCAGCTAGCTGTATCCTCGCCATCGATGGCCGCACTCGGTACACTTGAAGAACCTGGTGGGTGGCTCGTCGGCCGAGCCGGTCTGCTTGATGGTGTACCACGCATGATCGTTGCCACACTCGTCACACGTCACTTCAGCAGTGGGTTTGCCCTCGTCGGCGGCGTCCTCGCTGGTCTCGATCACGTCGTCGGTGGTCTGGGACTCGGTGCTCACGAACGCCGCCGCGCGATCCGCGTCCTTCGGCACGCGCTCGCCGCAGTCGGCACACACCATCTCGTCGCCGTCGGCGTGCATCATCGATCCGCACGCCTCGCAGAACGGGAGGGAACTACTCACAGTACCCCACCACACGGGCGTCCGCGTTGCTGACCGGGACTACCATTCTCCGCTCGGTAGGCGTCCGGTCGACAAATACGCTTTGACCGGATCGGGCGGGAGTGTTTGGACAAGTCGTGGCGATCGAGACAGCGACAGCAACCACGACCGGTTCGAAAGCCCCGACCGTTCACGGACGGTCTCGGCGACGGCCGCCAGTGTCGGCGTTTCGGGTTCGTATCGTACCGTTGCGAATCGGGGAAACACTAGCGAATCCAGCACCTCCTCGACGTCGCCCACGTTCGGGAATTGTACACGTAGTGGAAGGTGGGTGAGGATCAAATACTATGCGCGGGTTCACCGCCGGAGTCGAAGACGTGCGGACGGTCGTAGATCGGGACAAGCGGTACAGCCGACGGCCGAACCGAATACAAAGGGGGAAACACACGATCAACACAGCGCCGGTCCGAGACGAGTTCGATCGAACGGCCTGGACTCAGCCATCGGTATCGATCCCTTGTCCTCGGGACTGCCGCTCGAAGAGGTCGAGGAGGCCGACCCGTACTTCGCCCAGTCGCAAGGGTGACACCGATGCGCCAGCGAACAAGCGATCTGCATCACCGGCCGGGTGGTCGGCGTCGCCGCGCCATCGATCCGTTCTCCCCTAGTCGACGGTTTCGTCGCTCTGCACATGGTCGACTCGAACCCGTTCGGTTGAATCAGCCATGAACTCGAAAGCCGTTGATTTATTAGCTCTCCGGCAAGAACGACCATCGATCACTCATGTCGGGATCGGGAAACACCGAGCGCGAGCGGGAAGCGGAGTCGACCAGGCAGCGCGAGGAAGCCCCGCTGGAGGAACGCCGAGCTGAAAAAACGCGACGGGAAGGCCCCGCCGAATGGGTCGCTTCGACGGCGCTGCGGCTCGGTCTCGCCGTCCTCGGGATCGCGCTGTTGGTGTTCGCGGTCGGACAGATACTCGACGTCCCGCTGTTCGACGTGCTCGACGATGCACTCAGCTCGCAGGTCGTGCTCTGGATCGTCGTGGGGCTGTTCGCGCTGTTGTTGCTCGGTCTCGCCGCACGTGGGTTCTCGTATCGTCGTCGCTGACCGCGAGCCTGCCGTATCGTTCGAACCGCGGAGAGTACGCTATCGGCGACCGATCAACCGTCGTGGTCGGCGCGGCGACAGCTCCCGAGTCACTCATCGGTGTCGATCCGCTCGCCGTCGACGTACACCTCGACCGCGTCCTCGTCTTCGGCCTCGAACTCGGTTATCTCGCCGGTGATCCGGTAGGCGTCGCCACCGCCGCCGAGGCGACCCTCGACGCTCGCTCCGTCGTCCCCGATGACGTCGATGTCGGGATCGCGCGTCACGGCCCCGTCGTCGATCGGCGCACCGTAGCTCTGCCCCCGGCGCTCGATCGTTCCCGTGACCGAGAACTCGTAGGTGGCCTTGTCCTCGGGACTCCCGCCGATCAGGACGACGAACCGCGATTCGAGTGCGGGGGTCGGTGTGGCGGTCGGGAACCGCGTCGTGGTCGCCGTCGGCGTTGCGGTCGCCGTCGCCGTTCGCGTCGGGGTCGAGACGGGTGTCTCGCTGGCGGTCGTCGAGAGGTCCTCCTCGGTCGTCGCCGTGGTGATCGTCGTTGTGGTCTCGGTTGTGGTCGTCGCTCCGGTCGGTGTGGCCGTCGGGGTCGTCGGACCGCTCGCGGTCGTCCCGGCCGTCGTCTCGGTCGGCGCGTTCGGGGCCGAGGCGAGCTGGGAACACCCCGAGAGAACGAGCAGTGCCGCCAGCAAGACGGGGGCGAGTCGTCCGGTCATACCCCATCGGGTCGCGTCCGGAGTATAATTCCCCCGGTCGGTTCCCCGTTCGGGCGTCGTTTCGACACCGTTTCGTGCGCGGAACGGCGACGAAGCGGGCTTTCGTCGGCCGATCGTCGGCGGACGAAGGAACCGGAACGGGCGAGGTGGCTCGATCCCCACGCCAGGCGTGCTCAGTCGCTGGCGAGCTCCTCGCGGACGAGCCCCGCCGCGTTCTCGATCGCGCCGACCGAGGAGAGGTAGCCAGCGCCGACGCTCGTCTTGAGTGCCTTCGCCGCCGCCCCCCGGAACACGGTGGGGCCGACTTGGGCCACCGCGCCGTCGCCGACGCTGACCAACCACCCAGGGGCGTCGAATCTGAACCGTTCGGGCCGGGGCTCGAACAGCGCGTCAGCCCCGCCCTCCCGCCGGCGAGCGCGTCCGGTCCGCGGACGCCGCCGGTCCAGACGAACTGCCCGCAGAATAGTTCCTCGCCATCGAGTTCCACGGCGTCGTCGGTCGCGCGCTCGACCGCCTCGCCCGTTCTTACGACGACGTCGCGGGCTTCGAGTTCTTCGCGGACCGCGTCTTGGAAGTTCGCGGGGAAGTTCGGCGCGACGTCATCACGCTGTTCGAGCAGCACGATCTCGCGGTCGAGCGCCTCTTCGCGAGCGAGTGCGGCGAGTTCGCCAGCGATCTGGACCCCGGAGAGTCCGGCCCCGCCGATCACGACTCGATCGCCGTCGGCGAGATTCAGGAACTCCTCGCGGATGCGGGCGGCGTCGGGCAGGCGCTTCAGCGGCGTGGCGTGCTCCTCGACACCTGGCAGGTCGTAAAACGCGGTTTCGGCCCCGAGACAGACCGCCCCAACGTCGTATGACAGTTCCTCCTCGTCGTCGAGCGTGGCGACGTTTTGCTCGTGATCGATGTCCGTGACCCGCGCGACGCGGAGGGTTGCACGGTCGAGCGCGTCGGCGAGGTCGACCGTGATCCCGTCGGCGAGCGACGGCCGGCGGACGACGCGGTGGAGTTCGTGCTGGACGAGGTGGTCGGGACGGTCGTTGACGACGACGATTTCGACCGACTCGGCGAGGCGCTTTTCGAGCTGCCTGGCGAGCGTGAGACCGGCGTAGCCGGCTCCGAGGACGGCAATTCGCATCGGTGCTTGATAGGAGTTCGTCGGTTAAATACGTTGAGAATACCGATGTCAGGCGGAGTCGAACGTGATGTATCCAGTTCGTCTCGACGCAGTGAGCGTCGACGAAACAGCAACGCTACACACGGGACAAATGAGAACCGCAGGCCACACGCCTCCCCAACTGACTTCTTCGCTCGGGCGGTGTCTGCTCATGGGTGTTCGAAAATCGCTTTGCGATTTTCGAGCCAATCGGAAATCTCCGATTTCCGACGACGGCGAAGCCGCCCGTTCGCACGGCCAGCGGGACGGCGGAGCCGTCCCGCTCGGCGCAGCACGCGCCATCCGCGCCGCCTGGCACCGACAACCAGCTCGTCACCCGATTCGAAAGGTGGATTCCAAGTCTCAGAACAGTGCTTCGGACTCGTCGAGAACGCGCGCGGGGCCGCCGACCTCCCAGACGCGGGTTTCGACGCCACAGTCGGCGACGCGCTCCTCGACGCGCTCGACGTTTTCAACTGTAGTGTTGACGTAGACGCTCGCGCCCGTGTCGGTCGAGAAGTAGACCGGGACGCCCGATCCTCGGAGATCGCGGACCGCGGCGAAGATTTCGAGGGTTTCGGGCCGCCAGTAGACCCAGCCCGCAGGCCCGGTCATCGTGGTCGCGGCGAGCGAGAGCGAGTCGTGTTCGGCGAGTTCGAAGGTTCGCTCGAAATCGGCCTCGCGGAGCGCGTCGCGCATTGCGGCGAGTTGGCCGTGGACGTGGGCGAGTCGCGCCCCGAACATATGGCTGTCCTCGGCCTCACGGTGGGCTTCCTCGGTCTCCTTGTACGCGGGCACGAGCGCCGCCACGATCCGGAGGTCGTCTTCGAGGTCGCTCTCGATCCGCTCCGAGCGGCAGTCGACGTCGTTGCGCCCCGCGTGGAGGTCCGAGAACCCGCCTGTCACGGCGCGCGCCGCCGACGCTGACCCACGCCGCGCGACCGTCGAGATCTCGGGGAGCGAGAGATCGAGGTCCGCAGCGGCAGCGAGGGCCACAGCGGCCGCCGCAAAACCGGACGACGACGAGCCGAACCCCACATTCGTCGGGAAGTCGTTCGCGCTTGCGAAGCGCACAGGGCTATCGATCTCGGCGAGCGAGCGGACGTGCGAGACGACGCTCTCGATGCGCTCGCGGCCCCGTCCCTCCACCCTCTCGCCGTCGATCACGAACTCGTCGCCGTCGAGCGCATCGTCGAACGCGACCGTCGTGGTGGTGTTGCTCGGTGCGGTGCAGACGCTGATCGAGTCGTGGTACGGTAGCCGAAGGTCGTGGTCGATCATCCCATGGTACTTGACGAGTCCCTGGATCGGGTGGGCGCGCGCGGTGGCTTTCATACCTGCGAGGCGGCCGACACGCGAATAAACGTCCCGGAACCGCGCTCTCCACGGACGGATACTGTCGGTAACAAATCCGCTTTTTGTTGGAGGCGGTGGCGCGCGGGAGTGCGCCGAAGGCGCACGAGTCGCGCGAGGGATAACTGAGCGAGCGTAGCGAGCGAGGGAGTCGGTTGGGGAGGG
>PXSV01000011.1 GCA_003022685.1 Halobacteriales archaeon SW_9_67_24 | reverse complement strand
CGGGCGCGACGACCGTGACCTCGCCGCTGTCGTCGAGCGCGTCGTAGAGCACCTGGAGACCCGTGCTCTCGATCCCGTCGTCGTTCGTCAGGAGGACGTGCATGCGCCGCATCCGGGTGGCGGTCGCAAAAGTGCACCGCTGAATCAGCATCGCGGTGGCTCGACTCGTCGACATTGAGCGCGACCTGCGCGGTCGGAAGGTCATCGGTCGTCCCGTCGAGGTCGGGAGCGATCGCCCCGCGGAAGGGCCCGTCGCCGGTGCCGATCGCGACCGGAACCTCCCGGTAGTCGAGCACGCCGTCGAGCAGGTCGACGATCACCGTCGCGTCGTGGATCGCCTGGTCGCCGGTGAGCACGCCGTCGCGGATCGCTTCGACCTCGCTGTACCCGAGCCACGCCGCGAGCGTGCGCTGCGGGTCGTCATCCGCGGCGAGCTCCTCGATGGTCGTCGCCGGCACCGTCGCTGCCTCCGTGACATCGAGACCAACCACCTTGGGTGTCGCGTCGCGGAACACCCGGGAGACGGCTTCGGGATCGACGTAGAAATTGAACTCCGCTGCCGGGGTGACGTTACCGGGACACAGCGCCGCGCCGCCCATCAGGTAGATCTCGTCGACGATCGCGGGGAGGTCCTCGTCGATCGCAAGCGCGGTCGCGAGGTTGGTCTGGGGGCCGATCGCGACGATCGTGAGGTCGTCGCCGTACTCGCGGACGCGATCGCGGATGAACTCGACGCCGTGCTGGCTCACGGGTTCGCCCGTCGGTTCGGGCGGGCCGCCCCTGATCCCGCCCGGTCCGTGGATCTCCTCGGCGGTTTCGAGGTCGCGACACAGCGGGCCGGCACAGCCACGCGCCACTGGCACGTCGGTTCGATCGAACAGTTCGAGGATCGAGAGCGCGTTGTAGGTGGTGTTCCCGACGGGGGGGTTGCCAGCGACGGTGCTCACGCCGACGACCTCGATCTCGTCGCTCGCGAGCGCGATCGAGAGTGCAACAGCGTCGTCGCAGCCTGGATCGGTGTCGAAAAGGACCTTCCGGGTCATGGCCCGCTCTCGTGGGCAGTGACTAAATACTGCAGGTCGACCGTTTCGACGACCGGATTCGGCGACGAACGGACGCGAATCCGACGCCCTGACGACGCCCGCGGTCGGACGAGAGTCTGTGCAACAGTACCAAGGATCTTCGTATCGGACGCGCCTAACGGGCCCGCGATGGGAGTATTCCAACGACTCAAGCAGATGGTGGCTAGCCCGGAACCTGGCGCCGTCCTCGAATGTGCGTCGTGTGGCGAACGGACGGACGAGGCCCGCGCGGAGTGTCCCAACTGCGGCTCGGAGGAACTCGCCGAGAAAGAGGGGTTCCGGATGCGTCCGGAGTAGTGGACCACGTACCCGCCGGTTCGGAGCGCTTGCGGTGGGTCAAGGCCCGACGGGAATCCGATCGACGACCGTCTCGGCGTCGACCACGAGGTTGTAGGCGTCCTCGTCGTCGTTCCAGAGCAGCAGTCCGTTCTCGAATCGGAGCAGCGCGCCGTACTCCGCCGCCAGCAGGTCACGGTTGAGCGCCGACTCGCGCACACAGACCGCGTAGTGATCGGTTCGCTCGCTGCCGTCGCTGATCTTGAACAGGGGGTTCTCGCCCGCCGCGAGCGAGTGGCTGAGCTTCGCCGCCACGAGATCCACCCGTTCGGCAACGTGGCGTTCGGCGTCAGCCATCTTCGCCGTGCGGCCGGCGTCGGGCGTGAACTCGATCCGTCGCCGGCCGTCAGTGCGGAGTATCGAGTAGGAGTACTGGACATCGATGTTCACGAACTCGCCTGGTTTGGTGTCGGGACCAGTCGCTGCATCGTCTAGCCGCTGCTGAAACGGCGGCACGGCGAGGTCGGATTTCACGTCGAACGACCAGCCGCGGTCGGTCGGCACGTGGCCTGGCCACAGCCGCACCGTCGGCGCGTGGATCGTCGCCGGCCCCTCGTCGGCCACGCTTCGTTCGATCTCCCGAAGACCGATCGACGTCTCGCGGTCGGCGGGGGCGAGCGCGACCACCGAGCCATCGTCGGCGAGCGCTCCGAGCGCCCGCTCGACGATCTCGATTGGTTCGTCGAGTTCGCTCAGCACGTTCGCCACGAGGACGAGATCGTACTCGTCGTCGAACGCGAACTCCTCGACAGCGGTCCGGTGGATCGTGGGGTGGAAGTTCCTCCCCGTGCCGTCGAGTAGTGCGTCGAGCACGTCGGCCGCGGGGCTCGGCTCGACCGCGTGGTACTCCACGAGTGCGTCGTCGGGAAGGAGATCGGCGAGGCCGAGAGCGGGACCGCCGACGCCAGCGCCGATGTCGAGAACCCGCAACCGGCGGGGGAGCAGCCCGTCGGCGGCGAGGTCGGCGAGCACGTACTGGATCGCGGCGTAGTAGTCCGGGAGGTGATAGATCGCGTATGCGAGCGCCGTTGTGGCGTCGTACTCCACCGGTGCGCCCGCGAAATACGACTGCTTGAACGTCCGGATGCGCTCGCGGAGGGTGCCACCGGAGTCGCCGTCGGGCCAGCCCCGTCCGTAGCGCTCGACCAGCAGGTCTTCGAGCCGCCTGGCGTGGGACTCGGGAAACCGCTCGACGCCGTCGAAATCGAGGTCGATTGGTTCCCCGGAAACCGGAACGAAGGTCCCATTCGAGCGCTCGACGAGGCCGAGACCGACCGCCGACTCGCGGAGCACGGTCCGGACGGCGGCGGGATGGGGTTGGCCGTCGACGTACTCGTTGATCTCCTCGGGGTCGATCGGACGGACCTCGCGGAGGTACTTCGCGTTCGAGCGGATCGCCTCGCGCTGGTCGTCGTTCATCGGTCCCGCTCTCGACTGCTCGACCTCTCACTGCGATCGTCGCGTGCTTCGCAGTAGAGCTGTTCGAACTCGTCTCGGTCGGCGTCGGCGATTCGCTCGGCCGCAGCGGCGACCGCCTCCGCGCCGTCGAAGGCGGCCTGGACCTCGCTGTAGACGCCCGGCGATCCCGAAAGAACCTGGTCCGCGAGATCCGTGAGCGGGCCGGAGATCGGGGTGTGAAACTCCTCGCGAACGTCCTCGGCGACGAGCGCGTAGGCGAGCACCGCGGCGTGGGTGCGGGCCTGGACTGTCGCCATCGCCTCGTCGTGCTCGTCAGGGGACGTCCCGAAGAGGTCGTTCTCGGCAGCGAGCGCCGTGCGGATCTCGTCGGTGGTCGGACCCGGTGCGTCGGCGACCACGGCGACGGTACCGGGTGCGTTCTCGGGCGCGAACAGCGGATGAAAGCTCACCCGTTCGCGATCCGGGGCGTGCTCGGCCATTGCCGCCACGGGGTCAGCCATCACTCCCGTGACGTCGATCAGTGCGCGCTCGGCCTTTGCGGCGTGCGTGGCGATGCTCTCCTCAATCGCCGAGATCGGGACCGCGAGACAGACCCCATCGAACTGTTCGTCGGCATCGAGCGCGATCGTCCGTCCCCCAAGCGCGTCGGCGGCGGCCGTCGCGGCGTCGGGGTCGGCATCGGCGAAGACGATGTCGGTGTCCACCGCCCGCTCCGCGGCGACGGTTCCGGCGAACCACCGCCCCATCGTGCCCGCGCCGACGACGAGGAGTTTCATTGATCGCCGTTTCCCGGCGGGCGGCAAAAGCCTGTCCGACCGATTTTGGGATCGATCAGAGGCTGGTTACTCGACTCGGAGCGACTTCGGGTAGTCGGTCAGGTTCTCGTAGCCGTCCTCGGTGACAACCACGTAGTCCTCGATCCGCACGCCGCCGACGTCGGGATCGTAGAGACCAGGCTCGACCGTGACGACGTTGCCGGCTTCGAGCTCGCCGCCCTCGAAACTCAGGCTCGGGAGTTCGTGGACCGCGAGCCCGACGCCGTGGCCCGTCCCGTGGATGAACCCCGTCTCGGTCTCGGGATCCGCTCTGAGAGTCGGCTCGCCCGAATCCTCGTAGACGTCACAGACCGCGTCGTGGACCTCGGCTCCGGTCGCACCGGGTTCGACGGCGCCGAGCGCCGCTCGGAGCGCCTCGTGAGTTAGGTCGTACCATTCCCGAACCCTGTCGCTCGGCTCGCCCTTCACGAACGTCCGGGTCATGTCGGCGTGGTAGCCCGTCTCGTTGTCCCGCGGGAAGACATCGACGATGAGCGCCTCGCCCGGCGCGATCGGGCCGCTGCCCCGGTCGTGGGGATCGGCGGCGTCCGCGCCGCTCGCGACGATGGTTTCCGAGAGCGCACAGCCCTCGTGGAGGAGCGTGGTCTCGATTTCGATCTTCACGCGCTCGGCGGTGAGCGTCTCGCCGTCGTGGACGAGTCGATCGCCGTCGATCGTCGCCTCGCGCAGGAGGTCTTCGGCGGCGGCCATCGCACGCTCGTTGGCGCGTTGTGCCGTCCGGACATGTTCGATCTCCTCGTCGGTCTTGACGGCTCGGATGTCAGTGAGGACGCCCGCACCGTCGTCCTCGCTTTGCACCGCGACGTCGCGCTCACGGAGGTCGTCGGCGACGCCGACCGGGAAGCGCGGCGGGACGAGGACGGACGAGACGTCGTGGTCGTCGAGAAAGGCCGCGAGCCCCTCGCCGGCGGCCTCGCGGCTGCCAGCGCCCTCGGTGTAATCGCTGTGGCGCGCGACGGTGTCGGCGCGGCTCGCGGTCGTCGCGCGGCCGTATTCGAGCGCCGAGACCAGCAGGTGCGTGTCGCCGTCGTAGAGGGTCACGAAGGGGTCGGGCGCGTCGAATCCCGAGAGGTAGCGCTGGTCCGGCACGTCGGAGTCGGCGTCTACGAGGTAGCCGTCGACGCCGGACTTCTCAAGCGCTTCATCGAGCGTGGAGAGGTCTGGGTCCATGCACGACCCCTCGCCAGGCGCGAAGAAAACGGTAGTGCTTCGGTGACAGTCAGCGCAGGACTGTGTATCCACCGTCGAGGCCTCGTCGACGGAATCCTGTTTTATCGAAATCGCCATGCAAGATACAGATGATATATCCTGAATGTGACTACAGATCGTACTATCAACCGATGGTGGTTGTTGGCTACCGATACGTCACTCGC
Source organism: Halobacteriales archaeon SW_9_67_24 (assembly GCA_003022685.1). Classification (GTDB taxonomy): domain Archaea; phylum Halobacteriota; class Halobacteria; order Halobacteriales; family Halococcaceae; genus Halococcus. The sequence goes on along the minus strand of PXSV01000011.1, from coordinate 919 downwards.
CGGTCGTCGGCTGCCAGCTACTATTCGCGGTCCGTTCGTCGACTCGATTGGGAGCGATTCGCTCCGTGAGAATGGTGAACCGTAGCTTTCGGGGGAGATACACCCGCCGCTTTTGGCCGTCGCTTTTCCGATTCCACTTGATGCTCCCGTGATAACCGCCACCTTGTTACTAACACTCATACCCGGGACATGAGCGAGGGGTTGATAGTCTTCATGCGGCGCTACGCCGTGGTGTATCCTTTGAACTGCGTACACACGCCCTGCATCCTGCACGGCGTTTCTGACAGCCGCCGGAGAGTCCATAGGATCAGAGTGTCGACTCTATTGCTAATCCCTATACCACCCCCGTCCGTGCGGGCGGTCATGGACGCCGAAATCCGCAAATCCACGATCGGGGGACGGGTCGATGCGCCGCCGTCGAAGAGCTACACCCACCGGGCGATCCTCGCCGCCGGCTACGCCGACGGGGAGACCCTGGTCGAACGCCCGCTCGTGAGCGCCGACACTCGGGCGACGATGCGCGCGGTCGAGGCCTACGGCGGTGCGGTCGGAGAAACCGACGACGGACTCGCCATCCAGGGGTTCGGCGGAGCCCCCGAAACGCCCGCGGACGTGATCGACTGCGCCAACAGCGGGACGACGATCCGACTCGTGACCGCGGCGGCGGCGCTCGGCGACGGTCTCACCGTGCTCACCGGCGACGAATCGCTGCGCTCCCGTCCTCATGGCCCGCTCCTCTCGGCGATTGAGGGCCTCGGGGGCCGGGCCGAGAGCACCCGCGCGAACGGCCAGGCACCGCTCGTCGTCGGCGGCCCGATCGAGGGCGGGACGGTCGCGATGCCTGGCAACGTCTCCTCGCAGTTCGTGACCGCGCTCCTGCTGGCCGGCGCACACATCGAAGGAGGAGTGGAGATCGACC
>PXSV01000010.1:4643-10544 GCA_003022685.1 Halobacteriales archaeon SW_9_67_24 | reverse complement strand
CGGGAACGAGCAACGCGAGTGAGCGGGCCGATGACTGACCACCGTTCTCGTGAGCCGGAGGCGAACGAGGGCACCGAAGAGCGAAGCTCTTCCGGAGGGAAGGAGGAGGCTTTTGATCCACATTTTGCAAGCGAGCGAACACCGGAGGAGTGAGCGAGCGTAGCAAAAGGCGGGTGTTAGAACTCGTCGAGCGTCGCGTGGATGCCTGGCCGGACGTCCGAGACGAGCGCGCCGTCGATGTCGAGACCGAGCACCGAAACAGCGGCCGTCCCTACTCGCTCGGTGAAGTCGGCGGGTGCGTACACGCCGAGTCGCCACTGGTCGCGCTGCGTAGCTTTCAATGCCTCGACGAGCGTCGACTGGCGGCCGAGCGGTCGGATCTCGCCGCTCACCACGACCCGCGAGGAGGATTCGGTCATGCTCGGGCGTGCGGGCACGTCGAGGATCACGTCGCCCGAATCGACCCCGGCGCTGTCGGCAATTTCGCGCTCGTGTTCGCGGACGGTCGCGTGATCGGCGTCCACGATCTCGTCGGGCGTATCGCGGAGTTCGGCCCAGACCGCGCGCTTGTAGAGATCGCGTCGACCCAGGCGCGCGGCGTCCGCCGCGGTTCGGTCGTGGCTCCGGAGCGCCACGAGAAGGTCGTGATCGTCCATTCGGCGCAGATTCTCGACGTCGATCGCCTCGCCGTCGCCGTCCTCATTCGCGCTCGCCCTATCGTCACCGCCGTCGAGCAGTCGCTCGGTCGCACGCCGGAGCATCGCCTTGCCGATCCTGGCGACGGGATGGCTGTAGACGGTGGGGTTCATCAGCGCCCGCGCAAGCAGCAGCGATTCCGCCGTCTGGACGTTGCCCTCCGCGAGCGCGAGCTCGCCGTCGACGAACCGGAGCTCGCGAACGAGTCGGCCGTGGTCCACGGTTCCGTAGGGAACGCCGGTGTGGTGGGCGTCCCGGACGAGGTAGTCCATCCGGTCGACATCGAGTTCTCCCGAAACGAGCTGTCCGAGTCGGCCCTCGCCGGCGACGAGGCCCGCGATCCGGTCGGAATCGAGGTCGTGGGACGCGAGGACCTCGGCGACCGCACCGGTCGCGAGGAGTTCCCCGACGTCGTCGTGGAACTTCCCGGTGCGGCGGTGGACGAGGGCTTCGAGGTTGTGGCTGTAGGGGCCGTGGCCGACGTCGTGGAGTAGTGCGGCCGCGCGGACGCGCTCGGCCTGGCGACCCTCGATGCCGAGGTGAGAGAGCGCACGGTCGGCGAGGTGATACACCCCGAGACTGTGCTCGAAGCGGGTGTGGTTGGCGGAAGGATAAACGAGATCCACAGTCCCGAGCTGGCGGACGTGGCGGAGGCGCTGGACTGTGGGGGTGTCGAGGAGGTCCCGCGCGACGCCCGCGACCTCGATGTGGTCGTGGACGCTGTCCTTGATCGTCTTCATCGGGACGGGTTTCGGCGCGTTCGGTGAAAAAGTTGCGTGCTCAACCCGTCGCCACCGTCTCGATCGCGGTGCGCTCGCTCAATCGATGTTCGCGATCGCCTCGTCGATGTCGAACGCCTCGGTGGTCTCGGTGCCGTCCTCGCCGCGCTCGACCGCTTCTTGATCCTCGTCGATTTCGACTTCCGGGCCTTCCTCGTCGGTGAACTCCGTGTGGACGCCCCAGGGCATCTCACTGCCACCTCGCTGGCACGGACGCCGCTTCTCGCCTCGTCGTGGATCGCTGCGGGAGTTTCAGGTTCATGGTGTGGGAAACGGGACAGTACCGTAGTCGACGTGGCGATTTATACCTATCGAGATCGTGAACCCTGGTGCTGTCTCTGTCCGTGGAAGCTATCCGGTGGTTCGGTTGCTATCGTCGCCTGGCGTTCAGCCCGACACCTCCGTCTCTCGCACAACCTTATGTTCGGGCCGCACTCGACGCCGAGCCCGCGGCAGTCGCGCTCGCGTTCGCTCTCGCACAACCTTATGTTCGGGCCGCACTGCACGGGGGTATGTCCGACGTGGCTGCCCCGGATCTCGACGGTCATACGGCGTTCATCACCGGGACGACGCGGGGAATCGGGAAGGAAATCGCCCTCTCGCTCGCCGATCGCGGGTGCAACGTCGTCTCGACAGGCAAGACCGTCGACGACACGGACGCCGATCTCGACGGGACGATCCACGAAACCGCCGCCGAATGTGAGGCGCGCGGCGTCGCTTCCCACGCCATCCAGCTCGACCTCCGCGACGCCGAAGAAGTCGCCGCGGCCGCAGCGGAGGCGATCGACGTCTTCGACGAGGTCGACATCGTCATCAACAACGCCAGCGCGATCGAGATCGCGAACGTCGAGTCGATGCCCGCGAACCGCTTCGATCTCATGACCGCGGTCAACGTTCGCGGGACGTACCTCACCTCCCGCGCGTTCGTCCCGCACCTGCGCGAGATCGGTGGCGGACGCATCCTGACGAACGCGCCGCCGGTGACGATCGATCGCGGGCCGGGGAAGGCCGCCTACGCGTGGTCGAAGCTGGGAATGACGTTCGTCACGCTCTCGCTCGCCGGCGAGCTCGAAGCCGACGGGATCGCGGCGAACGCGTTCTGGCCGGTGACCGCGATCGACACCCGCGCGACGCGCTATTTCGGCATGGGCACCGAGGACGACTGGCGCTCGCCCGCCATCGTCGCGGACACGGTGCTCGAACTCCTCGATCGCGACCCCGAATACACCGGCAACGCGGTCTACGACGAGGAGGTTCTCCGCGAGGCCGGCGTCGACGACTTCACCGAGTACAACCTCACCGAGGGCGACCCGGCACCGCTGTCCGCGGGGATGTTCGATCCCGACTACGAGCGGCCGGCGTAGCGAATCGCTCCCCGAACGCTCGTCCCGACCACCCGCGCGACGGGGCGAGCACAAGCGTTTACTCCGCCCACGGCCCACGCCGAGTCATGGTGACGTTTCTCGCCGGAGGCACGGGGACGCCGAAGCTGCTCCCCGGAGCCGAGTCGGTCTTCGATCCCGCCGACACCACGGTCGTCTGCAACACTGGCGACGACGTCGAGATCGCGGGCCATCTCGTCTGTCCGGATCTCGATACCGTGTTGTTCGAGCGCGGCGGCGTTCTCGACCGCGAGCGATGGTGGGGGGTCGAGGATGACAGTACGAAAACTCACGACGAACTCCGCGAACTCTCGGCGGCGGCGGGCTTCGAGATCGGTCCGCGCTATCTCCCCGACGAGCGCCAGGCCGAGGGCCGGGACCTCGCGCGCTGGCGACGCTTCTCCGGGGTGGGCGAGTTCATGATCATCGGCGACCGCGATCGGGCCGTCCATCTCTTTCGCACGAGCCTGCTCGACGAGGGCCACACACTCACCGAAACCACCCGACTGCTCGCCGACGCGTTCTCGCTCGACGTCTCGCTCCTGCCGATGAGCGACGACCCAGTAGCAACGATCATCCACACACCAGAGGGGCCGATGCACTTCCAGGAGTTCTGGGTCGCTCACGGTGGCGAGCCAGCGGTCGAGGACGTCGAGTTCCGTGGGGCGAACGGCCGGGAAAACGGCAGCCGGAACGGCGGTGCAGCCCCGACGGCCGCGGTGCGCGACGCGCTCGCCGAGCCGGTGGTGATCGGCCCGTCGAACCCGGTGACGAGCCTCGGGCCGTTGCTCGCGCTCGACGGCGTGCCCGAGGCGCTCGCCGAGACGACGGTGGTCGCGGTCTCGCCGTTCGTCGGCGAAAAGCTCTTCTCGGGGCCGGCGGCGAAGCTGATGGCAGCGGTCGGCGTCGAGCCGAGCACTGCTGGTGTCGCCGAGTCCTACCCGTTCGCCGACGCGTTCGTGATCGACGATACCGACCCCACGAACCTCGGCCGACCGACGGTGACGACCGACATCACGATCGACGACGCCGAGGACTCGACGCGCGTCGCACGCGCGGTCGAGGAAGCCCTCGAACTCGGGCAGGAGGCGGCCTGATGTTCGAGCCGAGACTCGCACTCGCGAGCCTCAGCGGCGAGTCCGACGCCGCGTGGGCACGGGCGGTTGAGGAGCACGTCGGCGCGGCCTTCCTCGGTGGCGTCGCGCTCGACGAACCCTCACGGCGGGCGGCGCGCCAGCTCGTCGCCCGCGATCGTACCGAGTTCCTGCCCGACGACCCGATCAGGTTCGTCGACGCTCAACTGACGTCTCTCGACGACGCGCCGCTCCGCGCGGCGGTCAACGTCCGGAGCGCGTCGCGCGCACCGATCCGCGAGGTCGCCGGGGTCTGTGCCGAACACGACGCGCTCTGTGAGATCAACGCCCACTGCCGCCAGGCCGAGCTGTGCGCGGTCGGCTGTGGCGAGACGCTGCTCCGGGACGCCCACCGGCTGTGCGAGTACGTCGAGACCGCCGCCGCGGCGGGCGCGACGGTGAGCGTGAAAGTCCGCGCCGAGGTGCCAGGCGTCTCGCTCCCCGACATGGCCCGCTGGATCGACGCTGCCGGGGCCGATGTGATCCACGTCGACGCGATGGACTCAGAGCCGGTGATCGCCGACGTCGCGAGCGCGACCGACGCGTTCGTGATCGCCAACAACGGCGTACGCGACGCCGCGACAGCCCACGAATACCTTGATCACGGGGCTGACGCCGTGAGCGTGGGGCGGCCGAGCGACCGGCCGGCGATGCTGGAGCGCGTGCGGCGAGCGGCCGAGGAGTGGTTCGCGGAGCGGAAAAACGGGATTGAACGGGTCGAACCAGGTGCGAACGGATGAGATCGATCGCGGAGAACGCCCAACTCGCACTCTTGCTCGAAGTCACCGCGACGCCCAAGCCAGGCAACGTCGACCGCACACGGGAGTACCCCGACCTCCGGTTCGAGCACTTCATGGCCGGCGCGGTGGGCGCGAGTGAGGGACTCCAGCAGGTCGAAGCGGGCGACCCTATCGGAGCGTCGTTCGAGCGCGCTATCGAGGGGATGGCCGACCAGCGCGGCGGCAACACCCAGTTCGGCGCGTTGTTGTTGCTCACGCCGCTGGTCCGGGCGGCGAGCGGCGGCGAAGCGGCGTCCGAGAACGGGGAACTGACGCCGGAGCGCGCCGCGCGCGTTACTGAGGCCACGACGGTCGCCGACGCCGCCGCGTTCTATCGGGCGTTCGAGCACGTCGATGTCGCGGTCGACGACCCACCAGCAAACATGGAAGCGCTCGACGTCCGACGGGGAGCCGACGCCGTGCCGGCGATCGAGGAACGAGAACTGACCCTGTACGACGTGTTCGAACGGAGCGCCGATCGGGACGGCGTGGCGCGCGAGTGGGTGTCCGGGTTCCCACGGAGCTTCAGCGCGGCCGATCGCATCGCCGCGCTCGACGGTCCGGTCCCGGACCGCGCGGCACGGGTCTTCCTCGAACTGCTCGCGGACGAACCCGACACGTTCGTCGTCACGAACCACGGCGAAGCCACCGCGCGAGAGGTCTCGGCGGATGCACGGGCGGCCCTCGATGGTGGTCTCGACCCCGACGCTCTCGCCGACGACCTCGTCGAGCGCGGTGTGAATCCGGGGACGACCGCCGATATCGTCGCCGCCGGGTTGTTCGTCGCGCTCGAACGCGGGCTGGTGGTATGACCGCGCCGAACGAACCCGAAAGCGAGGACGGGTGGCCCGTCGCGCTCCGGGGCGTGACCGAGACCGTGGTGGCGACGCTCGGTCCCAACGGGCAGTGGAACTTCGCGGCGCTCGGGCTCCACGCCGGCGATCCCGTGACCGCGCGGACGTGGGGCGCGACGCGGACCAGGCGCAACTTCCGCGAGGAGGGCGAGGGCGTCGTCCAGTTCGTCGCCGATCCGGTGGTGTTCACAGAGAGCGCGCTCTCGATTCTCGAACGCCCCTCTCCTACTCATCCGGCAGCCGACGCATGGGTCCGGGTCGCGGTCGAGCGGGTCGAC
>PXSV01000010.1:0-4426 GCA_003022685.1 Halobacteriales archaeon SW_9_67_24 | reverse complement strand
ACGAAACGAACGAGTGAGCGAGCGGGCGAGAGCGGGTCGTTTATACCCCACGGCCGACATCATCCGCCATGGCGATCAAACCGGCCTACATCAAGAAGACCGGCACACAGCTGCTCGAACGGTATCCCGAGGCGTTCTCGACCGACTTCGAGCACAACAAGGAGAGCGTGACCGCACTCACGAACGTCACCTCGAAGAACGTGCGCAACCGGATCGCGGGCTACGTCACCCGCAAGCGTCAGGGGAACGCGGCAGCCTGAATCGGGAGCGGAACCCGAAGGGACGACGACACCGGCACGTTCTTCCACGGTCGAACGGCGGTGTTTGTGCCGACCAGAACGGTTTTCAGCCGCGCTGTCCCTACCCTCGGCAATGTCTTCCACGCGCGTCGGCGTTCTCGGGGCCACCGGGGCCGTCGGGCAGCGGTTGATCCAACTTCTCGATCCCCATCCCCAGTTCGAGATCGCGACCCTGACCGCGAGCGACGACAGCGCCGGCACCTCCTACCGCGAGGCGGCGAAGTGGCGGATCGAGACGCCGATCCCCGACGCCGTGGCGGATCTCATCGTAGAACGGACCGCTCCCGACGCCGTCCCCGACGACGTCGATCTCCTCTTCTCGTCGCTGCCCTCCTCGGTCGGCGAGCGCGTCGAGCCGGACTTCTGCGAGGCGGGCTACGTGGTCTCGTCGAACTCCTCGAATGCTCGGATGGACGACGACGTGCCCCTACTGATCCCGGAGGTCAACCACGACCACCTCGATCTCCTCGAAGTCCAGCGCGACGAACGCGGCTGGGACGGAGCCCTCCTGAAAAACCCCAACTGCTCGACCATCACCCTGGTCCCGACGCTCGCGGCGCTCGACTCGTTCGGCCTCACGAGCGTGCACGTCGCCACGATGCAGGCGGTCTCGGGCGCGGGCTACGCCGGCGTGAGCTCGATGGAGATCCTCGACAACGTGCTCCCGCATATCGGCGGCGAGGAGGAGAAAATGGAGACCGAGACCCGAAAACTCCTCGGGACGTTCGACGGCGCGACGGTCGATGCTCACAACGTTGAGGTCGCCGCATCGTGCAATCGAGTGCCGACGATCGACGGCCACCTCGAAAACGCGTGGGTCGAGACTAGCGAGGCCCTCGCCGCCGACGACGCGATGGCCGCGATGCGCGAGGCTCACTCGCTTGCCCTTCACAGCTCGCCCGATCAGTTCATCGAGGTCTTCGAGGACGCGAACCGTCCTCAGCCCCGCCTCGACCGGATGGTCGGCGAGGGAATGAGCGTCGCGGCGGGCGGCGTCCGCGAGACCAGCGATGGAGTGCAGTACAACTGTCTCGCGCACAACACGCTCCGCGGGGCGGCCGGTGCGAGCGTGTTGAACGGCGAGTTGCTTGTCGAAGAGGGCTGGATCTGAACGGTTCTCAGACTACCTGGTTCCGCAACCCCTCGTACTCACCCGATTCCTCGACCCGCCGGCAGTTTTCGGCCACGATGTCCGCGAGTCGCTCGTAGTATTTCGGGGTGTGACCCGCGTTGTGCGGCGTGATGAGCACGTTCTCGAACCCCCAGAGCGGATGATCTTCCGGCAGGGGTTCGGGGTCGGTGACGTCGAGACCCGCACCGCCGATGGCGTTCGACCGCAGCGCCGACACGAGGGCGTCGGTGTCGATCACGGGCCCGCGCGCGACGTTCACGACGAACGCGTCGGACGAGAGGGTGTCGAACGCCGCCGCGTCGATCATCCCTTCGGTTTCGTCCGTCAGTGGGACCGTGAGCACGAGGTGGTCGGTGCGGGCGAGCGCGCCGTGGAGGTCGTCGGTCCCGAGGACCTCGTCGGTCGGGCCGCCCTGCTCCGGCGAGTGACGAACGCCGATCGTGTCGACATCGAATCCCTGGAGGCGCTCGACGACGCCGCCGCCGAGCGCGCCGAGACCCACGATCGTCACCGTCGAACCGGCAAGCTCGCGGGTCGGGTAGGAGCGCCATTCGCGGCGTTGCTGGCGTCGCCAGCCCTTGTGGTGACGACGACAGAACGTGGCCGTAGCCGGCGTACGAGCACGCGAACAGCCGGAGGTTCGCGGCGCGATCGAGCACGAACGGCTCCACGGTCGAGCCGGCGGCGACCGTCGCGCGGGCGAGGAGTTCGCGTTCTTCGTCGGGCGTCGCGGCACGCTGAACGTCGTACTCCGGGAGTCGCTCACGCAGTGCCGCCGCGTACTCCGTCATCGGCATGCCGTGGATGCCGCGTCGGAGCACGGCGATGTCGGGGTTCGAATCAGTCACGATACCTGCCTCGCTGTCGGTCAGTTGGGTACATACGACGCCTTTCGACGCCTCCTCGTATAAATCCACTCGCGGGGACCGACTGCGGGCGAGAAACGGGCAGACCTTTATTCCCCGCGGCGTCCCGGCTTGTATGGAGCGGATCGACGTGGCGGTGGTCGGCGGTGGCCCGGCGGGCGAGGCAGGGTGCCGACGCGGTCGTCTTCGAGAAGGGCGTCCCGCGGGCCGACCGCGACGGCCCGGGCCCCGACTCGACCGACGCCGCCGGCATGTTGGACTACTGGGTCGATCTGATGGACCTCCCCGAGACGATCCCCGAGGAGGTGATCCTGCGGGACCTCGACGGCGCGACCTTCGCGGGACCGACCGAACGCATGACGATCCGCGACACCGGAATGGACTCGTCGTACCCCCACTTCGGCTTTACCTTCCACCGGGCGCGCTTCGACGACTGGCTCCGCGAGCGCTGCGAGGCCGCCGGCGCGGGCTACCGGGTCGGCACTGGAGTCAAGAACGTCGCAATCGACCCACGGGGCGGCCACACGCTCACGCTGCGCGACGGCCATGGGGTCGAAGCCGACTATCTGATCCTCGCCGACGGCCCACAGCGAACGGTCACACGGGGCATCCTCGCCGAGTTCGTCGCCGAGGATCGCCTCGACGACCTCGCCTCGAACCGCGCGAACCACATCGCCTACCAGGAGTATCGGGAGTTCCCGTCCGAGCTGTTCGACGACGACCACATCCAGTTCTGGTGGGGGTCGATGCCTGGCCACACCGCCTACCCGTGGGTGTTCCCGAACGACGGCACAGTGGCCCGGGTGGGCCTGACGATGCCGATCGGGCTCGATCTCGACGACGTGCCAAACCGTGGGGCGTACCGACTCCTCCGGACCGACGACACGACCGTTCCCTCCGGCAAGGAGTACGTCCGGCGACTCCTCGAAACCGAGTACCCCGATTACGACATTGAGGACTTCCCCCTCGTCGAGGATCGCGGCAAGCGCGGCGGCGTCGAGTCCTACCCGATCTCCTCGACCCGCCCCATCGACTCCCCCGTGGGCGCGAACGTCGCGATCGTCGGCGGCGCGATGGGCGCGACCTCGGCCTTCCACGAGGGCGGCGACCACGTCGCGGTCCGGACCGGAAAGATCGCGGGCGCGCTCGCGGGTGCGGACGCACTCGGGGCGTACAACCGCGAGTGGAAGCGCGCGGTCGGCGAGGAGGTCCGGCGGAACGTCGCGATGGCGGACGCCGTCCGGGGGTTCGAGCCCGACGACTGGGATCGGACGTTCCGATCGGTGGGGCGGATACTCGACGACGGTCGCTACAGCCTCGCTAAGCTACCGCTGCTGGGCCTCGGCGGACTCTCGGTGCTCGCACGCTACCGGCGCGCGAAGTTCGGCTACCGGAACGGCGGCTACGTCCAACTCGCCGAATCGGAATACGCAGTCTGAGCCGCGAGGGTTTAGTTCCGCCGCCACCACTGGCCGAGTGCGTGCCGTAGTCCCCGCCCGAGCACGTCCACGAGGACGCGATGACCGCGCGGCGAACCCCGGCACGCGACACGAGTCGCGCCACGCGCGACTGACGGTGGAGCCGGCGCGAAAACGGTTTGGGGTCTCATCGGGATTGTTGTGAGTCAGTTCGATATGCCGCCAACAGAGGGTCGGCGGCTACCGATACACAGTCATAGCAATCCCGATCACTCCTCGATCGCGACGAGACCCAGCGCCGAGAGTGCCGCTCGCACGAGGAGATAACACACGAGACCGAACGCGACGAGGCCGACGGGGCCAGCGAGCAGCCGCGCGGTTCGGTAGGGGAGGACGAGTCGACTGAAGCCGAGGACCACGAAACTCACCAGGGTCAATCCGAACGCGAGAGCGGAGAGCGTCACGAACCGGCTGCGATCCATTCGAGCGACGGTACGCTGTTCGTGGGAATGAAGCTGTCGCCCGGAACACTAACGGCCGGCGTCATCGCGGGCAGCGTGCCGTCTCGGCCGGGAAACCCTATGCCGGGCGGGTCGTGGGTGACCATCCTCGGCCGGCGGTGCCGGCCTCGCAGTCGGTCGTGCGGAGCACGACCCGTGTCGTCGGCTTCCGCCGACTCCACGTCCGGTTGCGCGTAGCGCACCCCGTATC
>PXSV01000009.1 GCA_003022685.1 Halobacteriales archaeon SW_9_67_24 | reverse complement strand
CCATCGGGCGGTCGAGCACGCCGTCGAGCGTCGCCCCCTGGTAGGCGTACCGGGAGTCGACGCCGTTGGCGACGGCGATCACGCCCGGAGAGATGCCGACGTACGCGAAGTCGAGGTTGCCGGAGGCGTACGCCTGCACCAGCGGCGGTCCGCCGCCGAACGTCGACACCTCGACGTCCGGTCCGAGTTCGTCGTACCAGCCCTGCTGCTCGATGACGAAGTACTGCATCATCGGGAAGACGTTGAGCGTGCCGAGCCGGAGCGTGTCCGAGCCGCCGCTCGAACAGTGTCCCGACCGCTACCAGGACGGTGGGTCGTGTGTCCACAACCGGATCCTCGAACTCGCGCCCGGCGACAACACCGTCGTCTGGAAGTACACGTGGTACGATCAGTACTCGAGCCACCACATCCCGCACGACGCCGACCGCCTCGAAAACGGCGGAACCGCGATCGTCGACATGGGCAACCAGCGCGCGTTCGTCGTGAACCAGTCGGGAACGGTGACGTGGCAGTGGAACGCGAACGAATCGCTCGACGCGGGAAGCGCGTTCCAGCGCGAGTTCGGCGGTCCCGACCAGCAGGGTCCCGAGTCCGACTGGACACACGTGAACGACATCGACAGGTTGGAGAACGGCAACTTCCAGCTCTCGATCCGGAACTTCGACGCCATCGTGGAGGTGGCCCCCGAGACGAACGAGGTCGTGGACGTGATCGGCGAACCCGGCAACCACTCCGTTCTCTACCGCCAGCACAACCCCCACCGCATCGAACACGCAGGGACCGCCCTCGTGGCCGACAGCACGAACAACCGCGTCGTCGAACTCGACGTCGAGACCGGCGACGTGCTCTGGAGTTACTACGGCGGCGAGAACGGGACCGAACACCTCGCGTGGCCCCGCGACGCCGACCGCCTCCCCAACGGCAACACGCTCATCACCGACAGCCGGAACTTCCGGGTTCTCGAAGTCTCCCCATCGGGCGAGGTTGTCTGGGAGTTCTCCCAGAAGAACCGACGCGGCATTCTCTACGAGGCCGACCGGCTGAACGTCAGTGCGACCACCGACCCCGACCGCCTGCGTGCGGCGTTCGAGGGCCGGCCGGAGGAACCCGACGGCGTGCCCAGCGCTCGGAGCTTCCCCGATCACACCCCCGAGGAGGGGTGGTTCACCTGGGTTCTGTACGAGGGGAGTTCGTGGGTCGGGTACGCCTTCCCGTGGATGGGGTTGGCCGAGTCGGTCGTACTGGTCGTCGGCATCCTCGCCGGTCTCTGTTTCGTCGCCGACTACGGTCTCCGTCGCCTCCGCGATGCAAAGCGGTTCCCGTGGGGTAACGGCTGAGCCACGATCACGCCGGAGCTCCGTTTTCGTGGGGAAAGCGCCTGTAAGCGACGGCACGGCCACCGACCGGGCGGCGCTCCGAGGATCGTCCGTGAGTTCGGGCCAACTGAGACGGAGACCCGATCGATCAGCCGAGCCGATACCGCAACAGTGCCGCGATCCCGCCCAGCGCATCGAGCTGGTCGCCGGGGGCGAACTCGCCCGAGAACACGGTAACGGAACCGCCCCGTTGTTCGACCGACTCGATGACGGCGTTCACGTCGGTCGTCCACTCGCCCTCGCCCGCACGCTCCTCGCGGAGCCGGTCGTCGAGCACCAGCAGCTCCTCGATCGCGCCGTAGTCGGCGGCCTCGGCGACTTCTTCGATCCCGTAGGTCGCCGCCCCGTCCTGGGCGATCCGTGAGGTGAGCTCGTCGATCCTCTCTGCTTCCTCGGCGATCCTGGTCTCGGCCTGGACCTCCTCGACCGCGCCGCGTTTCAGCACCTCGTGAACGCCGCGGTCGCCGATCGCGCTGGTGTCGACGGTCGCCCCGAGCGTGGCCGCGACGTCCGGCGCGTTCTCCTCGATGTACTTCCGGGCGTCTTCCTTCGTGAAGCCTGGCCCCGCGAGCAGGATGGCGTCGACATCGAGGTGGGAGAGTGCACTCGCGAGCTCGCCGAACAGTTCGGAGCGCTCGCGGGCGTACTCGCCCTTTCCGGTCGGGCCGGTGATGGAGGCGTACTCCTCGGCCCCGTACTGGGCGACGGTGTGGATCGAGGCCGCCCCCTCTTCGACGGTGGCGATCGCGACGTCGGCGTTCTCGGTTGCCTCGACGGCCTCCTCGATGCGCTCGCGCTGGTCGGGCTGCCAGACCTTCTCGATCTCGATTTCCTCGCGTTCCTCGATATTGAGAGTGTGGTGGTGGCCCACCTGATCCTCGCGGGAGGCCGACTCGATCGTACCGGAGACCCGGAGTCGGTTGGCGAACTTGTGGAACTCGCTCTCGTCGACGGCGAGGGTGATGGACATGGGCTCGCGCTCGCCGCCGGTGTCGCGCATCCGGTCGTCGTTGCGCTGGATGCGCCGTGTGGTGTCGCCGAAAACGAGGTCGCCGGGTTCGAGCACGTAGGAGAGATGCCAGAGGTCGTCGAGGCTTTCGGGCACGAGCGTCCAGCGCTCGCGCTCGCCCTCGACGCGGGTGCGGCCGTCGATGCGCATGGGAGGAATGAACGCCCGGGGAGTAAGTGCGCTGTCGTTCGTCGGGCGGAGACCGGACAAGAGTTATGACGGTCCGAACTGATTGGCCGATGACAGCCGATGGACGGCACAACGAACGCGGACGCCGACCGCTCGCTCGCACCCGACGGGGGTGATCCGAGAGGCGGTGCGGAGGAGTCGACAGTCGGGGTGGACGCGACCGCGGACCGATCGTCGGGAACTGCGCCGAACGAACGATCCGTCGACCGGGCGACGAAACAGCCCCTCGGCGCGGACGAAGCCTACTGCTGGAGCTGTGGCGTGCCGATCAAGTCGGTGGCGGAGATCTGCCCGGAGTGTGGCGTCAGACAGCGCCCGCCACCGTCGGCGAACCAGGTGAAAAATCCCGGCATCGCGGCGCTCGCCTCGGCGGTCTGGACCGGGGCCGGCCAGATCTACAACGGCGAGATCGGCAAAGGCATCGGACTCATGGTGCTCATGTTCGTCTCGGCGCTCGCGATGATCGTTGCGATCGGGTTCCTCACGACGCCGCTCATCTGGGGGTACAGCATCTACGATGCCTACCGTACCGCGGAACGAACCAACCAGCAGTCCCGATCGACCAATGAGTTCTGAACGCCGACGTAACTCCGACGAAGTGTTCTGTCGTCACTGCGGCGAGGCGATCAAGGTCCGGGCGGAGGTCTGTCCGCACTGTGGCGTCCGGAACGAACAGTACAACCGTTCGATGGGTGGAACGAACGACTCGACCGGCGGGTTCGGCGGATCGACGACCACGACGACCCGCACGACCGGCGGCACCGGCTTGGAGCCGAACGTCGCCGCCGCGCTCTCGTACGTCCTCGGGTTCGTCTCCGGGATCGTGCTCTACCTGATCGAGGACGACGGTCGGTTCGTTCGCTTTCACGCCGCTCAGAGCATCGTGGTCTTCGGCGGCCTCGCCGTGGCGAGCCTCATAGCGAGTACGGCGTTCGTCGTCGGTTTCGCCTCCATCGCGGGGCTGCTGAACGGTCTCGTCTCGCTCGCGACGCTCGGCCTCTGGGTGTTGCTGATCGTCACAGCCTACCAGGGCAAGACACAGCGGATCCCGGTCGCGGCCAACGTTGCCGACCAACTCGTTTCCGGCTCCGCTGGAGCGAGACGAACGCCATCGAACAGTCGGTCCGCAGGAGCGACGAAAGACACGGCAGAGACGGACGCGCTGGCGGCGCTGCGCGAGCGCTACGCTCGCGGAGAGATCGGCGAAGCGGAGTTCGAACGCCGGCTCGAACGGCTGCTCGAAAGCGAAGATGTCGAGGGAAACCACTGGCGCGAGCCGGCCGAGACCGAACGATCGCGCTGAGTCCGTAGCGACGCGCCCCTCGCCAGTCAGTCCTCGATGGTTCGGCTGCCGCCAGGCGGCAGGAACTCCGCGATCAGATCCGGGCTCGCGACCTTTCTGACGAACGACGTGTCCGTAAAGCGCTCGCGGAACTCCCGATAGAGGCGCTTCGCGGCGTCGTTCTGGGCGTACTGGCCCGGCTCAACGGCGATCGACGTTTCGGCGCGGGGCTCGATCGCCGCCGGCGGCCCGCCGATCACGCGGGTCTCGGGCTCGCAGACGATCCCGATCGCGACGCCCACGGGGGTATCCTCGGAGTACGTGCGATCGCCCCGCACCGCGAACCCGCCCTTTTCGAGGTACTCGCCGCTTTCGGGCGTCTTCGATACCTGGTCCGGACTCGCCATGTAGGCGTCGCCGGCGAACCGCCCGTTCTTCCAGACCGAAGAGTACGAGACGGCGAACTGGGCGGTCTCTTCGAGCGTCGATTCGGGGAAGTCGATCTCTTTCGTGGGTTCGCTCGGTCCCGTCGCCTTCAACACCGTGACCGGGCCGCCGCGGGCCTGGGTGTGGAAGAAGCGATCGCCGCGTTCGAGGTACTTCTTCACGAGGTCCTCGTTCTGGTCGGCGCTGCGCCCGCCGAGCACCAGAAAGTCGTCGCTCGTGTGGCACCACCGGAACCGCTCGTACCACTGCTCGTTCTGTCTGACGGGGATCGACCGTCGATCGAGCCAGTCGATGTCCTCGTCCTCGTCGGTGTCACCCGGTTCGGTCTCGTCTTCCTCGCCGGCCTCCCACTCGTCGCGGCGGCGCTGGAGGGCTTCGAGCTCCGCGCGGGTCTCGGCGACCGCCTCCTCCGCGCCCTCCTTCTTGCCGACGACGCGCTTTGCCTCCTTGTAGAGCCGGTCCGCGTTCTGCTCGACACCCTTCTGGGGGTCGAGTTCGACCGATCGGTCGTCGATTGCCACAGTCACAGTCCCCTCGCTCGGTGTGACACCGTCGACGGTCTCAGCAGCCGCGATCCCGCGATCGGCTCCCTCCGCAAATCGATCCTCGATGTCCTCCCAGCCGGTGCCCTGCTCGCGTGCGTTTCGGACGGTCGAAAGGATCTCGTCGACGAGATCGTAGTTCGCGTACAGCGACTCGGCCTTCGCGCGCTCGGCGTCGGCCTGGTCCTCGAAGTCCTCGATCGCGTTCTCCTGTTGCTGGATGATCCGTTGCTGGCGCTCGATATCGTCCTCGAAATCGGGGCGCTCCCGGCCGCCGCTTTCCTCGTCCTCGGTCGTGTCGAGCGCGACGAAGTGCGCGTCGAGCGCCGCAGTGAACGAGTCGAATCCTTCGCTGTCGAGGTCGGCGCGCTCCTCTAGGGGGAACGGCGTCACGTCCACTGGTTCGTCGTCCTCGTAGTAGATCCGTGGCTCGAACGCGCCACTCGACAGCTGATCGGCGAGGCGCTCGGTCGCCTCGTAGAGCGCCGAGAACTCCGCCTCGCCCGCCTCGGCGATCGCGAGTTCCTTCTCGACGCCCGCACGGGTACAGAGCTCCTCGGCGTACAGCCCGCCGAAATTCAACTGTGTGGCGAGCGTCCGCACGAGGTCGGTGTTCGACTCGGCCATCCGTGCGACGAATCCTTCACTGTCGACTGCGAGCGGATCGAAGCGTGAGGAGGGGAACTCGTAGGTCGCACCCGGGGCGACGGTCCTCGACTGGAGCCGCACGGTGTTGAGGCAGTCGACCACCTCGCCGTTCGCGTCGAGGGTGGCGATGTTGCCCTCGCCGAACAGCTCGGCCACAACCCGTGTGTTCCGGTCCTCGCGCTCGAAGTCGAACATGAGGACGCGATCGAAGCCGAACTGCGAGACGCCCGCGAAGTCAGCGCCGGAGAGTCGGTTCCGGAGCATCTTCGCGAAGCCAGGCGGGCGACCGGGTGCGTCGGGAACGTCGTCGGGATCGACGACGTGGGCGCGCTTGGTCTCGCCGACCTCGATCAGGAGTTCGACCCGGCCGCGGTCGAAATCACGGAGCTTCAATCGGAGGAGATCGTCGCCGTAGAGATAGGCCTTGTCGAGCTTCGCGCCCA
>PXSV01000008.1:2039-8000 GCA_003022685.1 Halobacteriales archaeon SW_9_67_24 | reverse complement strand
CTGGTAGAAGTTCAAGTCGTCCCCGTATGCCTCCGTGACCGGCGGGACGAGTGCCTGAGCGGTCATGTACGCGTTGAACACCTCCCGGAAGCCGTAGCGCCGGCAGTCCGAACCGGTCGTACCGTTCCCATGGGTGAGACAACACTGAAACTGGACCTTCTCCTGTTGGGCTAGTGACTCCAGCGCGATCGCCACTGAGGTCGACGATCCACCGGTGAACATGATCACGTCGTCCCGGTTGATCATCCGGCCGGCGGCCTTCCGTGCCGTGTCGGGATCGGTCGCGGTGTCACCTTCCACGTAGTCGATCTGCTTGCCGAGCACGCCGTCGCCACTGAGGTCTTCGAAGCTGTCGACCCAGCCGCCGCCCTCGTTGAGGTGTTTGACGGCGAGTTTGTACGCCTGGAGTTCAGTTGCGCCTTCGTTCTGATACGAGCCCGACTGTGGAACGGTGAACCCGAACGTCGCGGTGTCGCCCTCGATCGGGAAGTTGCCGAGCGACGGGTAGTCCTCGCCGCCACTGGTTCCGGTGCCGTTGCCGCCGCCACCGGTCTCGGTCGCCCCGCCTTCGGTGGTGTCCCCTTCGCTTTCGGTGGTGTCCCCTTCGCTTTCGGTGCCGTCGCCACCCTCGGTGCCGTCACCGCCGCCACCGCCACCGAGACAACCGGCCAATCCGGCGATTCCAACGGCGCTCGACGCCCCGGCGAGTTTCAGCACGTCACGGCGGCTCTGTCCCGTGTCCTCGCGTCGCATACACTGTGCATGGAAGAGGAAGACAATAATCTTTGCATTGGTGAGAATATACGTGCTTGATCCATAAGCCCAATCGTTGATAAACAATAACGGCGACCAACCCTGCATCCCATGCGAGGGGAGGGCCGACAGTGTCGCGACTCGTCGACTTCCGCGCCGTCACCGAGCGGGACGAGCCAACGGTCGCCGCTCGTCACGAGTGGGAGCGCCGGTACGTGAACTACGCTGCCAACGGCTGAGCTAGATTGCGCGCTACGTGGGTCTGGACGGCGAACCCGATTCCGTTGTCCGTCGTCCCCGTCGCGGAGTCAGAACCGAACGTTGTCGCCAGTGTCGTTGTGTCCGGGTTCCTCGCCGGTCCCCGAACCGCTCCCGCGGCCGACCCCCGCCGAGCAGTCGAGGCAGAGCCCGAACGCGTCGTCGTGGTGCTGGTCGCAGACCGCCCGGCCACACTGGTCGCAGGTGTGGCTCGCTTCGGCGCTCTCACAGACGTGGCACAGACCGGAGACGCTCATAGCGAGGATTCGCTGTCCGGCAACTTGAACCTGTGGCGAGGGACTTACGCCGTTCGGGACACAAGGAGTCGTGTGACCAGGTCGCGGCTCGTGATCGGACTCGGTGCGGTGTTCGCCGGACTGACCGTCTTCACGACGGTGCTCGGCTTCGTCTACAGCCCGGTGGCGCTCGCGCTCGCGGCCGCCTTCGGCGTGACGACGTACTTCCTCTGGTATCACGCCAGCGGCCGGCTACGGCGACGCGTCCACCGCGACGCCCGCGCCGCCGGCTCCGGACGAACCGAATCGAGGGGGCGAACCCGGGCCGATGGATTCGGTGCGGGGCCGCGCGAGGAGTGGACCGGCCCGCGGGGCGGACCCGGCTTCGACGCCGACGGTTCTCGACGCCGCGACGTCGGCGGACGGCGTCGGCAGGCCGGGCCGAGCACGGCCGAGGCGTATCGAGCGCTCGATCTCGAACCAGGCGCGGACGAGACGGCAGTCAGGACCGCCTACCGCGAGAAGGTGAAGGAGGTCCATCCCGACACCGACGACGGCAGCGAACGCGCGTTCAAGCGGGTCCAGAGCGCCTACGACCATCTCTCGGACTGACGATCACCCCGAGCCGACGGCCCCGGACCGACGGCCACAGCCGCCGAACAACGGCCGCGACCCGAACCCGTAACCGATCGGCTCGCCCACACCGTGCATGGACCAAACGGACGCCGCCCCCGAGGCGCGACCGCCCCTCGCGGTCGACATCGACGGGACGCTCACCGATCGAAATCGGACTGTCGACCCGCGCGTGTTCGCCGCGCTCCGCGAGTGGCCCGCACCGGTCGTGCTCGCCACCGGGAAGGCACTTCCCTACCCGGTTGCACTCTGTGAGTTCGCCGGCCTGGCGACGCTCGTCGTCGCCGAGAACGGCGGCGTGGTCTGTCTCGACACCGACACCCACGACGAGATAGTCGTCGACGGCGATCAAGCGGCCGCAGAGCGCGTCGCCGCAGCGTACCGCGACGCCGGCCACGACCTCGGCTGGGGGAGCCTCGATCTCGTCAACCGGTGGCGCGAAACCGAGGTGGCGGTGAGCCACGACGCGCCGCTCGCTCCCCTCCGGGAGATCGCCGCCGAGCACGGCCTTCGGGTGTTCGATACGGGCTTTGCCTACCACGTCGTGTCGCCGGACATGGACAAGGGCCAGGGGCTCTCGATCGTCGCCGATCGCCTCGGCCGAGCTACCGAGGAGTTCGTCGCGATCGGCGATTCGGAGAACGACGTCGCCACCTTCGAGGCCGCGGGCCGGTCGTTCGCGGTGGCGAACGCCGACGACGCGGCGACGCAGGCGGCCGATCACGTGACGGACGCCACGTACGCCGAGGGATTCTTCGAGGCGCTTTCGACGGTGCGATCTTCCCCGTGAAACCCGGCGACAACAGCCTCGTCACGGTGTCCAGTGGGGGCAGCTGATCCGCCGAGGACGAATCGCGACACAAATGAGAACCGCAAGCCACTCCCTCCCCAGCCGATTCCGTCGCTCGCCTCGCTCACTCCGTTCGCGTGCTCGCTCCGTCGTCCCTCGCGCGAGTCGCACGCCTCCGGCGTGCTCACGGGTCGCTTACGCTCCCCGTTCGCATCCGCGGCCCTCCCTTCGGTCGCGCCGCGCTCCGCTCCCGCGCGCCACCGCCACCGGCGATGGCCAGGCTTCGCGTGGCGCGCTATCGATTCCCCTGGCGTCCTGCCGAACGAGATCGTGAACCGTGCCACCACACACCGGGGAGAAGGGCTTTTGCGCCCGGCACGCCACGGGTCCACATGGCCCCCGACCGGGCCGTCCTCGAACGGGCGCTCGATGCGGGCGAGCGCGAGGGCGGCAGCGTCGAGTTCAAGGAACGGCTGACGAAGGACCTCCACCTCGCCGACGGCAAGCTCGAAAGCCTCGCGGCCCAACTGCGCCACCGGGTGCTCTCGGGCGACGGCGAGGCCACCTACGTCGTCGGCGTCACCGACGCCGGCGGGCTCGCGGGAATCTCCCACGACGACTTCGCGGAGTCGATGGACGTGCTCTCCCTGCTCGCCGAGGAGGCCGACGCCCACATCGAGTCGGTCGACACGTGGGGGATCGAGGACGGGCTCGTCGGCGTTGCCACGATCAGGGAAGGCGCGCTGTTGGAGGACGACGGCCACATCGTCGTCGGCACCGCGGGCCACGTCGATCACGGCAAGAGCACGCTGGTGGGATCGCTCGTCACCGGCCGGCCGGACGACGGCGAGGGGAGCACGCGAAGCTTCCTCGATGTCCAGCCCCACGAGGTCGAGCGCGGCCTCTCGGCGGACCTCTCGTATGCGGTCTACGGGTTCGCCGAGGACGAGCCGATCCGAACCGACAACCCCGATCGGAAGGCCGACCGCGCCGCGGTGGTCGAGACCGCCGACAAGCTGGTCTCGTTCGTCGACACCGTGGGCCACGAGCCGTGGCTCCGGACCACGATCCGGGGACTCGTCGGCCAGAAACTCGACTACGGACTCCTCACCGTGGCGGCCGACGACGGCCCGACCAAGACCACCCGCGAACATCTCGGGGTGCTCCTTGCGACCGAGCTCCCAACGATCGTTGCGATCACGAAGACCGACATGGTCGACGGCGAGCGCGCCCGCGAAGTCGAACGCGAGGTCGAGCGCCTGCTCCGTGATGTCGGGAAGACCCCGCTCCGCGTCGAGCGCCACGGCGTCGACACGGCGGTCGAGGAGATCAGCGAGAGCGTCGTGCCAGTGCTCCGGACGAGCGCGGTCACGATGGAAGGGTTGGGGACGCTCGACGATCTGTTCGGACGACTGCCGAAGACCGGGGACGGCGAGGGCGAGTTCTCGATGTACGTCGATCGGAGCTACAAGATCACCGGCGTCGGCGCGGTCGCCTCCGGGACTGTTCGCTCCGGCACCGTCGAGGCTGGCGACGAACTCCTCCTCGGCCCGTTTCCCGACGGCTCCTTTCGCGATGTGGAGGCGCGTTCGATCGAGATGCACTACCACCGCGTCGATCGCGCGAAGGCCGGGCGGATCGTCGGCATCGCGTTGAAGGGCGTCCGCGAGACCGACCTCGATCGCGGGATGGTGCTCCTACCGCGCGAGGCCGACCCCACACCGGTCAGGGAGTTCGAGGCCGACGTAATGGTACTGAACCATCCCACGCGGATCGACGACGGCTACGAGCCGGTCGTCCACCTCGAAACCGTGAGCGAGGCCGCCGCGTTCTACCCCGCCGAGGGCCAGCTGTTGCCTGGCGACACCGGCTCCACGACGATCCGGTTCAAGTTCCGGCCCTACCTCGTCGAGGAAGGTCAGCGGTTCGTCTTCCGCGAGGGCCAGAGCAAGGGCGTCGGGACCGTGACCGACGTGTCGCCCACCGAACGATGACGTTCGATCACCCGCGACGGCTCGACGGAAGCCGACCGGGGTCCTCCTGATGGAGTTCACCGGCGACGAGGTCGTCATCGAGAAGGAGCCCAGCGAGCTCGATGCGCTCGTCATCGACGTCACGGGTGTTCTCGATGACGTCGACATCGAATACGCCGTCGTGAGTGGTTACGTCGCCGTCCTGTTCGGTCGTGCGCGAGCGACCGAGGACATCGACGTCCTCGTCGAGACGTTCGACCGGGCGACGGCGGGCAGGCTGACCGAGCGGCTGCGCGATGGCGGCTACTGGGGGTCGGCGATGCCGCTGGACGACCTCCACGGGACGCTGTCCGACGGCTTGCCGATACGGGTAGCGAAGGAGGGCGACGTCGTCCCGAACGTCGAACTGAAGTTCCCGAGCGACGAGTACGATCGACGTTCGCTGACGAAGACGCTCACGGTTTGGTTGGCTGGAAACGAACTCCAGATCGGTTCGCTCGAACTCCAGATCGCCTACAAGCTCGGCATAGGGACGCCGAAGGACTTCGAGGACGCACTGTACCTCTACGAGGTCACCGAACCAACGCTTAATATCGACCGTCTCGAAGCGTTCGTCGAACGGTTCAGTGTCGAAGACAAGTATGGACGACTCGAATGATCTCGATCGAAAGCACGCACGCAACGACGCCGAGCGTCGCTGTCAAATCCGGCAGTGGGCGGAGTACGTGCGAACCCATCCCGACGAAGAGTGGGGAAGACAGGTGAACACGCTCGTCGATTCACAGATACAGTCCGCTCGCCATCACCGAAACGACGGAACGCGAAGCCGAGCGGACACGGAAGACACGGGACAGTAAGGGTGGATCTCGTGTGATCCGGCCCGTTTTCATCCCCACCATGGCGGCTCGTGGAGGTCGGTCATCGAATCGAGCGTGTACTCGGGTTCCGGATCGGGCGTCGAGCCGTCGGCGAGCCACGCGGCCTGGAGGCCGGCCGCCTGCGCGCCAGGCACGTCCGAGGTCAGGGAGTTGCCGACGTGAACGGTCGAACCGGGATCGGCGTCGAGCGCGTCGAGCGCACGACGGAACGGTGCAGGATCGGGCTTCGCGGGGGCGTCGTAGCCGGCGTGGACCACGACCTCGAACGCGTTGTCGAGGTCGATCGCGGCGAGCTTTTTCGCCTGCATCTCGGGCGCGCCGTTGGTGACTACGCCGAGGCGGTGATCGGCCGCGAGGCGGTCCACCGCTTCGCGCGCGCCTGGCAGCGCGTCGACGGCCCACTGGTCGCGTTCGTCGGCGTAGGCCGCCGCGACCGCCCG
>PXSV01000008.1:0-1995 GCA_003022685.1 Halobacteriales archaeon SW_9_67_24 | reverse complement strand
GCCGGCGGCCTCGAAGGCGGCCGCGAGCACCGCCGCCCCCGACCGGCGGTACGCACACAGCGTGTCGTCGATGTCGAACAACACTGTATCGACGGATGCGATCATCGCCCGCGGTAGGGGCGTCGAGGTCAAAAGTCGGACGGGTCAGCCGATGCGGTACGCACCGTCGACACGTTCGGCGAGGTCGAACACCACCGTCCAGCCGAGCAGCCGATCGACGCGCTCGCGCCACTCCTCGTCCCAGTCCGCGCGTCGATAGCGCTCCCAGTTCGGCACTTCCTCGCGGAACCGTTCGTAGACCGCCTCGACATCGAGCGGTTCGTCGGCCGCGTCGAGTACCGCAAGGACGGCCTCGGCCCCGAAAATGCGCTCGCGAAACGCGGCAGCGAGGTCGTCGGGAGCAGGGTCGCGTCGCAGCCGCCGGTAGCCCGACTCCGTTTCCCCGGCGAGCCCGAGTGCGCGGAGGAACGTGATCCACTCGCGGGCCTCGTCGCGTACGTCGAGGTCCGTCCGGTCGACCAGCCGCGCACAGCAGTCGTTCTCGCTGCCGGGGACGAGGGGGAGCGCTTGCTGGGCCTCCCCGACGAAGCCGCGGCTCCGCGGTGCGGGAACGATCTTGAACTTCACAGCCCGAACGCGTCGCCGAGCACGTCGTCGTTCGTCTTCCCGAACGCGTGGGTCGCCCCTCCTTGGACGTCGACGGTGACCTGGGCCGGCGCGAACAGTCCGTCCGGGAGGGCGGCGAAGTCCCAGTCGACGCCGTCGAGGATTTCCTCGAACGGGGCCTCGTACTCGTCGTTCGCGACCGAAGTGAGCTCGTCGAAGCGGCCGAACTCCCCGTCGACGGTGAGGTGGACCTCGCTCCCGTAGACGAGCGCGTCGTTCGCGAGGGCGATCGCGGTCGCCTCCTCGCTCGCCACGGGCGCGACCGGCGCGTTTGCGCTCACCGATCGGATATCGAGCGGGTCGTAGCCGAGGTCGGCGAGGCGCACGGTCGCGAGTTCGGCGGCGCGCGCGGCGGCCGTGACGCTGCCGACGAGGCTCGCGCTCGGAACGGAGGGAAGGAAGACGGCGTTCGGCTCCACGCCGGTCCGGTCGGCGACGTGCTCGGCGACCGCCTCCCCCGGGAGCTCGTCGGATCCGACCGCGAGAACGACGAAGTCGAACTCGTCGGCGTAGCCTACTCGCGCGAAGATCTCCTCCTCGGCGAGCAGTGCGCGGCCTGGCCCGCTCGCCAGGCCCTCGAACCCGTCGAGTGCGAGCTCCCAGCCCGCCTTCTGGGCGCACAGTAGTGCGAGCGCCGGTCGGTCGGTCGTGCAGTCGATCTGTGGAACGGGCGCGCCGGCGACCGTCCCGAGGCGGTTCTGGATCGTCGCGAGTCCGGCGGTCTGGATCTCGGCGAGCAGCAAGCCCGCTTCGATACCGCCCGCGACGTCGTGGCCGAAGTCGAGCACCGTGGCTCCGTTGTCGAGCTCCGCGACCGCGATCGAGAGTTCGTCGGCGAACTCGATCGCCTCCTCGATCAGTTCGAGCGCCATCCGGTTCAGGCTCTCCATACCCCGGTCTCGGCGGCCCGAATGAACCCTCTGTCGGTTGGACGTGATGCGCCGGTTGTCGACCCTACCCGTCGGGATCGCCGCTCGCCGTCCGGCCGAGTTCGCGTTCGACCGCATCGACCTTCCCGCCCGCCGACCCCTCGCTGGTTCGCTTGTCGTCGATCTTCAGGAACGTGCTCACGCGATCACCGTCGACGGCCATGTGTGCCGCGTGGGCCGCGGCGAACACCTCCTCGATCTCCGCGGCCTCGATCACGGTCCCCATCGGATTCGTTTCGTAGCTCACGTCGAACTCGTCGAGCGCGTCGACGGCCTTTGCGACCTCCTCGGCCATGCTTTCCTCCCGGACTGGGGCGACGCTGAGCAGTGCAACAACGGTCATGGGTCGCATAGACGGCCCACCATCCTAACCCTGTGGGCCGTTCGTCGGGTAGTGTTC
>PXSV01000007.1 GCA_003022685.1 Halobacteriales archaeon SW_9_67_24 | reverse complement strand
CGATGTAGAGCATATCGTGGTTCTCGCGGGCGGTGTGCATGAAGTGGTTGCCGCCGATGCCGTAGCCGTCGCCGTCGCCGCCCGCCGCGATCACCTCCAGGCCGGGGTTCGCGAGCTTCGCCGCCCGGGCCACGGGCAGCGATCGGCCGTGGATCGAGTGGAACCCATAGGACTCGAAGTAGCTCGATAGCTTGCCCGAGCAGCCGATCCCGGTCACGAGCAGCGTCTCGTCAGGGGTCCGGCCGATCTCGGGCATCGCGCCCTTCAGCGCCTTCAGCACGCCGAAGTCGCCACACCCGGGACACCACGTCGCCTGGGGCTCGATGCCCGGCGTGAACGCCTCCCGGTCGATTCCCTCCTCGTCCGTACCGTCGATCGCACTGAATGACTTGCTCATTGATTAATCACCTGCCGCTGGTTCGATCCGGACCTGCGCCGTCGGGGGCTCGGTGCCGCCGTTCACCTGCACTTCGAACCCCTCGACGATCTCGCCCGGCTCGAACGGGTTGCCGTTGTATTTCAGCAGGCTCGACATTTTTTCGCCGAACCGCCCGAGTTCCTTCTGGGTGAGCCCGCGGAACTGTGCGCTCGCGTTCATCTCGACCACGAGACAGTCCTCGACCGATTCGAGGAACTCGGTGACGTCCGCTTTCGGGTACGGCATGAGGTCGCTCACGCCGAGGGCCTTCACCGAGTGGCCGTCGTCGTTGAGCCGCTCGACGGCCTCCTCGACGGTGCTCTGCTGGCTGCCCCACGTCAGGATGCCGTACTCGGCGTCCTCGGGACCGTAGGTCGTCTGCCGATCGAGTTCGGTGCCGTCGAGATCTTCACGGATCGCGTCGAGCTTGCGGAGGCGACGATCGGTCTGAGCCACGCGGTTGTCGGGGTCCTCGGAGATGTGGCCCTGCGGGGTGTGCTCGTTGCCCGACGCGAGGTATCGTCCCTCGGACTGGCCGGGGATCGAGCGGGGGCTCACGCCCTCGTCTGGGTCGTGCTGGAATCGGTTGAACTTCCCCGAGGCGTGGTGGGACGCTTCCGCGATCTCCTCTTCGGTCAGCGTGCTCCCGAGATCGGGGTTCGGCTCGCGGTCGAAGTGAGCTTCGGCGACGTTGATCGTCTCGCCCGAGAGCTTCTGGTCGATCACGATAACAGCGGGGATCTGGTACTCGTAGGCCACCCGGAACGCCTCGCGCGCCTGGTCGTAACACTCCCCGACGGTACTTGGCGCGAACACGACACGATTCGAATCCCCTTGACTGGTATAGAGGATATGCTCCAAGTCCGCTTGTTCGGGTTTGGTCGGCATCCCGGTCGAGGGCCCCGCGCGCATCGCCTCGACGAGGACGAGCGGCGTCTCGGTCATTTCGGCGAGCCCGAGCGGTTCGCTCATCAGTGCGAACCCGCCACCCGAGGAGCCACTCATCGCCTTCACGCCGGCGTGGGAGGCCCCGATGGCGAGCGAGGCGGCGGCGATCTCGTCCTCGACCTGTTCGGAGATCCCGCCCACCTCGGGGAGACGCTGGGTCATGATGGTGAACACGTCGGTCCACGGGGTCATCGGGTAGCCCGCGATGAACCGACACCCCTCGTCGAGCGCGCCGTACGCGAGCGCGTTCGAGCCGTTGAGCAACACCTGCTGTTCGTCGTGCGCCTCGGCAGTGGGCGCTTCGAGATCGTGGCTGTGATCGAGGTCCGCTGCCTTCCCGTAAGCTTCTTCCAAGACGGTGAGGTTGGCTTCGAGGATGTCCCCGCCCATGTTGTCGCTCATCAGTTCCTCGAAGGGGTCGGTGTCCATCCCGAGGAGCGCGGCCGTCACGGCCACCCCGGCGGTGTTGCGCATGATTTCGCGGCCGTGCTCGCGCGCGATCGTGCGGAGGTCCATCGGGTAGACGTGCCAGTCGTTTTCTTCGACCCGCTCCTCGAAGTCCTCGATCTCGCTGGCGTCGAGCAGCCCCTCGTCGTAGACGATCACGCCGCCCTCCCGGAGGTCATCGAGGTTCTCCGAGAGCGGTCTGGCCTCCTCGTTGCCGTAGTAGGCCTCGTCTTGGGGGTTGCGCGCGAAGCTGTCGCCGAGCGCGAGCAGGAAGTTGAAACCGTCCCCGCGGGATTTCACCGCGTGCTCGGCCGCGCGGACCTCGACGTAGGTGTGCCCGCCACGGATGCGCGACGGGTAGTGTCGGTGCGTGAAGACGTTCAGTCCGGCCCGCATCAGTGCCTTGGTGAAGCTCTGGCTGGTCGAGTCGATCCCGTCGCCGGAACCGCCCGCGATCCGCCAGATGAGTTCGTTTCCTGTCATGACTGTCCTCGCGCGTGTGGTGACGTTCGTGACGATGTTATAAAAGGGTTTCCGGCAGATCGATATTAGTCTATCATGTGGGTTTGGTATATATTCGCATATTTGATCATCGACGACCGCTTGCCATACTCTCATCCGGCGACTTCGACCGCGTCTCGATTGCGACGCTCTCGGGAACGATCGTTCGTCTACTCGTCGGCGGCGAACACCGACACCGCCTCGCTCACGACCTGCCAGACCTGGCGGACCACGATCTTCACGTCGACCCAGAACGACTGCTGGTGGATGTACTGCGTGTCGTACCGGAACTTCTCGGCCGGATCCGTACTTGAAACGTCGTTCACTTGCGCGAGCCCGGTCAAACCGGGTTTGACGAACCATCGCTTCCGCCACGTACTGATCTCCGCTTCGAGGCGTTCTTCCTCGTCGATCCATACTGCTCGGGGTCCGACGACACTCATGTGGCCGATGAGGATCGCACCGAGCTGTGGGATCTCGTCCAGATGTGTCCGCCGGAGGACGCGACCGACCCGGGTGATTCGGTCGTTTTCGGGATCGTCGACGGGAACCGTGTCCTCGCTGTCCGGGACCATGCTCCGGAACTTGTACACCTCGAACGTCTCGCCGAACTCGGCAGTCCGTTTCTGACTGTAGAGAACCGGCCCGCCGTCGTCCACCTTGATCATGACGGAGAGCACGACGATCACGAGGGCCAACACCAGCAACCCCGTTGCGGCGAACGCGACGTCGAAGGCCCGCTTCAGCGCCCGGTCCTCCCAGTCCCACGGTTCGAGTTCGATGTCGACGAGGCCGACCACGCTCGTGTCGGTCGTCAAAACGCTGTCGGCGTGTTTCCGGTGGGCCTTCGCCCGAACGCCGTGGTCGTAGCAGACCGCGAGCGCGCTGAAGAACTCCGCGCGGTCCGATCGCTCGAACGCGAGCACCGCCGTGTCGATGTCGTGTTCGACGAACGTCTCGTCGAGCCGGGAGAGCCCCCCGAGACAGTCGAGGCCGTTGAGTCTGGCGTGTCGGTGCGTGCCGCCGTCGGCGAACCGCACCGGCGAGTCCTCGCTCGCGGGCGCGGGGTCGTACTGGATCGTTGGCGCGACGTACCCCACGACTGAGAGATCGGTCGTGTCGAGCAGTTCCTCCATCGCCGTGGGATCGTCGCCGACCAGCACGACCCGTTCGCTCCCGACCGCCGGCCGACGACGGATCGCGACGAACCACGCCGGCAGACAGCAACACAGCAGCGCCGTCGTCGCCGCGAGGGTCGTTCGCGGCAGCCGGTAGGAGTAGTCGAGGTAGCCGATCGCGGCGAGCGCGAGACTCGCACCGAGCAGCCGTCGGACCGAAAGCGAGACCGTATCGAGGATCCGCCGCGGCCGCGGCTTCAACAGCGGCATCAGGGCGACGAACACCACGACGAGGGCCGTGGCCGTGATGAGCGTCAGTGCGCCGTTCGTGAGCGTCGTCGGTTCGAGCCGATCGAAGAGGGGGAGCGACGTCAGCAGGCGTTGGGCGAACGGATGGTTCACCACTATGATCGAGAGCACGACGAGAACGGCCGTTCCGAGGCCGCTCGTGACGCGATACCGCAGCCCGGTTGTGAACCCCATGCGTTTGGTCGATCACTCTAACCCACCGATGCGCCGGGCATAAGCATTGTGGATGGGCCGTTTCGATCGAGAAAAACTCGGTCGCCCGGAGCGACACACCGGAACGAACGCACGGTTGGAAACGGGGATCGCTACGACCGGAGAGACGGAACTGACGCCGCCGGGATCGTCCCTGACTCGCCGACTCCAGCCTGGGGGCCGGGTCAGGCGTCGCGTTCGATCACGAACCGGGTGAACGCCGCGAGGTCGTCGGCGATGTCCTCGTCGATCGGGAGTTCGCCGAGGGCGTCGCGCGCCTCCGCAGCGAGTTCGAGCGCGCGCTCGCGGGCGTACGCCACGCTGTCGGTCCCGCGGAGGATCGCGATCGCCTCACGGATCTCGTCGTCGGAGTTCTCCTCGGCCCAGAGGATCTCCTCCAACCGTGCGGCGCGTTCGGGATCCGCCTCGTTCGCCGCGTGGATCGCCATCAGCGTCTTCTTGCCCTCGCGGACGTCGTTGCCGACGCCCTTGCCGAACGCGCCGCCGTCCTCGTCGGCGGTCTCGATGTCGAGGATGTCGTCGCCGATCTGGAAGGCGACGGACATCCGCTCGGCGTAGCGCGCGGCGTGGCGTTCGACCTCGTCGGACTGGCCCGTGACGAGGGCGGCGAGCCGCGCGACGATTCGGCCGAGACACCCGGTTTTGCACGCACACATCTCGAGGTACTGGGGCTCGGTCATCCGAATTGCCTCGTCGTTGTGCCAGTGGATGTCGATCCCCTGACCGAGATGCGTTCTGTTGAGCTCGTACATCAACATCTCGTAGATCGCGAGCCGCGTTTCGGGAGCGAGATCGCCGGGATCGTGAGCGACGATGTTCAAGGGGAGGAAGTACATCGCGTTGCCGGCGTTGAGCGCGATGTCGAGGCCGACCTCGCGGTGGAGTGCGGGTTCGCCGCGGCGCATCGTCGCGCCGTCCTCGATGTCGTCGACGATGATCGTCCCATTGTGGATGATCTCGGGGATGCACGCGTAGGGGAGATACTCGTGGGGGTCGTCGCCGAACCCGTCGATCAGGAGACAGCAGACCACCGCGCGCCAGCGCTTGCCGCCCCGATCGAGCAGGTTCCAGATCGGCTCGGGGAGCGCGTGCTGGATGGCGGTCGGATCGTACTCGTAGGTCGGCTCGCCGAACGCGGTCGTGACGTACTCGTCGTCGGTCTCGCGGGGGAGCAGCCGCTCGATCTCCCTGTCGATGACCGGCCGCCACGCCGCGAGCACGTCGCGCATACGGTTGTGACCGGCGGCGGCGGGCTAAAAAGGCTCGCTCTCAGCCGGGTCTCGCTCGGGGCCGAATCGGCTTACTCGCCGTAGGGCCAGTCGCCGATGACCTTCATGCCCGCTGCGAGGTCCTCGGCTTCGAGCGCCGCCGCGATCGCTTCGGGCTCTTCGTGCTCGACCGCGAAACCCTCGTCCGCGAGTCGAACGCACAGTTCGGTGAGGAGGATCGATTGTTCGCGGAGGTCCCTGACTTCGAGTTTGTCGAGCGTGTCCGCGAACGTGTGGCCCCACCCGCGTCCCTCGTCGCCCGTCTCGCTCATCAGGTGGTACCCGGGAACGCCCCATTGAACGTAGGGCCAGTGGTCGCTGTGGGGCCCCTGGTCGGGGATCGTCGTGACCGGGTGATCGAAGTCCTCGGCCACCCCGGTGACGAGATCGTCGAGCGCGTCGAACCCGTGGGTGTGGGCGCTGAGCGTCCGTCCACGGACGACGCCGTCGTTGTTGACGATGGCCTTGATCGAGTCGTGGTCGCGCTCGTCGGCGTCGTGGGCCGAGCCCACCAGGCCGACCTCCTCGGCACCGTAGACGACGAGGTGGACTCGTGTGTCGAGTTCCGCCTCGCGCCCTTCGAGCGCGGGAGTGCTTCGTCGGTGTCGGGGCCGAGGTCAGCGTGAACGTTCTGACTGGTCGCGTCGTGAACGTCGGCGTCGACCGACACCTCGACTGTCTCGCCCTCGTGACGCCGCGAGAGCCGCGACCCGACCTCCTTGCTCACGCCGATCGCAGGGATATCGCCGATCGGTGCGTTCTCGGTGCCGACGCTCCCGGTCGGCGGGAGGCAGCCCTCGACGTGGTTCCGGAAGACGAACGCGGCCGCACCTCCGTCGACGGCGTAGTAGTACTTCTCCCGGCGGTGGATGAACCGATCGTAGTGGCCCGGAACGTTCGAGGCGACCATCACGACCTTCCCCTCGATGTCGTTCGCCTCGAAATCGCTCGGGAGGCCGTAGCCGAGATCCACGAACTCGCCCCAGACCTCGCCCGCGGGGCTTCGCGGGAGCGCGATCGTCTCGCGGCTGCGGTTGCCGGCACCGATCGACGCGGAGCCGCGGGTCCACCCCTGGACGTCGAACTCCGCCAGTCGAGCGTTTCGCGCGCCGACATCCGCCAGCGCGTCGCGGGTTGCTTCTGCTGCCTGACGCTCGCCGTCGCTGCCGGCCATCCGGTCGCCGATGTCGACGAGCGTTTCGAGGTGGTTCCAGCCTGCATCGCTGGTGAAGACGTCGCCGATCCACTCGGTCATGCGCCACCGATCGGCTCGGTTCCGCTTGAGCGTTCGGGAAGCGGGGGATCGGACTGATAGGGTCGGTTGGAAGCGTTTACCGGTGCGACCGCACGCCATCGTGCGGTCGATCCCGGAAGGACTTCCAACCGACCCTATGAACCGAACGCGAAGACAGTTCGGACGACGACCGACGGTGGAGCAACACCGATGTTCGGCCGATCGCCCCGAGTCCGGGGTCTTTTGCCCCGCCGCGCGCAACGGGAATCGATGAGCGATGGCGCGCCGGCGAGCGATCGTGGACCGATTAGCGTCGGTATCGTCGCGCCCGATGCCGACGCGACCGGGATCGCCGAGGCGGTCGCCGGGGCCGGTGGCGTCGTTGCAGGCCCGGAAGAAACCGTCGCCACCAACGCCGACGCCGTGGTGGCCGTCGGCGACGACGGATTGGACGAGTGCGTCGCCGCCGGCGTCGACGGTCCGGTTCTCCCGATCGGCGTCGACGGGGTCGCATCGCTTCCTCGCGAGGACGAGACAAGTGGGATCGAACGCTTTCTCGCCGGCGAGTACCCAGTCCGCGAGCAGCCGGTGATGGCGGTCGAGAGCCCGGCCGT
>PXSV01000006.1:6943-15923 GCA_003022685.1 Halobacteriales archaeon SW_9_67_24 | reverse complement strand
CCGCCCTCCGCGGCGAGGTCGCCGCCGTAGGCGATCCCCGCTTCGACGATGAACGGGTCGCCACCGTGAACGCCGGCGTCCCGCGTTGCCGAGGCGTAGAAATCGGCGTCGAACTCCTTTTCGAGTCCCGATCGCACGAGGTCGGCGGTGATGGGCGAGAGACAGCCCGTCGGCGGCGCGATGATGTCGGTCTCGCGCATCGCGTCGAGCAGCGCGCTCGCCGTATCACGGTCGTCGGCGATCGTTCGCACGTTCGGCGGCTCGTCCGGCACGGTGCGACAGGCGTTCCAGATCGCCCCGATCACGTTCTCGCGGGCTGTCTCGCCGAAGGAGACGTCGTCGCGCTCGGCGGTCATGTCCGCGGCCCGGTCGACGTACCCACGGAGGGTGTCGCGGGTCAGGCGGTCGCGTCCGCCCTCCTCGTCGCCGTCATCGAACTTCGCTGCCAGGCGCTCGGCGAACGACTCGACGACGACATCGTCCTTCCGCGTGCTCGTCGCACCGTCGACCAGGGCGTAGAGGTCGGCGTCGAGATCGGTTCGGACTGCGTTCCACGCGGCCGCGACGGCCTTCCCCTGTACTGTGTCGCCGAAGGCCGTCCCCGTGTCGGCTTCGGCGGCGTCGGCCGCGTTCGCGACGATTTCCACGATGTCGTGGTGGGCGAGCCGTTCGCGCTCGGCCACCCGGTCGGCGACCGCCGCCGCGAACACGTCGGTCGCCTCGCGTCCCTTGTTCGCTACCGCGTCCGTGACGGCGGCTTCGATGTCGGTGTCGTCGTGGGTTTTCGGGGGTTGCCACGCCATCTCGCGACCGTAGTGATGATCGTTGAACCGCTCGATCACGCTCGTTGCGGTCTTCCCGCCGACGCGGGTGAACTCGCCCTGGAGGAACCCCGAAACGCTGTACGAGTCGGTCGAATCGAGCATCTTGAGGAGCGTGCCGAGTTCGACCCCGTGGGGGTGCGGGCGGATCTCTTCGGTGTCGGCGGGAAGCCGATCGGTCGCACGCTCGGCCTTGAACTCGCCGTTCGGCTCGCGCAGCTCGATTCGCGCGTGGGGATTGACGACTGCGGTGTGTTTGACGTAATCCCGGAGCTGCGAGCGCGCGCGCATGTTCGCCTCCATTTCGAGCTCGATCCGCGTGCCATGTGGCCGGTCCCACGTCGTCGTCTCGTCGACCGACACCTCGGGCTCGTTGGTGTCGGTGTCGATGATGAGTTCGAAGTATTTGGCGTCCTCGCTGCCCTGGGTTCGGCTCGTGATCTTCGCGGGCTTGCCGCTCGTAAGCTGGGAGTAAAGCACCGCCGCCGAGATGCCGATCCCCTGTTGACCCCGTGCTTGCTCACGCTTGTGGAACCGGGAGCCATAGAGGAGTTTGCCGAACACCTTCGGGAGTTCCCCGGCGGTGATCCCGGGCCCGTTGTCCTCGACCACCAGGCGGTAGTAGTCGCCGGCTTCCTCGATTTCGATGTAGATATCGGGGAGATGGCCGGCCTCCTCGGCGGCGTCGAGGGCGTTGTCGACGGCCTCCTTGACCGCAGTCACGAGACCTCGGGCTCCGCTGTCGAACCCGAGCATGTGCTTGTTCTTCTCGA
Source organism: Halobacteriales archaeon SW_9_67_24 (assembly GCA_003022685.1). Taxonomy (GTDB): domain Archaea; phylum Halobacteriota; class Halobacteria; order Halobacteriales; family Halococcaceae; genus Halococcus. Next base: position 14,329 of record PXSV01000006.1, on the reverse strand, counting down.
AGAACTCGGCAATGGAGATCGCGCGCTGGCCCGCCGCGAGCTCGTCGGCGACCCCCTCCTCGTCGAGCGTCGACTGGAGCGAGGGCATTACCCGCTCTGCGGGCCGGGAGGGGTAAAACCCCGCGATAGCTCTCCGGAAGTGAAAGTGCCCCACCTCGACACCCGCGTGCTCGGGTATCGTTTCACACCATCGAGCGGCGAAAACCGAGTGACGGCAGCAGTGTGCGCGTTCGCGCGCGTGCGAGGGTTTTATTGTCTCTGGCGGCGTACGAACAGTAGATTCAATGTCTCACGACGAGTACGGAGCCCGTCAGATTCAGGTACTCGAAGGGCTCCAAGCAGTCAGAAAGCGCCCGGCGATGTACATCGGCTCGACCGACGCTCGCGGTCTCCATCATCTGGTCTACGAGGTGGTCGACAACGCCATCGACGAGGCGCTTGCCGGCCACTGTGACTCGATCGAGGTCACGATCCACGACGACGAGGACCCCTCGGTCAGCGTGACCGACGACGGGCGGGGGATCCCGGTCGACGAGCACGAGGACGGCAAGTCCGCCCTCGAAGTAATCATGACCGTGCTCCACGCCGGCGGGAAGTTCGACAAGGAGTCCTACCAGGTCTCGGGTGGCCTCCACGGCGTCGGGGTTTCGGTGGTAAACGCGCTCTCGAAGTGGGTCGAAGTGACGGTGAAACGCGACGGTGCGGTCTGGAAACAGCGCTTCGATCACGGCGCGCCAGAGGGCGAGATCGAGCGCGTCCGGGACCTCGGAGCCGACGAGGAGACGGGCACCGAACTCCAGTTCTGGCCGGACGACGCCATCTTCTCCACAACGGCGTTCGAGGCCTCGACGCTTGCCAATCGCCTGCGCGAACTCGCCTTCCTCAACTCCGGGGTCGAGATCGAACTGAAGGACGGCCGCGATGGCAGCCAGGAGCGGTTCCGATACGACGGTGGGATCCGGGAGTTCGTGGTCTACCTCAACGAGTCGAAAAGCGCGCTCCACGAGGAGGTCATCTACTTCGAGGACACCGCCGCGGTCGACGACGGCGAGGTCGCGGTCGAGGTGGCGATGCAGACCACCGACGAGCTCCGGGGCTCGATCCACGCCTTCGCCAACAACATCAACACCCATGAAGGCGGCACGCATCTCACCGGGTTCAAGACTGCACTGACGCGGGTCGTCAACGACTACGCCAGCGAGAACGGTCTCCTCAAACCGCTCGACGGCGAGAATCTCAAGGGGAGTGACATCCGCGAGGGGCTGACTGCGGTCATCTCGATCAAACACCCCGACCCACAGTTCGAGGGCCAAACCAAAACCAAGCTCGGCAACGGCGAAGTCCGCGGGATCGTCGAGAGCGCGGTCCACGAACACCTCGATACCTACTTCGAGGAACACCCCGACACCGCGAAGGCGGCGATCGGCAAGGCGGTCGAGGCCGCGAAGGCCCGCCGGGCAGCGAAGAAGGCCGAGGAGCTCACCAGGCGGAAATCGGCGCTCGAATCCACCGCCCTCCCCGGCAAGCTCGCCGACTGTCAGACCCGCGACCCCGAGGAGGCCGAACTGTTCATCGTGGAAGGTGACAGCGCTGGCGGGAGCGCCAAACAGGGCCGCGACCGGGAGTTCCAAGCGATCCTGCCCCTGTTCGGGAAGGTGCTCAACGTCGAGAAGCACAGACTCGACCGAATTCTCGAAAACGAGAAGATCCGGAACCTCATCACCGCGATCGGGGCGGGCGTCGGCGAGGAGTTCGATATCGAGGACGTGCGCTATCAGAAGATCGTCATCATGACCGACGCCGACGTCGACGGCGCACACATCCGAACGCTGTATCTCACCTTGCTCTATCGCTATCTCACGCCGCTGATCGAGGCCGGGTACGTCTACGCCGCCCAGCCCCCCCTCTACCGGGTGCGCAACGGCGGCGAGACCTACGACGCAATGACCGAGGCCGAGCGCGATCGGATCGTCGAGGAAGTCTGTGGCGGCACTCCCGATCAGGTCCAGCGGTTCAAGGGCCTCGGCGAGATGAACCCCGACCAGCTCTGGGAAACCACGATGAACCCCGAGAACCGGATTCTGAAGCAGATCACCCTCGAGGACGCCGCCGCCGCCGACAAGATGTTCTCGGTGCTGATGGGTGACTCCGTCGAACCCCGCCGGGAGTTCATCAAGAGCCACGCGACCGACGCCGAGTGGGTTGATATATGAGAAAGCCCTCGCTCGCGCCTGACGGCGCTCGCTCGCCCTTTTCATGTCCACCAGGACCGCCGCCGCACAGCACCGCAGAAGCCCTCGGCCGTTTGCTGCGCTCACGGCCTCGCCCTTCGTCCACCAGAAACCGCACCGCAACCGCACCGCCGCCGCACCGGGGACCGCCGCGGCGGCTGGTCGCCGCGAACAGTCGTTTCAAAACTCCGCATAAAAACTGATCCATGAGCTCAGACATTCCCCAATCCAGTCCGGACGCAGCCGCGGACATCGATGCCGTCCGGATCGAAGACGAGATGGAACAGTCGTACATCGACTACGCGATGAGCGTCATCGCCGGGCGCGCACTCCCCGACGTCCGCGACGGCCTCAAACCCGTCCACCGGCGCATTCTCTACGCGATGCACGAGGAGGGCGTCACCAGCGGCTCCGGCCACCGCAAATCCTCCTCTGTCGTTGGCGACACGATGGGCGATTACCACCCGCCGCGATGCGCTACACCGAAGCCCGGATGAGCCCGATTTCGGAGGAACTGCTCGCGGACATCGGGAAGGACACCGTCGACTTCCAGCCGAACTACGACGACCGCCTCGAAGAGCCGGGCGTTCTCCCCGCGGCGTACCCGAACCTCCTCGTCAACGGCTCGTCGGGGATCGCCGTCGGGATGAGCACGAACGTCCCACCGCACAATCTGGGCGAGGTGATCGACGCCACGATCCACCTGATCGAGAATCCCAACTGTGAGGTCGAGGACCTGATGGAGTACGTCAAGGGCCCCGACTTCCCGACCGGTGCGGAAATCGTCGGGCGTGAGGCGATCCACTCGGCGTACACCACTGGTCGCGGCCGAGTCCGGATGCGTGCGAGCTACGAGATCGAGGAGATGGGCGACCGCGAACGGATCGTCATCACCGAACTCCCCTACCAGCAGAACAAGGCCAAACTCGTCGAGCACGTCGCCGATCTCGTCAACGACGGCACGCTGGAAGGGGTCTCGGACCTCCGGGACGAATCGGACAGAGACGGAATCCGGATCGTCGTCGAACTCAAGCGGGGCGCGCTGACCGATGTCGTCGAGAACCAACTGCTCGAACACTGCCTCGAAAAGACCTTCGGGGTGATCAACCTCGCACTGGTCGACGGCGAACCCCAAGTGCTCGATCTGAAGGAACTCCTCGGCCACTACCTCGAACACCGCCGCGAGGTCGTCCGGCGGCGTTCCGAACACGACCTCGCAGAGGCCGAGGACCGCGCCCACATCCTCGAAGGACGGTTGACCGCGCTCGAATACGCCGAGGACGTGGTCGAGCGCATCCGGGAGGCCGAGGACCGCGATGCGGCGAAGACCGCACTCAGGCAGGCCTACGAGTTCTCCGAGCGCCAGGCCGACCACGTCGTCCGGATGCAGCTCGGCAGCCTGACCGCGCTCGAAGCCGAGGGGATCGAGGACGAACACGCGGACGTGGAGGCCGAGATCGAGCGCCTCGAAACCATCCTCGCAAGCGACGCCGAACTCGATCGGGTCATCACCGAGGAGCTCCGCGAGGTCAGAGAGGAGTACGCCGACGACCGCCGGACGCGGATCATCGAGGACTACGGGACCGTCACGCGCGAGGACCTCATCCCCGACGAGGAGGTCATCGTCGTGATGACCGAGAACGACTACATCAAGCGGATGCCCGCGAGCGAGTTCGACTCGCAGGGTCGGGGCGGCAAGGGGATCATCGGGACGAAACTCAAGGAGGGCGACCGGGTCTCGACGGTGTTCCGGGCGGACACCCACGACTACCTGCTGTGTTTCACCAACCAGGGGTACGTCTATCGACTGAAGGTCTACGAGGTGCCCGAGATGGGCCGGACCGCCCGCGGGAAGTCGGCGATCAACCTCGTGGATCTCGACGACGGCGAGGACATCACGGCGGTCGTGGCGACCGACGATCTCGGCGCGGAGGAGTGTCTCACGATGGTCACGCGCGAGGGCTACGTCAAACGCACCTGTGCGACCGACTTCGACAACATCCACTCCAACGGTCTGATTGCCACCCGCCTAGAGGACGGTGACGAACTCGTCGACGTCGAGGTCACCGACGACGGCGGCGATCTCTTGATCGCCACCCAGCAGGGAATGGCGATCCGGTTCCCGAAGGAGGAGGCCCGAGAGATGGGCCGGAGCGCGCGCGGCGTAAACGGAATCAAACTCACGAACGGCGATGCGGTCGCGGGCGTGGTTGCCGCGAGCGACGATACCGACCTGCTGACCGTCACCGAGAACGGGTACGGCAAGCGCACGCCGATGGGCGAGTACCGGACCCAATCGCGCTACGGCAAGGGGCTGAAGGACATCAAGACGAACGATCGGAACGGCCGCGTGACGGCTATCGAGGTCGCGACGGGCGCGGACGACCTCGTGGTGATGAGTGAGGGCGGCCAGATCATGCGCACCAGGGTCGGCGACATCTCGACCGTGGGCCGGAACACGATGGGCGTGACGGTGATGAAAGTCGACGACGGCGATCACGTAGCGTGCGTGGACGTTCTCTCGAGAAGCGACTGAGCGCCCCGCGGCTCCCTGTTTTTCGAACCGCTTTCGGGGCTTCGACGGACGAAAGGCGACGGTGCGATCCCGTCCGGCAAAAAAAGTGAGCGTTCGACAGTACCTTACAGCACCTGGTCGAGATTCTCGTACTCGTCGATCGTGACGCCCTCGTCGGTGATCGTGGAGACGATGATGCCGTTGCCGCTGGCGGTGTCACGCTCGACCGCGCTCTTGACGGCGTGTGCGGCGACCGTCTCGGCCTCCTCGTTGCTCATGCCCTCCTCGTACTGCTGTTCGAGAACACCGTAGGCGAAGGGCGAACCAGAGCCGGTGGCGTTGTACTCCTCCTCCATGACGCTACCCGAGGGATCGATCGCGTAGATGTGGCTCCCCTCGTCGTCGACGCCGCCGAGGATGGGCTGGACGATGAAGAACGCGCCACTACGGAGGAAGTTCGAGGTCAGTGTCGAGAGCGCCTGCATGGTCATCTCCTCGCCGCGGCGAGCCTCGTAGAGGTCGACCTCCGCTTGGAGGTTGCTGATGAGCGCCTGGGCCGCGCTGACCGCCCCGGAAATGGTGAGCGCGCCGCGGGGGTGGATCTCCGCGATCTTCTGGGCCTGCTTGCTCGAGACCATGTTACCGAGGCTCGCCCGTCTGTCGGTGGCGAGCACGACCCCCTCGCTCGTCGTGAGACCGACGGTTGTCGTGCCGGTTTTCGTCATCTCTCCCTTGTCCGTATCGGGCTCGGGGAGCGAACCGAGTTCGGGCTCGTAGATACCGTCAGTCGTCTGCTGACCGGGCAGAGGGAGGTTCTGACCGTCGGGAAGCTGAGGCATACCTCTCGTTCGGGCCCCGACGCTGATAAAGCCAGTCCTTCGCCTGCGTCCGATCGAACGTACTGACCGTGGAATCGAGGAACCACAAGGCACGTCACGCCGGGGAACCCACACGGGGTATGAGCGATTATCTCGTGGCGCTGGAGGCGGCGTGGCTGGTCCGGGACGTCGAGGACGTCGACGACGCGATCGGGGTCGCGGTCAGCGAGGCCGGCAAGCGGCTCAACGGGCGCGACAAGTCCTACGTCGAGGTCGACGTCGGCGCAACCGGCTGTCCGGCCTGTGGCGAGCCGTTCGACTCGGCGTTCGTCGCGGCCGGCACCGCGATCGTGGGGCTCGTCCTCGAAATCGAGATTTTCAACGCCGACGGCCGCGAGCACGCCCAGCGGATCGCGAAAAGCGAGGTCGGCGGTGCGCTCCGTGACGTGCCGCTCGACATCGTCGAGACCATCGAACACGACACGGAAGGCGAGGAAGCGTAGCACGCGCCGCGCGGGGCGGTGCGGATGCGGTGCGGCGGTGCGGCAGTGCGGAGCGGCGTGGGCTTGGTGGATGAAGGGCGAGGGCGCGAGCGACCGTAGGAAGCGAGCGCCCGAGGGCTTCGGCGGTGCTGTACGGCTGCGGTGCGGTTCCTCGGTGGATCGAGGGCGAACGAGCGCAGCGAGTGAGGGCTCGGGCGGTCCTGTGCGGTTGCGGGGATGTAGCATCCGCGCGAGCGGCGCGAGGTGCGAACATAGTGAGCACCTCAATGCGAACGGCGAGGAACGGCCGTGAGCGACGCGAGCGCGGTTCGCCGCGAGTGAGCGAAGCGAACGAGCGGGAGTTTTCATACTGTCGGACAGGGACACGTGAATATCGACCGGCCGAAGACGTCGGACAGCAACTGGATATTCCACTGTCGTTTCCGAGACAGTTCTGTCCGAGAGTATCAGTCCAGGTTTTTGGAAGGGGTTTGAGGGAGCGCGAGGGAGGACCTCCTGCAAAAACAGTGGGTCTTCAGGACAAGTGGGCGGCCACGTCGGCCTCGGTGATGATCCCGGCCATCCGGCCGTTCTCGACGACGATGACCGCGTCGTGGTGATCGAGGTGGGTGTCGACCGCGTCGAGCGTCGCGTCGGGAGCCACGGTCGTGATCGATTCGCGCATCACGTCGGCCACGGGGAGTGCGGCGGCGTCGTCGGTGCCGGCGCGACGGATGTCGCTGTTCGAGATGATCCCCACTGGATACTCGTCGTGGACCACCGGGAGCTGGGAGTAGCCCGCCTCGCCCATTCGGTCGATCGCCTCCCGAACGCTGTCGTCGGGCGCGACGTGGACGACCGACTCGCCCATTAGATCGCGCGCGCGCCGAATCGCGCCTTCCGCGGCGTCGAGCGCGGTTACGATCCGCCGGAGTGTCGAGAGCCTGGGATCGACATCGCCGCTCTCGACCCGTGCGATCAACGGCTGGGAGACCTCCGCCCGCTCGGCGAGCGCGCTCTGAGTGAGATCGACCTCGTGGCGGCGTTCGCGGAGGTCGTCGGGCGTCGGCAGGTCCATACTCTTAAATAACTCGTGGTTATCAAAAAGTCTTCGCCGTTTTTAGCCCGTCACGAGACGACGAAAGTAGGGCGCTGCACACCTCGGGCGGGTCGCGCAGCAGAGCCACGCAAGCACCGTGTTCCCGATCCGTCCACGGAGTTCCGCTTGCGCCCATACGGCGCTTCCCACGACTGCACAACACCGCCGAAGCCCTCGCGCCTGCGGCGCTCACGGGTCACTCCGTTCCCCGTTCGCGTATTCGGCGGTGTCGCCGGCGCTT
>PXSV01000006.1:0-6929 GCA_003022685.1 Halobacteriales archaeon SW_9_67_24 | reverse complement strand
CGCTGCTCACTCCGTTCGCACCGCCCGACGCTCGCCCTTCATCCATCAAGAGAGCGAAGCTCTCCTGAGCCTCGGCTCACGTCGTTCGTCGAGACGCCGGGTACCGCACCACCACATCCGCAACCACAGCCGCACCGCACCACCACCGCAGCCGCTCCACGACCGCCGCCACAGCCGCACCGCTACGCGCGGAAGCCTGATACGCGCCCCTCTCCAACCCGAGTCATGAGCAATCGCGAGTGGAGCGACAAGATCGCCGGCGATCGGATGGCCGTCGACCAGGAGTTCGCCTCCACGGTCGAAAACTCCCAGTTCTCCCGCCAGCAGTGGGGGCTCATCATGACCGCCGTCGAGTTCGAGGTCGAGGGCTCGGCCGACGGCGAGGACCGTCTCGTCGCGAACACCGACAACCTCCCACATATCATGTCGGAACTCGACAACGTGGGCGGCAGCATGGGTCGCGATGGGCGGCGGAGGCTCGGACGGGAGCGATGGCGGGGGCGGGGGCCTCGGCTCGGTCAAGAACGCGCTCGGGATGGGCGGCGACGACGGCACGGATCGGGAACGGATCGACGCCGCCGAGCGACTGACCCAGCGCTACGCCGACGCGCTCCAGGAACGCCTCGAAGAACGGGGCAAGTGGGACGACGTCCGCGCGAGCGCGAAGAGTTAGGGACTGCCGCCACGGAACAGCGTTCGTTCTTCGGTCTCGTAGATGTTGATGAGTTCGGTCACGATCTCGTCGTAGGACTCCTCGTCGACCCGCAGTCGGTCGAGCCGGTCGACGGTGTCCTCGTCGAGATGGACGTCCGGCATTGTAGGCGAACCCACACGCGCGAGGCGCTCAACACCGGCGGTCGTCGCAACCTCAGAGGTCGCGTGCCGCCTCGACGGCCGCGACGACCGACTCCACCGTGGCCTGCGGGCTCGTCGCCTCGACGGCGGCGTTGAGCACACCCTCCAGTATCGGGCCGTCGGCGATCACGACTTCGTCCCCGATGTTGACCGTCTCGACCGCCATTTCGGCGTTCATCACCGCGCTGCCGAGGTCACAGCACACCACGACGCCGTCGCCGTCAGCCGCGCGCTCGATGGCCGACGCGATTCTTTCGACCGCTGTCCCGACACCACCCTCAGGATCGCCGCCGGCGGGTTCGATTTTTGCCCCTTCGCCGCCCATCTCGGCGGCGATCTCGACGATACCCGCCGCGGCCTTTGCGCTGTGTGAGACCACTACGAGTCCGATCATCGATTACCCACCCTCCGCGTCCGTCCCCTCACCATCCACTCCATCACCGTCGGCTTCGGGCGTTTTGTCGGGCGTCGTCGTCGCGGTCGCGTCGCGCTCCGCACCGCCGTCGAGGTGGTCCTCGGCCGTCTCCAACAGCTCTTCGAGGATGAACAGCGTGCTCGTCGCGCCAGGGTCTCGATGACCAACGGAGCGCCAGCCCAGATACGACGCGCGCCCCTTCTTCGCCCGGATCGGCGTCGTGAATCGCACGCCGCGCTCGGCGGCGTCGACCGCCTTCGCCAGCGCCTCCAGCGGAGCGAGGTCGTCCTGTTCGATCGATTTCTTGAGCGTGTGGACCGCCGGCGTCAGGGCGTCCACCATCGTTTTCGCGCCGACCTGCGCGCCACCCCTGTCCTGGACCTTTTCGAGATAGGCCTCCGCGAACGCGACGGCCGTCTCGGCGGTGATGCCCGGCCCCAACTCCGTACTGGCGGACATGATCGACCCGCCGTACAGCGGCCCCGACGCGCCGCCGACCGTCGAGACGAGCGTCACCCCGACGGTCTTCGTTATCTCGGCGACCGACGCCTCGTCCAGCTCCTCGACCGCCTCCACGACGGCCTCGAACCCGCGATCCATGTTCGCCCCGTGGTCGGCGTCGCCGATGGCCGAGTCCAGTTCGGTGAGGTGTGATTTCTCCGCGGCCAACCGCGCCGCGACGCTCTCGATGGCGTCCAGCAGCGCCTCGCGCTGTGCATCCTCGTCTGTCATACCGTCTACTCTCGGGAGAGCGTCAAAGCGTTTGTGCCGGGCGCTGGTTCGCCGCATCCCGGCCATCGGCCCGTGCTCGCCCATCGGTCCGTTGCCCTCCGCCGCTTCCCGTCGGCCGCACCGAGCGCGCTCACTCGGCCACCGTCAGCGCGGGCGTGTCGACCGGGAACGCGAGCAGCTCCTTCAGCTCCGCGTCGAGTTCCATGACGGTGATCGAACAGCCACACATGTCGAGCGAGGTCATGTAGTCGCCGACCCACCCATCCCACGTTTCGATGTCGCGCTCGCCGAGCACCTCCTGGACCCGGCGGTTGACGATGTAGAGCTCGGAGAGGGGCGTCCCGCCCATCCCATTGACGATGGTCGCCACCTCCGCGCCCGCATCGAGTTCGAGGTCCGCGAGCACCGCTTCAGTGAGGTGGTCGGCCACCTCGTCGGCGGTCATTACGCCGGTGCGCTCCGTACCAGGTTCCCCGTGGATGCCGATGCCGAGTTCGATTTCGTCCTCGCCCAACTCGAAGGTGGGTTCGCCCTTCTCGGGCGTGACACACGAGGTGAGCGCCATTCCCATCGTCCCCACGCGGTCGATGGCCTTCTCGGCGACCGCGGCAACCTCCGAGAGGGATCCCGCTTGAGCAGCCTTCGCGCCAGCGACCTTGTGGACGAAGATGGTCCCGCAGACCCCGCGCCGGCCCGAGGTATAGAGGGAATCCTCGACGGCCACGTCGTCGTTCACCACTACCTGTGCGACCTCGACGCCCTCCATGTCGGCCATCTCCGCGGCGGTGTCGAAGTTCATCACGTCGCCCTCGTAGTTCTTCACCACGCAGAGGACGCCCTCGCCGCCGTCACAGGCCTCGATCGTCTCGCCCAGTTGGTCGGCGGTGGGCGAGGTGAACATCTCGCCGGCGGCCGCGCCGTCCAACATACCGGGACCGAGATACCCCGCGTGCGTCGGCTCGTGGCTGCTCCCACCGCCGCTGACGATTCCCACCTTGTTCTCCACCGGCCCGTCCACGCGCACGAGCACCTCGATGCCGTCGAGCCGCCGTACTTGTTGGGGGTGGGCCGCGACCATCCCGTCGAGCATCTCGTCGACGACGTCCTCCGGCTCGTTGATCAGTTTTTTCATGGTACCACTTCACATTGGTGCACGGGGTAAAAGCTCTTACTGACGTTCATGTCCGTCGCCCCCCGTGTGCCATCGGTCGGACAACGACGACGGAGCTACAACTCCCCATCGAGCGCCCGAATCACGTCGTCTTTCGTTGCGGCCGCGAGCGCGCGCTCGGCGAGGTCGCGTGCCCGCTCGCGGTCGGTGTTCTCGACTGCGGCCTTCACGTCCGGGATCGTTACGGCGCTCATCGAGAGTTCGTCGAGTCCGAGGCCGACGAGCAGTTCGGTGAGGGCGGGATCGCCAGCCATCTCGCCACAGATCCCGACCCACACGCCCGCCTCGTGGCCCGCCGCGACCGTCCGGCGGATCGCGCGCAGTACGGGTGGATGGCGCGGGTCGTGAAGGTCGGCAACGCGCTCGTTCTCCCGCGAGGCGGCCATCGTGTACTGCGCGAGGTCGTTCGTCCCGATCGAGAGGAAGTCGACGCGGGCGGCGAGTTCGGGGGCCGAAAAGACGCTCGCCGGTGTCTCGATCATCATACCCAGCTCCGGAACGGCGTGCTCGACCCCCTCACTCGCGAGATCGTCGGCGACCCGCTCGACCGCATCGAGCGCCGCGTCGAGCTCCCCGACCGTCGCAACCAGCGGGAACATCACCGAGAGATTCCCTGCCGCAGCACCGGCCCGTAGGAGTGCTCGGAGTTGGGTCTCGAACAGCTCGTCATCGGGTCCGAGCGACCGCCGGACCCCTCGCTCACCGAGGAACGGGTTCGTCTCCTCGGGCTGGTCGAAGTAGGGAATTGGCTTGTCACCCCCGATGTCGAGCGTACGAACGACGACCCGCCCCTCGAACGCCGAGAGCAGTCGGGTATAGGTCTCGTACTGTTCGTCCTCGTCGGGCGGCGCGTCGCGGTCGAGAAAGAGGAACTCGGTGCGGAGGAGTCCGACGCCGTCCGTACCCGCCTCGCGCGCGCCGTCGAGTTCGGCCAGTCGCCCGACGTTCGCGGCCACCTCGATGTCGGTGCCGTCGGCCGTCGAGACCGGCCCATGCCGCACCGCGACCGCGCGCCCGCCGGCGAGTCGGTCTCCCGTCTCGTCGTCGGGTTCGACGAGAACTTCGCCCGCCCCGCCGTCGATGCCCACGTTCGTACCTGCCTCGACCTCGTCGAGCGCGTCGCCGACGCCCACCACCGCCGGCAGACCGATGGCGCGCGCGAAGATCGCCGCGTGCGAGGTTCGCCCGCCGAGCGCCGTCGCAAAGCCCGCCACGCGCTCGGGGTCGAGTCGGGCGGTGTCGCTCGGCGTCAGCCGCTCGGCGAGTATGACTGTGTCCTCGGGCAGGGTGGCGAGAGCATCCCGGTCGCCGTCGGTCAGGGCGCGGACCAGGCGGTCGCGGACGTCCCGGAGGTCGTCGGCGCGCTCGGCCATCCGTCCCTCCATGCCCTCGAACTGCTCGATGCCCGCGCCGAACGCACGCTCGACGGCGTGTTCGGCTGGCAGTCCCTCCCCGATGGCGTCCTCGACGCCCCCGGTGATCTGGGGATCATCGAGGAACTGGACGTGCGCCTCGAAGATTTCGGCTTCCTCCGGCCCGACTGCCGCTTCGACCCGCTCGCGTTCGCGTTCGAGTTCGGTCCGCGCCACGTTCCTGGCGTTCTCGAGGCGCTCGCGCTCCGCCTCGGGGTCGATCTCCGCGGGATCCGGTGGCTCCGGGAGGGCCGCGCGCTCGCCGTACCACGCGGCTGTGCCCACGCCGGACAGCGGCGTGACCCCGACGCCGTCGAGCGTTCTCATCCTCCCTCCGTCCCACTCTCGTCCGCCGCCCCGTTCCCGTCTTCCGCGTCGTCAGTGCCACCGTCCTCGCTGTCTCCATCGCTCTCCTCGGGCGTCGAGAGCACGGCTTCGAGCGCGTCGAGTGCGGCCTCCGCGTCCGCACCCTCCGCGAGAAGCCTGACGTCCTCGCCGCGCTCGACCCCGAGTCCCGTCACCGCGAGCATGCTCCTCGCGTTCACCGGCTTTCCATCGATTGGTGCGATCTCGATCTCCGCGTCGAACTCGTTGGCGGTCCGAACGAACCGTGATGCGGGGCGGGCGTGCAGGCCCGCCTCGGGAACGACGGTGACGACGCGCTCGCTCATGTGATCCACTCGACCGTTTCGGTCGTCGGCTCCATAGCCGCTCATGGACGGCCGGACGGATAGCGTTTCTCCGGGCCGCGGCGCGCGGGCGGCTCAGTCGAGGCGGTCAAGCAGTGCGCGACCGGCCCCATCGGTGGTGGCGTCGCCGCCGAGATCCGGGGTCCGGGGACCGTCCGCGAGGGTCTCCAACACGGCCTCGCGCACGCGCTCGGCCGCCGCGTCGTGGCCGAGGAACTCGCACAGCATCGCGGCGCTCAACACCGTCGCAACGGGGTTGGCGATCCCCTCGCCCGCGATGTCCGGTGCGCTTCCATGTACCGGTTCGAACAGCGCGCGGTCGGGGCCGACGTTCGCGCTCGGGAGCAGTCCGAGGCCGCCGACCAGGCCGGCCGCGAGATCCGAGAGCACGTCGCCCGCGAGGTTCGGACAGATCACGACTCCATACTCGGTGGGGTCCATCACGAGATGCATCGCGAGGGCGTCCATCAGATGGGGTTCGTAGTCGACCCCGCGTTCGTCGGCGACCGCCGCGACGCCGTCGAGGAACAGACCGTCGGTGCGGCGCATGACGTTCGCCTTGTGCGCCACGGTCACGTCGTAGCCGTGCTCCGCGGCGTAGTCGAACCCGAACGCCGCGATCCGTCGCGAGGCCGCTTCCGTGGTGACACGCGTGAGCGTCCGCACACCCTCGGTGATCTCGCTCTCGATGCCGGCGTAGACGCCCTCGGTGTTCTCCCGAACGAACACGAGATCGATTTCGGGGTGGAACGCGTCGACGCCGGGGTAGGCCCGCGCCGGGCGGACGTTCGCGAACGACCCGACCGCTTCACGGAGCGGAAGGATCACGTCCGCAGCGGTCTCGCCCGCCGCACCGAACAGCGTCGCATCCGCGTTCGCGGCCAGCTCGCGGGTTCCGTCGGGGAGCGCGCTGCCGGTCTCCGCCAACGCCCCGTCGCCCGCCTCGGCGTACTCGAACGCGAAGTCGCCAACCGCATCGAGCACCCGTACCGCGACCGGAACGACCTCCCCGCCGATCCCGTCGCCGGGAATCACCGCGATCCGGTCAGTCATCGACGTAGGGAAGCGCCCGTACAGTCTCCTCGACGACGCCCGCGTTCGATCGCATCAGCGCGGTCGTGTCCCACTCGCCGTCGACGAGCGCCGTGCGCTGGGCGTCGTCGACCGCGACTGCGACTTCCCGATCGCCGTACCGCACCGTCTCGGCGGCCACGTCGACGTCGATCGCGGCGTCGGGGTTGTCCTCGACGAACGCCTGAAGATCGGCGATCCTCTCCGCATCGGCGGTCACGGTCGGAATGCCGAGCGCGAGGCAGTTGCCCGCGAAGATCTCGGCGAACGACTCGCCGACCAGGGCGTCGACCCCCCATCGCTTTAGCGCCTGGGGAGCGTGCTCACGCGAGGAGCCACACCCGAAGTTGGCGTTGACCGCCATCACCGACGCCCCCCGAAAGCGCTCCTCGTTCATCGGATGTTCTTTGGGCTGGTCATCGTCGTCGAATCGCTGGTCGAAGAAGGCGAACTGCCCCAGCCCGTCGAACGTCACGACCTTCATGAACCGTGCCGGGATGATCTGGTCGGTGTCGATGTCGTTGCCACGGATCGGGACGCCCGTCCCCGAGACCTGCTCGACGGTTTCGACGGGGCCGTCCCCG
>PXSV01000005.1 GCA_003022685.1 Halobacteriales archaeon SW_9_67_24 | reverse complement strand
CCACGAACATCGGCTGGCAGGACAAGGACGCCTACGGCAACAGTCTCTCCAGCCGCCAGCGCCAGAAAATGCAGCGCCTCCGTACCTGGAACGAGCGCTTCCGGACGAGGGACTCCAAAGAGCGCAACCTCAAACAGGCCCTCGGCGAGATCGACCGGATGGCGAGTGCGCTCGGTCTTCCGGATTCGGTGCGCGAGACCGCGAGCGTCATCTATCGGCGCGCGCTCGACGAGGACCTCCTCCCCGGACGCTCGATCGAGGGCGTCTCCACCAGTGCGCTGTACGCCGCCGCGCGCCAGGCCGGCACGCCCCGATCGCTCGACGAGATCGCCACCGTCTCCAGGGTCGAAAAGAGCGAGGTCGCCCGGACGTACCGGTACGTGGTGCGCGAGCTCGGCCTCGAGATCCAGCCCGCCGATCCCGCGAGCTACGTCCCCCGGTTCGCCTCCGATCTCGACCTCTCCGAGGAGGCCGAACGCCGCGCTCGACAGCTCCTCGACACCGCGAAGGCCGAAGGCGTCTACAGCGGCAAGAGCCCGGTGGGGCTGGCGGGCGGCCGCCGCGGTCTACGCCGCCGCCCTCCTCACCAACGAGAAGGTCACCCAGGGAGCCGTCTCCGAGGTCGCCGACATCTCCGAGGTCACCATCCGGAATCGGTATCACGAGCTCTTGGAGGCCGAAGAGCAGGTCCAGGCTCCGTAGATCGCTCTTCGCTTTTCATCCGCAGGTCGCAAGGCCAAAGCCGGACTGCCGTGTTTCCCGGCTATGGAAACGACCCGCCATTTCACGACGACGGTGTACGTCGTCAACGACGGCGCGACCGCGCTTCACGAGCATCCCCGACTCGGCATCACGATCCCGCCGGGCGGCCACGTCGACCGCGACGAACTCCCCCACGAGGCCGGGCTCCGCGAGGTCCACGAGGAGACGGGCCTCGACGCCACCCTCGTCGCCGATACTCCGGACATCGACGCGCCTGGCGGCCGAGCACTGCCAAAGCCCCAGTATCAGATGCTCTACGATGTCGACGTTCACCCGGATGGTCGGGTCGCCCACCAGCATATCGATCTCGTCTACTTCGCCCGCGTGGATCGTCGCCGGATCGAGCCCGCCGGCGACGACGAGCTCGGGCCGACCGCGTGGGAGTGGTACACTCCGGACGGTCTCCGCACAGGTGATCTCGACGCCGATACGGTGAAGATCGGGTGTGAAGCAATCGCGACCGTCGAAAACACCACCTGACGGCCAGGCGTGGCGGCCGCCGGATTCGAGTGCTGGAAAGTCTGTGTGCTATCAGTTCGACTGCTGGCGCTGGGCGTGCTGGTGGAAGGGCGCGGCGGCGATCTGGGCTCGTAGCCGTTCGATCGCGGTGCGGTCGACGCCGTTCGAGAAACGGTTGACGATCGCGAGCACCTCCGCGCGCGAGATCTTCACGCCGCCCTCGCGGATGACGTCCTCGGCGCGCTCGTCGAGCTCCCGCAGGGTGCCGACCGCGAGCAGATAGGGCACGGTCCACGCCGCGAGCGTGTTGCCGCGGGTTTCCGGCGTGGCTTCGAGGTAGTTCAGCGCTCCCCCGACGTAGCCCGAGGCGTGATCGGCGACCCGGCGGATCACGCTCGCGACCGCGGAGGTGTTCTCGGGCTCGCAGACGCCCTCGGGTTCGACGCCGTGCTCGCGAAGCCACGCTGCGGGGAGGTAGACGTTGTTCTCCTCGCGGTAGTCGTCGGTGACGTCCTTCGCGACGTTGACGAGCTGGAGCAGGAGGGCGAACGAACGGTCGTTCTCGCGGAGCCGGCGGGTCCGCTCGGGGGAGGCGTCCCGCGCGAGGAGGTTCGTGATGAGCGTCCCGATCGTGCCTGCGACGTACCAGCAGTACTCCTCCAGTTCGTCGACGGTCTCGATCCGGATCCCCTCGGTATCGGCGTAGCGCTCGACGAACATCGCCATCCCACAGACGAGTTCGCGGATGGGATCGCGGGCCGCCTCGCGCGCGCTCGGGTCGAGATCCTCGAACGCGCGGGCGACCCGGGGCGCACGGGCGACCACGGTCCAGTCGGCGTCGGGGTCGGCGGGGAGCCACGGTTCGACTGCCTCGGCGAACGCTTCGATGTCGGTCGCGTCGTCGGGATCGAGCGCGCGATCGTACGTCTCCAGCAGGTCGACCTGGTCGGCGGGCGGGATGTGGCCGGCGTCCTCGACGGTGTCGGCGACGCGACAGAGGAGGTAGCTGACGCAGATCTGGGTGGCCATCGGCTCGTCGAGCACGTCGACCGTGATGGCGAACGTGCGCGAGGTTCCCTGGAGCGCGTCGTGACACCACTGTTGACGCTCCACCGCCGTCGACTCGCCGGAGCCAGCAGTCATCTCTTTCCGGATGTTCGTGGTTGAGCTACAAAAGCCCTGAGAAACGAACCCCGCTCCGCCGGTTCGACCTCCCGGGTCGCTGACGGGACGATCGTCGATTCGACACGACGGCGATTCGCCGTGGGTCGTATCGTTCTCACCCGGAAACTACCCGAAAACGCTCGCGAGTCGGTTCTCGATCCGTCGTCTGACGCCGCCGCTCGCCTGGCGAAAGCTGATCCGCCACGGGGTTCGCTTGCCGATCACCCTCGTGCGGCCCGCACGGATCGCGTCGAGCACGTTCTCGACCGACCGCTCGTCGGCGTCGATCTCGGTGACGGCCTGGCCGACCATCTCCGCGATGTGGGCGTCCGAGCCGGCGGTCGTCGGGAGATCGTTCGTCTCGGCGAAGCGCTCGGCCCGGCGGTTCGAGCGCCCGGTGAGCAGCCGGGAGTTGAACGTCTCGATCGCGTCGGCGCTCGCGAGCGCCTCCCGGGTGATGTGGGGCGCGACGCCGCTGCGCGAGCGCTGGAACGGATGGGGGACGATTGCGATGCCGCCCTGGTCGCGGATGCGCGAGACGGTCTCCTCGAACGGCAGCCCGGCGGGGACCCGCTCGCCGATCCCGAGCGCAAGCACGTGGCCGGCGGCGCTGCTGACCTCCGAGCCGGCGATCCCGATCAGATCATAGTCCGACGCGCGCTCGGCGGCCGCGAGGCTGGCGTCGATCTCGTCGTGGTCGGTGACCGCGAGCGCGTCGAGACCGACGGCCTCGGCCTGGGCGAGCAGGAGGTCGACCGGATCACGGCCGTCGAAGGACAGATCGGAGTGACAGTGAAGCTCGGCCGACAGCACACTCGGACGTTCGGCCAGGACAGCAAAAACCACCCGGTTCCCGACGGTTCGATGCCAGCAACCGGACGGCGTGGGTGTATCCGATAGAGCGCCGACAGCCCCCGAAGGCGGTGGCGCGCGGGAGCGCGTCGAAGACGCGCGACTCGTGTGAGGGATAACTGAGTGAGCGCAGCGAACGAGGGAATCGGTTGGGGAGGTGTGTAGGGTGGTGCGGTGCTGTGTGGGAGGATCAGTAATCGGACCGCGAGCGAACGGCTGTTTCTCGTCGTCGGTAGTAAGCCAAGCCCGTCGCGACGACCCCGTGTTCTCGGCCCATCACAAGCGCTTTACTCGATGTCCCGAATGCACGGATATGTCCCTTTCCGAGGCCGACCGCGAGCGGATCGTCGCGGAGCTCGGCCGCGAGCCGACGCCGGCGGAGGCCGCCCTGTTCGAGAACCTCTGGAGCGAACACTGTGCGTACCGCTCCTCGCGCCCGTTGCTGTCGGCGTTCGACAGCGAAAGCGAGGATGTCGTGGTCGGTCCGGGCGACGACGCCGCCGTGGTGGCCGTACCGACGCCGGAGGGGACCGACGCAGGCGAAATCGGCGGTGCGGACGGAACCGGCGATGCGGACGACCTCTACATCACGCTCGGCATCGAGAGCCACAACCATCCCTCCTACGTCGATCCGTACGACGGCGCAGCCACGGGCGTCGGCGGGATCGTCCGCGACACGCTCTCGATGGGAGCGTACCCGATCGCGCTGACGGACTCGCTCTACTTCGGGGCGTTCGACGCCGAACACTCCCGCTACCTGTTCGACGGCGTGGTGGAGGGAATCGCGGACTACGGCAACGCGATCGGCGTTCCCACTGTGGGCGGCAGCGTCGCGTTCCACCCCGACTACGAGGGCAACCCCCTCGTAAACGTGGCCTGCGTCGGACTCCTCACTCCGGATCGGCTCGTCACCGCCGAGGCACAGCGCGCGGGGAACAAGCTGGTGCTCGTCGGGAACGCCACGGGACGCGACGGATTGGGTGGAGCGAGTTTCGCGAGCGAGGACCTCGCGGAGGACGCAGAAACCGAGGACCGGCCGGCGGTCCAGATCGGCGACCCCTATACTGAAAAACTTCTGATCGAGGCGAACGAGGCGCTGCTCGACGAGGACCTCGTGCGGGCAGCACGGGATCTCGGGGCCGCAGGGCTCGGCGGGGCATCCTCGGAGCTGGTCGCCAAGGGCGGTCTCGGGGCCGACATCGATCTGGAGGCAGTTCACCGGCGCGAACCGGGAATGAACGCGATGGAGATCCTGCTCGCCGAGTCCCAGGAACGGATGTGCTACGAGGTCCGTCCCGAGGACACCGATCGCGTCCAGGAGATCGCCGAGCGGTTCGATCTGGGCTGTTCGGTCATCGGCGAGATCACCGCGGGTGACTACACCTGTTCGTTCGACGGTGAAACCGTGGTCGACGTTCCCGCGACCTCCCTCGCCGACGGCGCACCGATGAACGATCTGCCCGTCGAGTCGCCCACCCAGCCCGAGCGCGATCTTCCCGATGCCGCTGTCGGACAGTCCTTCGAGCGGGAGCCGCGCTGGACGAGCGCCGCCCCCTACGAAGGGGCGCGCGCGATCGCGCTCGAAAACGCCACGAACCTCGCTGCGATGGGTGCGACGCCGCTCGCTGCCGTCGACTGCCTCAACGGCGGCAACCCCGAGAAACCCGATGTCTACGGTGGCTTTGCGGCGATCGTCGACGGCCTCGCCGCCATGTGCAGCGACCTCTCGGTACCGGTCGTCGGCGGCAACGTCTCGCTCTACAACGACTCGGCGGCGGGCCCGATCCCGCCGACGCCGACGCTCGCGATGGTCGGCATGCGATCGCAGAACGACACCGATCGCGAGAGGGGCACCGACGAGGAATCGACACACCCCGACGCCGGACCGTCGACGGCACTCACGGGTGAGGGAACGCTCCTCGTTGTCGGCGATCGCGTTCTCGACGGCGAGCCGGCCGGCCTCGGCGGATCGGCGTACCTCGCTGCCGGTGGTGCCGATCGGTTCCCGTCGCTGCCGGCGAACCCGGCCGCACTCGTCGACCGACTTGCGGCGGTGGCCGGTCGGGCAACGACGACCGCGGTCCACGACGCGAGCCACGGGGGGGTGGCGGTGACGCTCGCGGAGATGGTCACGCCGGCTGTGGGTGCGACCGTCGGGATCGGGAGCCAGACGAGTCCGGCCGAACACCTCTTTCACGAGCAGCCAGGCCGCGCGGTGATCGAGACCCGGGATCCGGAGGGGATCCGCGAGGCGTTCGCGGGCGTCGCGCCGGTCCACGAGATCGGGTCGACGACCGACACCGGGCGGCTCGAAGCGAACGTCGGCGACACCGACCTCTCGATGGCGGCCGAGACGATCGCCGAACATCGGGCCGTTCTTGATCGCGAGATGGACTGAGCGCCACCGACGCCGAAGGGCGAAAGCGGAGCGTACCACAACCGTTTCGTCGATGGCGACGGGACCATGGGGAGTGAACGGTTCGTTCGATCGTCGTCTCGGCGTGGCCGCGGGCGCGCTCGCCCCGGTCGTCGCGCTCGGGACGATCCTCCTCGCAACCGCCCTCTCACCGACGTTCTCGTGGGCCGGGAGCGCACTCTCGGATCTCGGCGTGACGCCCGCGAGCGCGCTCGCGTTCAACGGCGGCCTCGTCGCTGGCGGCGTGCTCGCGCTCCCGCTCGCATGGGTGCTCGCCACCGACGGTCGATCGGTGCTCGCCGTCGTGTTCGGTCTCACGGCCGTCTCGATGGCGCTCGTCGGCGTCTTCCGCTCGGGGCATCCGCTTCACTTCCCGGTCGCGCTCGGCTTCTACCTCGGAGCGACCCTGACGATGCTGATCGACGGGACCGGGGCGCTGCGAGCCGACGGGCGGGCGTGGGGTCTCGCCGCAATCGGACTCGCGGTCGTCCACCTCGGAGCGTGGATCGCGTGGAGCGCCGGCGTCCGTCCTGGATCGGGGCTCGCGATCCCCGAGGCGATCGGCGCGGTGCTGTTCGCGATCTGGGTGTGGACGACTGCATCGCGGCTCCGCTCGTCAGGCTGGCGTGGCTGATACTGTCGGACAGAAATACGCGAATATCGACCGGCTGAAGACGTCGGACAGCGATCGGATATTCCAGCATCGCTTCCGAGACAGTTCTGTCCGACAGTATGGGAAACACCGGCACTGTCGAGCGGGAAAAGCGGGGACGAAGGGGAGGAGGGGGTGATGCCACGCAACGGAGTCGCCCCCGCCGACACGGAGCCGACCGGGCTCCGTTCGTGAACTTTCCGGGATACTGTAATAAGCTTTGTGTGGGCGATCCCCGACCCGCGGGACGGCCACGAGTAGGCCCTCCTGCGGAAAGACGGGACTGGACCCGGCTTCGCCGGGTGGAGTCGACCTACCCTGGCTCTCGGCGGCGTGGCTGAGAGGATCCTTTGGGTGTGCGAAAAGCGAACGAGGTGGGCCTTAGTTGTCCGTCGGCGTCGCTTCGACGTCGCGGCCCTCTTCGACGGCGGTGGTGAGCGAGACGTTGAGCACCAGCATTGCGGCTCCCCCGCCGACAACGGTGACGGCGTTCTTCACGAAGTGGTCGACGATGGCCGCGCCGACGGCGACACCCCATCCCACCGGCGTCAGTCCGACCACGAGCAGGCTAAACGCGCCCTCGTAGAGGCCGATGCCGCCGGGCGAGAGCGGGAGCACCTTGGCGAGATTGCCGACGCTCACTGCGAAGAAGCCGACCGCGACCAGCGTCGTGAGCGGGAGCGAGACGTCGAACGCGGCGAACACCAAGAGTGCAGTCGCGACGTCGAGCGTCCAGATCAGGAGGCTCGTCGCCCCGATGCGGGCGAACGCACGCCGGTCGTTCGCCACTGCTTGGACGTCGCCGACGAAGCGTTCGATGACGCCCGCGATCCGACCGGCGTACGCGTCGGTGCTGAACCGGCGGACCGATCGGCGAACGAGGTTTCGCTCCGAGCGTGCGCTGGCGACGATCGCCGCGACCGCGACGATCGTCGCGAGGCCGACGCCGCTGGCGACGAGCACGGCGATCCGTCCGCTCGCGCGCCCGCCCGCGATCGTCGCACCGAGCCCAGTGAGGCTGGTGATTCCGGTGGCAGCGAGGCCCATCAGGACGACGCCGGCGAGCAGGGTGATCGTGAGGAGGTCGAACACCCGCTCGACCGCGAGCGAGGCGAAGCCAGTCGGGTAGGGCACGCGTCGGCGGGTCTTGACGATGTATGCTCGGACCGCGTCGCCCGCACGCGCCGGGAAGACGAGGTTCCCAGTTTGAGAGATGAACACCGCGCCCGTGAGGAAGCCGACGCCCTCGGTGAACCCGAGTTCGTCGAGGATGTCACGGTAGCGCGCACCGCGCACTGGCCACGAGAGTACGTAGACGAGCGCGGCCGCGGCGACGAGCGCGGGATCGGCATCGCCCATCTCCGCGAGCACGGTCGAGACATCGAGATACTGGGTCATCAGCCCGACCGCGAGGATCGTGAGGAGCGTGCCGGCGACGAGCGTGACGCGGCGCGTGATCCTGGGCGCGACGTCGAGTCCCCACCACGTCCGCGCGATGCCACCGCCCATCCCGAGCACGTCCCGGACGAAGTCCACTTTCGTATCGCCCTTCGGGGTCCACGCGACCGGGAACTCCTCGACCCGGTAGCCCGCGCGCTGGGCGCGCACGAGGAGTTCGGTGTCCCAGAACCAGTGGTCGTCCTCCACGTCGTCGAGCAGGGTTTCCAGAGCCGCGCGGTCGAACGCCTTGAATCCGCACTGGTGGTCGTGGACCGACGAGCGGAGGAACAGTCTGACGAGCCCGTTGTAGGTGCGACTCGGCACGTCGCGTTTCGCGGGGCGATCGGCCTCGCTCGCCGCGAGCAGTCGCGAGCCGGTGGCGACGTCCGCCTCGCCCGATCGGACGCTCTCGACGAGTTCTTCGAGGTGAACGATATCGGTCGCGAGATCGGTATCGAAGTAGACCAGAGTCTCGCCCGCGGCCGCGCGGAAGGCCCGTTCGAGCGCGCCGCCGCGGCCGAGTCGGTCGTCGCTGTGGACGTGTCGCACGCGATCGTCCTCGCTGGCGAGTCGGGCGGCGATCTCAGGGGTGCGATCTGAGCAGCCGTCCTCGGCGACGAGCACCTCGAAGCTCCCCGCCGGCAGGAACCCCCCGAGCGCGTCGAGGGTCGTCGCCACTGTGCCCTCGATCGTCGCGGCCTCGTCATAGGCCGGCAGGACGACGCTCACTTCGACCCCGCGACTCATTGGCCCGACTGCGCCAGCCACGGACAAAGCCCTTCTGGGTCATGGCTCGGCCGTCGATCTAGGAACGACGAGAGGGGCAGACGATGGGTTAGCGATTCTCTCTGGAATCCGTCTTTGCGGGGAAACTGCACCCGGCATTCGTGTAGGTAAACATCCGATATTTCGACCCCTCCTGTATTATGACGTATGACCGTCGCTCATCCGTGTACTTGAACTCCGGCGGTTTCCTCGATGTATCGTAAACGTATAACGACTGCTCGTTGTTTCGAGCTCTGAGGAACAGTCGCTTGCCTTTCTCGGAAAGGTCCTCGAATCTCACCGTCGATTCCGTTGGGGTTACGGGGGTCGTAATACGAGTTACATCGTTCACAAGCGGGCACGACCCTCTCGTTTGAGTGGATGGATCAGTGGTTTCTTTTCGGTTGGTGTTCGGTGATGTGCGCTCTTTCGTAGCGCTGCTGGTCGATTTGTTTCCCGGAGACGAGTCGGAACAGGTCGGTGTTGGAATCACCGTTCGTTGTCGTTCCGTGAATCGGATTGCAGGCTTCTCGTTGATGGTGATCCGGAGAAGTTCGTCCGTCCCACACGTCGTGATCTTCCAGGTGTGCGTCGTTGCTAACCCCGACTCGGTGCCGACTCGTATTCGGTACGTACCCTGTTTCGTGATCGGATTGTCTATACCTACTGAAAAACCAGGTCCGAGCTCGTACGTCTCCTGGAGAAGTTTCGACTGCCCCTTGACGACGGAAATAGAAACGGTGTGTGAGTCGTTATCGTCGTTCCGCAAAACGAACTTCCCGAGGTGAGGAGCGTCACCGGTGGTGGTTTTCGACGACGAACGTGTGGCTGTCTGTTCGGTGGTCGTGGATTCTGTCGGTGATGAATCCGTGGTTTTTGGTGCCGTGGACGATGCTTTCGAGCTTCCGGTTGTACTGCCGGGGTTTCCAGTACTGGTGTTCCGTGCTCTATCCGTGCTTGCCGGCACGGTCGATTCGGGACTCGATTCCGTTCCGACTGTGTCGCCACCGACACAGCCTCCGAGGAGAGCGAAGCCGGTAGTGGCCCCAGCGAGGAAGGTGCGACGTCTCATACCCGGTAATTCTACCAGTATGGTATATGCTTTCTGGCGGCAAGGAAGGCCGACTTTCTTCGATTATTTCGGTTCACTACGATTTGGATCGAACATCAAAGGGTCGACTCAGCCGTCGATCCTCATTCAGAAGTCGTCGACGTGTCTTCCCCCGTACCGGTGATTCGAGACGTTGCCGTGTTTTCGGAGAACTCGCTGAAGTCGATCGTCGTCTCCCCTGTCTGGATTACACTAATCCCCGGTCGGCACGGGGTTGCCTCTTCAACGTCGAATTGCCGCTCTCCAGTCGTGTTCGGGTACATAACAACGTTAATCGTGTGCTCTCCCGAGAGTTCGGCGTTGAGATGAATCGGTTGTCCATCGGCCTCTATTACGCCGCTAACGGGGGCCTCGACCTGGGCGGTGCCAAGAACTCTGTCACCTTCAAGCACGACCAAGTGAACTCGTACGCCGTCCGCGAGAGTAAAACTGACGTAGATAGTGCTCGGGTTCCACATGTCGCCCCTGATCTTATAGAACGAAATATGCCTCGCACCACCACAGGTCGCCTCCGTTTTTTGTGCGGAGGTGCTCGTACCGGCCGGTAACTCAGTGACTGTCTCTGTCTGTGTTGTAGGCGACTCGACGCTGATCTCCGAGGTTTTTGTGCCTGCTGGCTCAGTCGTTTCGGAACTGGTCCCTGACCCGGCCGTGTCGCCACCAACACATCCCCCGAGAAGAGCCAAACTGGTAGCGGCCCCCACAATGAACCTGCGACGTTTCATGCTTGGTAACTCGACCGGTACGGTATATGTTTTCTGTCGTCAGGACCGGCTTCCGTCACCCATCTCGATCCGACAGAATTCGGAGCGAGCGTTGGAAAATCGGACTCAGCCGTCGACCTCGTCGAACAGCGCCACGACCCGGCGTTCGACCTCGTCACGGATGGCGCGCACCGCCTCGATGTCGGCCTCGCCCGGATCGTCGAGTGCCCAGTCGCGGACATCGACCGTCGACTCGGCCCCCTCGATGTCGAGCGTCGAACAGCCCATCGTGGCGACCACGTCACACGAGCGCAGCTCCTCGGTCGTGATCTCGCGCGGCGTACGACCCGTGAGATCGATCCCCATCTCGTCCATCGCCGTGACGACGACGCCATGAACGCGATCGGCGGGTCGAGTGCCGCCGGTCACGATGTCGACGTCGAGCCCGCGGCGGTCGCGCTCGCGTTCGGCGAAAGCGGTCGCCATCTGCGACCGCCCGGCGTTTCGGACGCAGACGAACCCAAGTCGAGTGGTCTCAGTCGGCGGCAACGCTCTCGACCTCCCGAGCGGGGAACGATCGACTCCTCGTGACGAGTCCGACCTGAACGAGCGCGAGCGTCGCTGGCATCCCGATCAGCGACCCGAGGTCGTCGCTCATACGCCGTCCCCGGTGGCGTCGAGCGCGGCGAACACCCGCTGGGCAGGAGGGGTACTCTCGTAGTACCGCCACTTGCCCCGGCTCTCGCGCGAAACCAGGCCCGCATCGACGAGATCCGAGAGCGCGTGGCTGACCGCGCTTTCGCTCACGTCGACGAGCGGGCGGAGCTCGCAGACACACAGCGCGTCGTCGGCGGTCGCGAGGAGGCGCGCGATCCGGTGGCGGGTCTCGCTGCCGAGCGCCGCCATCGCCCTGCAATCCGCGTCGAGTCGATCGGTCGTCGCCCGTTCGGCGAGTGAGTCGAGGTCGTCGAGTCGGCGTTCGACATCGGCATCACAGCACTCGCCGACCTCGTCGGCGATGAGCCGTCGGAGGCGGTCGGTGGATGCGGCCATCACAGGAACGATTGTAGAGACGTTCAAGTAACTGTTCCGGTCGCGGTCGTCATCGGTAGTCGTGATGGTTCGATGGCCGACGGCCGACAGTTGAGGGATCGTCGATCAGTCCGCGCCTTCGGGCGTGCGCGCCGTCGTGAACCTCGGAATCTCGATTCCGAGCGTCGCCGCGGCCTCGTCGGCCGAATCGTAGGGTCGGTTCACGACCAGCGTGCCAGCGCGCTGGTCGCCGAGCCCCGGGAGCGCCGCGAGCTCGTCCATCGAGGCGCGGTTGAGGTCGAGCGGTGCGGGGACCCCCGTCACCGACCGATAGCCGTGATCCGTGATCGCGATGTCCACTACTCGCCCGAGTTCGCGCTCGCCCGGAACGGCGACCAACAGCGGGTACGTCCCGAGCTGGCGACCGAACGTCCGGCCGTCCTGGTGGTATTCGAGGTGGACGTCGGGCAGCACGGTTCCCGGAGGTGCGACCCGCTGGAGCATCGGGTTGTCGATCGTCTCACGTACTTCCTGCTTGTACTGCTTGAACAACTGCTTGTGATCGTCGGCGATCCGCGCGCCGGTGTCGCTCATCTCGGTCCCGTCGAAGGCCATCACCTGGCGGATGTTGATCCGGCGGAGCAGCAGGCCGGCGTCGGACACCCGCTGGAGGAACTGCTTGTTCAGCTCGTAGGTCTTCTCGCGTTCGCCCTTCAGTCCGTGGAGCAGGTTGATCCCCGGCAGGAGCTTCGGGAGGCGGTCGGCGGCGTCCGCGCCGTGCGTCGGCGCGGCCGAGCGGTCCTCGCCCGGTCGCCAGCCCGCCTCCTCGTTGACGATCTCCACGGCGCGAAAGCACTCGTCGGCGGTGACGTTGAGGTCGTTCGCCTCCTGCACCCGGGGATCGGCGCTTTCGAGCCCGAACGCGGCGGTGTCACCGGGCGTGTTGTGCTCGGCGATGATCCGAAGCCCCTCTCTGGACTCTTTGGGCCACCGCACGATCGTGACCGGATTGATGTTGTCGAGATGGAGGGTTTCGAGATTCGATGCGACCTCGCGAATGCCGCCGTAAAGGTCGCGGAGTGCGTCGGGGTTCGGGGCTTCGCCGTCGCCGCCGTACGCGAGGATGTCCGCCTGGCGGCCCAACCGGAAGTGCCGTGCGCCCCTATCGGCGAGCGCGTCGACCTCGCTCACGACTGACGGGGGCGGGCGAAAGGAGGGATTGCCGTAGAGCGGTTCGGTACAAAAGGAACACCGGTACGCACAGCCCCGCGAGGTTTCGAGCTCGCAAATCAGGTAGTGGGGATGGTTCGGGTGCTGTTCGACTACGAACGCGCCCTCGCGCGCCCACTGCGTGACCTCCTCGATGTCGCGCATCCGGTCGCCGAATCCCTCCAGGCCATTGGAAACGAGATCGTGGGCCGCGGCCTCGATGTCGCCTTTCGCCACGAACTCGAAGTCGAGATCCGATCGTTCGGTCTCGGTCGCGCCGGCGTTCTCCTCGCCGACGCCGAACTTGATCGGGCCGCCCATCAGGCTCGTGCCTTCGGCGGCCCACGCGATCTCCCGCACTTCGTCGGGTTCGGCCGGCGTCCCGCCGACGTAGCTCCCGGGAACGGTCATCCCGCCGAGGTAGATCATGAGGTCGGCGTCGGCCACGTCGCGCCACCTGTTCCGTTCGTCCCGCAACTCATCGATCGTGTGGTAGGTGATCCGTTCTTTGGGAACGCCCGCGTCCACGAGCGCGCCGGCGGTGAAGCGTGGGTACGTGGAGATATAGGGTGGAACCCCGAAGTGGGCCGGTTCGTCGACGTAGCCGTCCACGAGGGTCACGTCGAGAGTGCCTGGATCGGGCGCAGTCATACCCGGAACATCGGCCTCGGTGCGTAAAAACTCGGCTACCCGTCATCCGCGGTGTGAAACCGTCGATCGCTCGCGGGAAACCACTCCAGGGTGGGACTGAAAGGGGCGATGCGCTCGGGGAACCCGGACGAAGCAAGCACCGTAGGGAGTAAGCGAGCGAAGCGAGCGAACGACCGAGGAGCGCAGCGAGTCCCGGGACCCGAGCGTATCGGGGCTTTCGAGACGGTTGCGGTTACTGTCGCAGTCAGTGTTGTCCTGGTCCCTGTTGCCGTCGTAACGACCGCCCCAATGCCGACGCAAATGAGAACCGCAGGCCACACGCCTCCCCAGCCGACTCCTTCGCTCACTTCGTTCGCTCAGTCATCCCTCGCGCGGTGTCGTGCGCCGACGGAGCGGCGCACAGCACGCGCCAACCGCACCGTTGCTGTCCTCGACAATGCGCGACCCGTGGGTTGATACGTTGCGCGGAACTACGAACACCCATGCCGGCAACCCTCGAAGTCGTCTGCACCGACGACGGCTGTGAGATGGATATGTTCGAGATGCACTACACCTACGACATGCCCGACGACGTCGGCGTCGAGGACTTCCAGTGTCCGTACTGCGGCGGCACCGACTGTCTCAACGCGGTCGAGCTATGATTCGCGACATCGGCGAGTCGGTCGGCAACGCAGTCCTCGACGGGGTGGGTCGGATCGCGGGTCGCACCCAGGAGCGCCGCCCGCTCCCGACCGACCTTCTGGAGAGCGACGACGCTTACCTCGCCGTGTTCGATGCGCCCGCCGCGAGCGCCGGGGACGTCCAGGTGCGTTTTTCCGAGGACGCGGTCCACGTCCGGATCGATCGCGTCCGCGACCACCACGAGGGCTTCGAGATGCGCGCGCCGGGCCGCGGGCTCGCGCTCGACGGCCAGGCCGACCTCCCCGACGGGGCGAGGGTCGATCCCGAGGCCGCGACCGCGACGCTGACGAGCACCGGCACGCTCGAAGTCCGGGTCCCGAAAGCCGACGGACCCGACGACGAACCGGCCCGGATCTCGACGGCCGGCAAGACTGACGCGGAACGCGATGCCGAGAGCAGCGAAAGCAACGTCGAGAGCGCCGTCGAGGAGATCGACGACGGGGACGACACGCGGACCGGAACGAGCTGACGGTTTTTTTGTTGCTGGTGACGGAGCCCGGCAGCGTGGCCTTCGTCGACCGTCCGCTCGCCGTCGACGCATGCTCCTCGAAGAACTCGGCGAGGAGCGCATCGTGTGCCTTCCGGAAGTGGCGGTGGGGCGTCGGCGCGGCGATCCCCGTCGACGCGGCGACCCCTCGGCGGTGCTCCCGCGCGGCCAGTCGACGTAGCCGGCCTGGGAGGCGATCCCGAGCGTCTCGCGCTGGCGGTCGGTGAGGTCGTCGAGACCGTCGCCCGGGAACGTCTCCCTGGTTTCGATCGAGCGGTTCGACTCCCGCCTCGCGAGCGATGGGCGGGAAGCGAGCGAAGCGAGCTATCGCAGCGGCCCCGAACACGGATCTGAATTGTAAGCTGACCCGATACAGACGCGTGGCGACGGTGCGCGTTCGATCGTCGGTATCGAACAGCTCGCGGAGATCCATGCTCTCAAAACGCCGCTTCATAGGGTCGGTTGGAAACGTTTGCCGGTGCGACCGCACGCCCTCGTGCGGTCGATCCCGGACGGACTTCCAACCGACCCTATCACAGGGATCGTTGTGAGTCAGTTCGGTATGCCGCGCGGGGTCGGCGGCTACCGGGAAACAGTCACAACGATCCATATCACAGGGCACGGACGACTGTGCTGCGGTCGAGGGCCCCGTAGAACTATCCCGCTGCGTCGTCACCTCCCGGCCATGCCAGCGACCGAACCCGAGGAGGGCGACGTCCACACCGTCGAGCGCACGTTCACCCACGAGGACGTCGAGCGTTTCGGCGAGGTCTCCGGCGACCGCCAGGCGATCCACACCGAGCCCGACGACGAGGGACGCCTGATGGTCCAGGGACTGCTCACCGCGACCCTCCCGACGGCGATCGGCGGCGACCTCGGCGTGCTCGCGCGCACGATGGAGTACGAGTTCCGGGAGCCGGTCTACACCGGCGAGACGATCACCTGCGAGGTGACGGTCACGACGACGACCGAACGCGACGACCGCTACGAGATCGCGTGTGCGGTCGATTGCCGCAACGAGGACGGAACCACCGTGATGCGGTCGGGCTTCGAGGGAGTGATCTGGAAGGACGAGCGGTAGTTCGCCGGTCGTCGACCCACCGCTCACAGCACCTCGTAGGACGTGAACGCGATGTCGTCGGGATCGCGATCGAGCAGTGGCGCGAGGAGCTCTTCTTCCCACGTCCGCCAGCACTCGGGGTACTCGTCGGGGTCGATCGGCTCGCCCGGTTCGCCCCACAGCGCCTCCCACGCCGCGCGACTCTCGTAGGTCCAGAGCGCGGCATACCGGCCCTCGTTCTCGCCGCGGAGTCCTTCGAGGAAGCGGTACTCGGCGAGGCCAGGCAGATCGAACAGGTCCCGACGCTCGGCCTCTGCGACCGCGCGCTCGAACGCTGCGGGGCCGACGCCCTCGTCGAGGGTGTACTCGTGGACGCTGACGACGTTCGGCATGGGCCCGGAAGGGACCGCACGCTGATAGTCGAACCGCTGGCTGTGAAACGCCGAGCGACGCGGTTCAGCGGATCACCACGACTTGCACGACCCACAGACGAGGGCCTCGCCGTCGCGCCACCGCACTGCGGCCGCCGCGCCGCACGCCGCGCACTCGCCGGTCGGCGACCACGCGTACGTCGATTCGACCGGCGTTCGGTCATCGTTCGCCTCGATATCGTCGGTCATGTCCCCAGTCCGTAGGGTCGTCACTTGATGGTGGCGGACCGCGAGAGCTTTGTCGGTCATCTTCTCCGCGTAGCCCGTAGGGTCGTCACTTGATCGTGGCGGACGGATACGCACAAGTAGCTCCCGGTCGGAGACGGAGTATGGCGAACATCGCCGTTCGGCTGTTCAACAACGTCTTCGATCTCGCAGGCAAGTTCACCGAAGTCGCGCTCGGCGACCCGCTGTCGGCGATCCTGTTGCTGTTCGGTGCGGTGTTCGTGCTGTTCGCGGCCGCCGTGCTCGGCTCTCTCGCCGCCGGGGCGCTCGTCTCGGGCGTCATGCCGGAGAGCATCGGTCGCACACCGCCCCAGCAAGGCGAATAGCCGTCCCGGGGTCGGGACCGAGCGGCGCGCCGATCACGATGCTGTCGGCGTGTTCGACGACCGCGCGGAGCCGCGACTCGACTGCATCTGGTTCGCCAGCGATACAGAACGCGTCGATCATCGCGTCGCTCACCCGATCGAATGCGGCGTCGAACTCGCCCGCCGCGATCGCGTCGCCGATCGCGTCCGCGCGGTCGGGATCGAGTCCGTGGCGCTCGACGACGGGCGGTGGCGCGCCAGCAGCGATGAACGCCACCGGCGGGCGGGCGGCCTCGTGGGCCGCTGCGGCGTCCTCGGCGATACTGACGCTCGCGTACGCCGCGAGGTCGAACTCCCCTCGCTCAGTCGGGCGCTCGTCGAGCCCCTCCGCAACCCGATCGGCGGCCCACGCGAGATCATCGGGATGCGAGCCGTTGAAGAGGAGCCCGTCGGCGTGTTTCGCGGCCATCCGGCACATGTGGGGCCCCTCGCCGCCGACGTACACTGGGATCTCGCCGACGTCGTAGTTCAGACCGGCGTCCCGCGCGACGAACGTCCCGTCGTGGTCGACGCGCTCGCCGTCCCAGAGCCGGCGGGCGACCTGGAACGATTCGAGCACCGATCGGAGCCCCCGTTCGTCATCGAGGCCGAGATTGCGGAGCGTCGAGGGGTCGCCAGGCCCGACGCCGAACACCGCGCGACCGTCCGCGAGCTCGTCGAGGGTCGCCACCCGCGAGGCGAGCGTCACCGGATGGGTCTCGTAGGGGTTCGTGACGCCGGGCCCCAATCGGATCTCGTCCGTTCGCTCGGCGAGCACCGCTAATGCGGCGAACGGGTCGCGGTTGTTGTAGTGGTGGCTCGCGAACACCGTGTCGAAGCCCGCTTGCTCGGCGTCGAGACCCAGCTCAACGAGGTGCTCGGTCGGGTGTTCGGGCGTGAGTTCAATCGCGCGCATACGACCACTCCCGGAGCGCCTGGCGAACGAAGTCGGTCTCCACGTCCCGGAACAGTTCATCGCTCCCCGCGAACCCGTCGGGGTCGAACCCCTCGATCACGGCGACCGGGTCGCCGCCCGACCCCTCGCCGAAGGTGAGGTTCGCCGCCGCGGCGAGTTCGTCGGCGATCGCCTCCACCGTGACGCCGAGCTCGCGGCCGTCGCGGTCGTGTTCGCCGCGCCAGTCCCGGCTCGCCGGCAGCCCCGCCCGCCCGATCGCGACCCCGCGCTGGCCGTGGCGGAACGGCCGACCGCAGGTGTCGGTCACGATCACTGGTACGCCGAGCGCATCGTGGAGCCGGCGCGCGCTCTCGTCCGGGCGTTTCGGCAGGAGCAGAACATCGCTTTCGGGCACGTTCGAGCGATCGATCCCCGCGTTGACGCCGACGTGGCCGAACCGCGTCTCGGTCAGCAAGAAGGGAGCCTCCATCAGGAGGTCGGTGCTCTCCTCCAGGACGGCCTGGGCGAACCGAGGGTCCTTCTCCTCGCCCGTGATCCCGGCGAGTCGGTCGGCGATTTCGGTCGCCCGTGGGCCTGCCGGGAACGCGTTGAGGTCGCGCGCCCGGCCTTCGGCCTTCGAGACAACCGTACTGGCGACACAGACCACGTCGGCGGACGCGAGCTCCGCGCGCTCGGCGATCAGCGCGGCGAGGTCGTCGCCTGCACGGATCTCGCGGAGAGCCGGGACGGGAGAGACGTTCATGCTTGGGCTCCGGTGGGAGAACACTTCCGTACTTCGGGTCGTCGCTTCGAACGTCCGCTCGTTTTGGCACTTACACGACAGTACGGTGGCGACGGCTGCCGGAACGGACCCGGAGCCGATGGAACCGACTCGTGGTGCTCGTGGTCGGGGAGCGACGATAGAAAAAGTTGTAGAAAACGTTGTCGGATTCCGCCACGACGACGAAGCGGCCGTGGTGACGAACCGCCAACGAAGACCGAGAGTTTGGCGGCAGAGTGCCGACAAATCGATTATGGAGGGTGCGTTCGTGGGTTCGGACCGGTCCCCGACGGCGAATCAAGTTCGGACTGGCCGAGTCGTGTTCCAGCGCTCGGTACGCAGCTGAGAGTCCACGAACGGAGTTCCGCCATTGGCGCTACGTGCCTAGTGACGACTGGGCGTTCTCGGTTTGGTTACTAATGTCCACGGTATCTTGGTCGAGCACACGATAGATCTCACTTCCCGAACGACTGTTTCCGTCCTGTCCCCTCGCTGCTCGTCTGGCACCGTAGCGTTCCTCGATCGTGACGACGCGGGGAAAGCTATCGTCTCGTGTCTGGCCTGTGCGGTAAGGGGCGCTGGCTCGTCGACGTAAGCGCGCCGTTCCGTTTCCTGTAACGAAAATATGTATGTGACAGATATTCGTGTCGGACTGCTGTGGCACGTAATTGGACACGCCACTGCTAGCGATCCAGAGGAACGCTGTGATTCCGAGGCCGACTCCGCGAGCCGGACGGTTGAACGGCATATGGCTTTCTGTATATCAGAACCGGATGCGGAGGAGTAGTCGTTCGGATGGACTACCGAGAGGGCTCAGCAGCGACCGGGCCGGATGGCCGGTTCACGGTGAATCGCAGACCGCACACGGCAGGCGGGTTATGCGTACCTGATCCTGAGCTCCATCACGTTCGCGGCGCTGCGGACGACATCCGGGATTTCCTCGTGGAATCGGTCGTCGCCCATCCGGCTCGTGGGCGCTGACACGCTGATCGAACCGATCACTTTCCCGTCCGCCGGTTTGATCGGGGCCGCGACGCAGCGCAGCCCCTGGAGGCGTTCCTCGTCGTCGAGTGCGAACCCGCGCTCGCGGATCCGTTCGAGCTGGTCGAGGAGCTCCTCCCGGTCCGTCACGGTGTTCTCGTTCACCGGCGGGAGCCCGTGCTGATCGACGATCTCATCGACGCGCTCGGCCGGACGATGAGCGAGGATCGCCTTGCCGAGCGCGGTGCTGTGGAGGTGCGCGCGCAGTCCCGTGTGAGTGTCGAGGTCGATCGCTTGGCTCCCGTTCGATCGGTACAGATAGATCCCCATCCCGTGTTCGTCGGTCATCAGGTTGGCGCGCTCGCCCGTCTCCTCGGCGATGTCGTCGACTTCGGGTTCGGCGATTTCGTACAGGGCGTTCCGATCCCTCGCGTGGCCCCCGATCTCGAGGAACTTCAGCCCGAGTCGGTACTCCGACCCTCGTTTGGTCACGTACCCGTGCTCTTCGAGCGTGCTGAGATGGTTGTGGACGGCGCTCTTCCCCATGTCGAGTGCGTCCGCCAGCTCGGTGAGCCGGCCGCTGTCCCGCTCTTTGAGCGCCTCGATGATGGCGAGGGTCTTCTCGGTCGTCCGGACCGGGTGTTTCGCTTTTTCGGCCATACGTGGCTGTTACCATCCGGCACACTAAAATCTTGTTCTGAAATAGGAAATGCGGTGGCGAGCGAGTCACGATGGAAGAGTCCGATAGCAACGGCCGCATGAGTTCTCTGCCTTGGTCGAATACACTGGAAGGATCGAGAAGCGTGGTTTCTGATGTTAGAGAAGGAGATGGTTCGTTCTCTATGGCAGAACGCCACCGTATGCTCGGGCTCGCCACACGTCACGTCGTTGATCGGGGGGAACTGCCGAGCTATCGCAATCGATCGACCGTTCTGCCCTCGTTCACCTCAGTCGAAACGGTCCCGAAGAAACGTTAGGCCCTCGCGTGCGAGGGCGTTCTGGCTCTCGGCCAGCGGCCGCCAAATAGCGGCCGCACGCGCGATCGACTCGACCTCGGGGGTGAACGACTCGATGACGACCTGGTCGTCGTATCCGGCGTCGGTCAGCGCGGCGTCGACCGCCGGCCACTCGATGTGGCCGTGCCCCGGCGGCCCCCGATCGTTGCTACAGGCATGGAAGTGCCCGATCCGGTCGCCGGCGGCCTCGATCGCGGCCGGCAGCGACGGTTCCTCGATGTTCATGTGGAACGTGTCGAGCAGGAGCTCACAGTTCGGCTGATCGACGCGATCGATCACCTCGACCGACTGCTCGACGGTGTTGAGGACACTGGTCTCGAACCGGTTCAGCGGCTCGACACACAGCGTGACCCCGTGATCGGCCGCGTACGCCGAGAGATCGCGGAGTTGGGTGATGACGTCCTCGACGGCAGCCGCCCGCTCCGCGTCGCTCATCCGCCACGTCCGCCCGACCGCCGAGTAGAGCGGCCCCACGACGCGGTCCGCCCCGAGCGTCGCGGCCGCGTCGACGCAGTGGCGGACGTACTCCCGGCCGTTCTCGCGGACCGCCTCGTCGTCGTGGAGCAGATCGCGCTCCTCGTTCATCGCCACCACGACGCTCCCCGCCAGGCCGTGGTCGGCGAGCGCCCTCCCGACCCGATCGTAGTCGAACCCGTCGCGCTCCTCGATCGGGAACTCGACGATGTCGAACCCCATCTCGGCAGCGCGAGGGAGCAGTCGATCGACGCGCTCGTCCGTCATGGGCGCGCCCCATACCCACAGGTTGACACCGAGTTGCATGACGCTATGTGGTTCAATAACGATCACTATAAACGTTCGTGGTGAGGGGAACAGTCGTTCGGGAGGTTGCCGGAGACGCTACGATCCACATCGATCGTCGTCTCGTGGGTATGTGTGACAGGGAAACAATTATGTGGGTGAAAGACACGGGGTAACGTATGGCGTTCGACCGGGAGAAGATCAGGGAGAAGGATGCATTTTCGATCGAGTTGGGAATACCACGGCGGGAGCTACTCAAACAGTTGAGCGCGCTCGGGGCGGCGGGCGCGCTGGCCGGCTGTTCGTCGGTGCTCCAGGACGGCGGAAACGGAACCGAGGGGAGCGCCACCGACCAGAACGGAACCGCCAGCAACGGGAGTTCCGAGAACGGAAGTTCCGGCAACGAGAGCTCCGGTAACGGGAACGCCGGCGGCGGGAACACGGGTGGACAGCCGTTGCAGGACTTCGAGTTCTCGCGCATTCCGATGGTCCCGCCGCCGTCGGCACCGATCGACAACTCGAACCCGGACACCGGCGTACAGCGACGGGCGGAGTTCATCATCCAGAACGTAGCGAACCCGTTTTTCACGCCGTTGATCGCCGGGTTCAACGACGCGCTCAACCAGTTCGATTGGAACGGCGGCGTCAACGGCCCTTCGGGCGGGACCCAAAGCCAGAGCCAGCAGATCGAGATCATCAACACAACGATCGACCAGCTTCAAGGTGGGCAGGACGTGCTGGTGACCACCATCCTCGACGGCCAGGCGTACATCGATCCGATCCAGCGCGCCCTCGACGACGATCTCGCGGTCATCAACGGCCACTCGACGCCAGCGGAGGAGGACTGGAACAACGACATCATGCGGGAGAACTTCACGTACAAGGACTCGGAGATGATCATTCCCCACGTCGGGATCCGGGATACCCGGGGTGGGGTCGCGATGGCGGCCGAGGCGTACGAGCGGATGCAGAGCCAGCTCGACGCCGACCAGTACACCGTCATGTTCGGCAACGGGCTTCCGGGCAATCCGGCCGTCACCAGGCGGGTCGACCCCGGCGCACGGGAGTTCCTGAGCACGAAAGACGACGTGACGATGATCGAGGAGACCCTCGACGTCACCACCGAGTTCGCGGAGGCCCAGAGCCGGGTCGAGAGCCGGCTGTCGACCAACGAAGACATCAACGTCGTTCTCGGAGCCGGCTTCTGGACGGCCGTCGGCGCGTCCCAGGCCGTCGAGAGCGGTAACGTCAGCCGCGACCTCGTCATCGGCGGGTTCGACCTCACCGAGGCCGTGCTGACGAGCATCCGGGACGGCAGCATCGACTTCACGATGGGACAGGATCCCTACGGCCAAGGGTTCCTGAACGTCCCGCTCGCGTGGATGTACATGGAGCGCGGGATCGAGATGAAACACCTCGAGTTCGGCGTCACGATCATCGACGAGGACAACGTCGAGTACGCGCTCCAGCGGAACGTGTGGAGCGACCTCCGCGACTGGCAGGAACAGAACCTCTGAGACATGAGCGATACCGAGTCCGAGGTTCCTTCAGAGGGCCCGGCTCCAGACAACACGAGCGCTGCCGACGAAGTCGAAGACGCCGAGGACGCCGAGAGCCGAACGGTCCTCAAAACGCGCGGGCTCACCAAGCACTTCGGTGCGATCGAGGCCGTCAAGGACGTCAGTCTCGACGTCCGGCGCGGCGAGATCCTCGCCATCGCGGGCGACAATGGGGCCGGGAAGTCGACGTACGTGAAGATGCTCTCGGGGGTGCTCCGGCCGACCGCCGGCACGATCCTCGTTCGCGAGAACGGGGTGTTCAGGGAACGCCACTTCACTTCCTCACGGGACGCCGAGGAGGCCGGCGTCGCGACGGTCTATCAGGAACAACATCTGACGCCGACGAACGACGCCGCGAGCAACATTTTCCTCGGGTTCGAACCCCGGCAGAAGGGGCTCAGGGGCACGCTGCTCCGCAACGTCGACAAGGAACGCATGGTCGAGGAGAGCTCGCGGATACTCAACGAGATCGGGTTCGACTTCGATCCGCGATCACCCATCGAGGAGCTCTCCGGCGGGCAGAAGCAGGCGGTCGCCGTCGCCCGGGCACTGATCCGGGACCCCCCGATCGTCGTCCTCGACGAGCCGACCTCGGAGGTCTCGACTACCGGGACCGACAAGATCATCGAACTCGTGAAACAGATCCCGACCGAGGACAAGGCCGTCGTCCTCATCTCGCATAAGATCGACGTGCTCGTCGACGTCGCCGATCGGATCGCCGTCATGCGCGACGGCGAGCTGATCGACACGCTCGACGTGTCCGGCGACATCGATCGGATGGACGTCGTCTCGCGGATGCACAAGGAACGCGAGATCTGACTCACCGATCGACGATCCCAACCCCCCGTTCATCGCCGTACTGCGCACGGGTCGGTAGTCCCGTCTGGCGGCGGTGAACCCATCGACCGGAGGCAAAAATACTTGTGTCTCCTTCGAGTGGTGACGGATGGGTGTTACACGTTGTCAACCGAGTCGGCTTCGACCGCTCGCCGCATCAGCGAGGCGACGGCCTCGATACTCGAGCGCCGCGAATCGAGCGTGTTCGTCGCGCTCGTCGCGATGTTGATACTGGGGATCGTGGTGAACGCGGAGAACTTCCTGACGCTCAACAACCTCGTCCGCGTTCTTCGCGGGGCGGCCGTCGTCGCCATGATCGGCTACGGTATGTCGCTGCTGATGATCGCGGGGGAGTTCGACCTCTCGGTCGGCTCGCTCGTCGGGATCACGGCGGGTCTCGGTGCGGTGCGGATCTCCGGGGGCTCCAGCCCGGTGTTCACCATCGTCCTTACGCTCACGCTGGCGATCCTGTACGGAGTCAGCCAGGGCTTTCTCGTCACGAAGTTCGGGCTGCCCTCGCTCATCGTCACGATCGGCACGCTGACGCTGCTGCGGGGCGCTCACTTCCTCCTGCTCGGCGGCCAGGCGGTCACTGTCTCCTCGGCGGAGGTCGGGCCGCTGCTCAAGGCGATGGGCGGCACTTACAGCCTGCCGCTCCCGGTCGTGATCCCCTTCACCGACACCACGCTGTTTTCGATCCCCGCGATACGGTACAGTATTCCGGGCGTCCACGAGGGGACGCAGGTGTTCCAGTCCTTTCCGGCCCAGATCGTGTGGGTGTTCGTCTTCCTCGTGATCTTCCATCATATCCTCTTTCGGACGACGTTCGGCCAGCACGTCCGCGCGACGGGCGACAACATCACCTCGGTGGAGACGACCGGCGTCGATCCCGACCGGGTCAAGATCGCGTGCTTCGCCATCGTCGCCGCCGTCACCGCCTTCGCCGGGCTCTCCCAGCTCGCGTACATCGGGAGCGTCTCGCCGGGGACGGGCGACGGCCAGGCGCTGATCGTCATCGCGGCCGTCGTTCTCGGCGGCACGAGGCTCACCGGCGGCGACGGCTCGATGACCGGCGTCCTGATGGGCGCGCTCGTGCTCGGCCTCGCACAGAACGTCCTCACGCTCGGCGGGTTCGGCCCGCGATTCTCGCGGCTCATCACCGGGCTGTTCATCATCGTCGCCATCGGACTCGACACCGTCTTCACCGGGTTTAGCCGGGATCTCCTCGCGGAGTGGTACACGGAGCCGCTCGGGGGGATCCTCCGTGGCCCGCGCGCGTTCTTCGCCGAGCGGGCGAGCGACAAGAGCGCGGACCAGGCACTCGCCTTCCTCTTCGTCTCCGTGCTGGTCACGACGGCGATCGTCGCGATCGGGATGTTCCTGCCGGCGATCGTCGGGGCCGTTGGCGAGTTCCTCGACAACCCCTCGTTTCAGGAACTCGGAACGACGTTCACCGACCGCTTTTCGATCTACATCGCCGAGGCCAACATCGAGGGCGTCGTCATGCTGCTCCTCCAGCTGTATCTCGTCGTGCTCCTGTTCGGCGTTCTCGCGCTCGTGGCGATCCGGGTCGCCGGCTCGCGGGTCGGCCGACTCGGCACTCTCGACGACACCATCGTCGTCGTCAGCTACGGGCTGGCCCCGCTACCGCTCCTCGCCGTGCCGCTGTTGTTGCTCGGCTTCGGGTTCATCACGGTCCTCGTCTTTGGCGCGCTCGCCGTCGTCCTCCTCGTCGTCGGGTGGATGCTGGTACAGGGGCTCGTGAACTCCCAGCACCTCTCCCGTCGCGACGCCGTGCTGACGGTCGCGGCCACGTTCGTCGCGTGGCTCGTCGTCTCGCTGTACTTCGGGAGTAATCTGGTCTGACCGGACTCCGGTCCACCTCGACCGAGGACAGTGGGACGGTCGGCGATCCCTCTCCGAACGACGAGGCACCGTTCGGAGTCGGGGAGGAAATCGACGGCCGCGCGAACGCGTTCGAACGGGCCGTTCCCGTGAACCGACAGCCGCGGACGCCGACACCGAGCACCGTCGTCAGGCCCAGTACGCCTCACCCGGCTCGGTCTCGAACACTGCCCGGTCGAGCATGTCGATCGCCTTCTCCAGGCCCTCGCGGCCGCTGGTCAGCGAGTCCTCGTGTTCGATGCTCAGAACGCCGTCGTAGCCCACCATCCGGAGAGTGGAGACGACGTCCTTCCAGTGGGCTTCGCCGTGGCCGTACCCGATCGACCGAAACAGCCACGACCGATCGGCCTCGTCGGTGTAGGGGCTCGTGTCGAGCAGCCCCTTGACCCTCGCGTTCGCCTCGTAGATCCTGGTGTCCTTGGCGTGGGCGTGGTGGATCGCATCACCGAGATGCCGGATCGCCGTCGTGACGTCGATGCCCTGCCAGTAAAGGTGTGAGGGATCGAAGTTCGCCCCGATCCGGTCGTTCGTGGCCTCGCGCAGCCGCTCCATTCCCGTCGGCTCGTACACCAGCATGTTGGGGTGCATCTCGATGGCGACGTTCACGCCGTGGTCGTCGGCGAACCCGGCGAGGTCGCTCCAGTACTCCTCCGCGACCTCCCACTGGTAGTCGTGAGCCTCCTCGTGCTCGGTCGGCCACGGCGCGGTGATCCAGTTCGGCACTTCGTCGTTCGGCCCACCACCGGGCAGCCCCGAGAAGGTGGTGACGGTGTCCACGTCGAGCTGGGCCGCGAGCCGGATCGCCTCACGGAGTTCGGTGTCGGCCGTCTCCGCGTGATCGTCGTCGGGGTGGAGCGGGTTGTTGTGTGTCGCGAGGGCGCTCACTTCCAGGTCGTGCTCGGTCACTTGATCGCGGAGCCGCGCCTGTGCGTCCTCGTCGTCGAGGTACTTCCCACGTGGGAGGTGCTCGTCGCCGACGAACCCGCCACACGCGAGTTCGATGGCGTCCGCACCGATGCTGTCGAGGTAATCGATCGCCTCGCCGAGCGGCTGGTCGCCCAGCGGGACGGTGAGTACGCCCACTTTCATGGCCGTTCGTGAGTGTGAGTGTCACTAACATAAGTGTGCTGGGTCGGGGATCGGTCACGCCGTTGGGGTGGCGATCCCTCTCGTCCGAACGGCGCGTTCAGAAAAACTCGGATGGGACCCATCGAGGTACCTGTAGACGGAGATCCAATCGGTGCGTGCCGATGTCGCCGAATTTCTGCCCGATACTGCACCTCGGGTGTCAGTCGGGGAGCTCGCCAGGCGGCAGGGTCGTGCTGTCGGGCGCGTTCCGGAGCACGTCCTCGGGACCCGGTGGGCCGTAGACGGCGACGAGTCGGAGCTGTTCCCAGCCAGTGTTCTCCGTGCTGTGTTCGACGCCCGCCGGGATGTACACCGTGTCGTCGGGGGTGATGGCGAACTCCTCGTCACCGACGGTCTGGGTCCCCTCGCCGCTCACGACGTAGAGGACCTCCTCGCTGTCGGGGTGGTCGTGGCGCTCGTGGCCCTTGCCCGGGTTCAGCTGGACGACGCCCATGCTGAACGCCTCGCTGTCGGTTTCGTCGGGCGTGCAGGGCCACTTCAACGTGCCCCAGTCGAATTCGAGTGTCTCTACCTCGTCCGGCTCGATGTGGTGTTCGCTCATAGCGTGATCCCCGTGAACTCGCGGGTCTGCTGTTCGATCGCTTCCTCGGTCGGCAGTCGTTCGATGCTCGATGCACCGAAGAATCCCACCACGCCCTCGGTGTTGTCGAGGACGTACCTCGCGTCATCGGGCCACGCGATCGGCCCGCCATGACAGATCACCATGACCTCGTCGTCGACCCCGGTCGCGGCGTCGTGGATGTCCTGCACGCGCTCTGCCGCCCCGTCGAGATCGAGGGCGGTCTCCGCGCCGATGTCGCCCGACGTGGTGAGGCCCATGTGTGCGACCACGATGTCCGCGCCCACCTCGGTCATCGCGCGGGCCTGGTCCTCGTCGAACACGTATGGACACGTCAGCATGTCCTTCTCGGCGGCCGTCTCGATCATCTCCACTTCCTTCGCATAGCCCATCCCCGTCTCCTCCAGGTGCTGGCGGAAGGTCCCGTCGATGAGGCCGACAGTCGGGAAGTTCTGAACGCCCGAAAACCCCATCCCGGCGAGTCGATCGAGGAAGGTGTCCATCTCGCGGAACGGATCGGTGCCGTTGACGCCGGCGAGCACTGGTGTGTGCTCCACGATGGGGATGACCTCCCGGGCCATCTCGACGACGATCTCGTTTGCGTCGCCGTAGGGTAGCAGGCCCGCGAGCGACCCCCGGCCGTTCATCCGGTAGCGCCCGGAGTTGTAGATGATGATGAGGTCGACGCCGCCGCGCTCG
>PXSV01000004.1 GCA_003022685.1 Halobacteriales archaeon SW_9_67_24 | reverse complement strand
TTGTAGCCGGCGAAGACCGCCCCGACGACGCCCGATCCGACGGCGTTGCCCCGGAACGCTGGCGTCGCGCCGAGCACCAACGGGGCGACGACGATACAGCAACAGCCGACCAGGGCGAGCGCGCTCGCGACGGTCGTGAACCGTGTTGGCGACGTGCCCGGACTCATACTGTCGAGGAGGACTGTCGGCCGCTTGTCCCTTCGGTTCGGCGAACCGCGGGTCAGGATCGCGAGAGCAACGTTTTCAGGCTCTCCGGCGAGAACAGCGTCGTCGGCTTGTCCATGTGAACGCCGATCTCACCGGAGAGGGCAGCGAGCCCGGCGTCCTGGAGCGGCGTCGGCAGCGAGTACGCCCGCCGGACCCAGTGGCCGAGCCGGATCTCGCGCGCGAGGTCGTCGCGCCACGCCGTCTCGTAGCCGTCGAGCGATCCCGGACGTCGGGGATCGATCTCGTGAGCGGCGTGATC
Source organism: Halobacteriales archaeon SW_9_67_24 (assembly GCA_003022685.1). GTDB lineage: Archaea > Halobacteriota > Halobacteria > Halobacteriales > Halococcaceae > Halococcus. The sequence goes on along the minus strand of PXSV01000004.1, from coordinate 6,487 downwards.
GGCCGCGGTCATCCCGTAGACGATGCCGCCGCCGGTGAACGGCTTGGTCTGGGCGGCGGCGTCGCCGATCAGAAAGGACCGATGGCCGGTAACGCGGTTTGGGGGGCCGATCGGGATCATCCCGGCACACACCTCGCCGGTCTCGATCCCGTAGCCGTCGGTGAACGTCTCGAACAGCCCCGTGGCGTTCTCGCCGGGCGCGGCCGCGAGACCGTACTCGACGCCCGCCTCGGCTCGGGGGATGCGCCACGCGAAGAACTCCGGCACCGAGAGATGGACGTCGACGTGCGCGCCGGGGTCGTTTTCGTCCGAGAAAGCGAGCACGCCCTGGAGTTTCTCGCCTGGTTCGGGTATGTCGAGCTCGCGCCGAACTCGCGACACCGGGCCGTCACAGCCCGCTACCATCCGCGCGTCGAAGGTTCGCTTGCCGTCGGGGATCCGAGCAGTGACCGCGACACGATCGGCGTGCTCCTCGACGCCGATCACGCTGTGGTGTTCTCGCAGATCGGCACCCGCCTCGCGGGCCGCCCGCGCGAGCGTTCGATCGAGTCCGATCCGGTCGATGACGTTCGAAATGGTTTCGTCCTTGTAGAACAGGTGGGCGCGCTCGCCGGGGCCGCCGGCGTGAAAACGCGCGCCCGAGATCTCGTTCTGGAGGAGATCTTCGCGCGCACCATCGGGAGCAAACGCCCAGACGTCGGTGCTGACGTGGCCCGAACACGCGAGCGGCCGGCCGACTGCGCCGCGTTCGAGACAGAGCACGTCGTGGCCCGCCGCGGCGGCCTGGCGCGAGAAGCGCGACCCGGCCGGCCCGGCACCCACGACGACGAAATCGTACATTGCCCGGCCGTACCGGGCGTTCGTCCAAGTATCTTCCTTCTTCGGTTCGTCCGCTCCTCCGCTCACCGATACCCCTCGGTGAGGCGTTCGACGTACTTCGCGATCACGTCGACTTCGAGGTTGACCGGGTCGCCCGGCACTTTCTCGCTCAACGTCGTCAGGTCGTACGTCGCCGGAATCACGGCTACGGCAAACGAGTCCGGACGGAGGTCGGCGACCGTGAGGCTGATCCCGTCGACCGTGATCGAGCCTTTCTCGACGACGTACCGTGCGACCGATCCGGGGAGCGAAAACGCGAACTCCCAGTCGTCGCCGACCTGCTCCACGGAGCGGAGTTCGGCGGTCGCGTCGACGTGACCCTGGACGAAGTGGCCGTCGAGTCGGCCGTCGGCGGGCAGCGCGCGTTCGACGTTGACCCGATCGCCGATCCCGACCGTCGAGAGCGTCGTCCGGTCGAGGGTCTCGGTCGAACAGAACAGTTCGAAGGACTCTGCACTGTGATCCTCGACGGTGAGACAGGCCCCGTCGATGGCGATGCTCCGGCCGTGTGCGAGGTCATCGAGGTCGGCTCCGATCCGAACCCGTCGGCCGCCGTCCTCGTCGATGACGTCGCGGACCTCGCCCGTTGTCTCGACGATACCGGTGAACATGGCGAGCGATAGGGCCCGTCGCGGGATGAGACTGCCGCTCGACGACGCCGAGCGGACCTCCACCGAGGGTAGCGTCCGGAGAAACGATAACCGTTGGGCCGGTGGATTTCCGGAGAGCACTGAAATCCCACCGTACCTCGCTTTTCAGCCGTATCCGAACGCCGCCCGCTAGCTGACTTCGTACTGTCGGACGGAGTCGCGTAAGGATTTGGAGGGAACATCCATCTACCGTCTGGCGATTCACCGCCGCCCGATGTCCGATCATCTCTGTCCGACAGTATCAAGACGATCGCCCGGTTCGTCACGCCTCGCGGCAGTTCGGACAGACGAGTCGTCCGTTCGCGTTCGCGAGCTCGCGTGCGAGCGCGCCGCAGGCTTCACAGATCCCCTGGGTGTCGTACTCCGCGGCGGGATCGGTCGCGGCCGTCGCCGGGGTTCCGGCGTCGTCTTCGGGCACCATCGTCGAAGCGACCACGACGTCGTGGGCCGTCACCACGCCGACCGGCTCCTCGTCTTCGATCGCGAGGAGCCACCGGACGCCCTCGCGCCCCATCGTCCCCGCCGCCGCCGCGAGCGACTCGCCGGAGGGGACGTCGATCACGCCGTCGGACATCACGTCCGAAACGGTCGCCGACGCCGGGTCGGTGTCGCCCGTCACCAGCGAGAGCACGTCGCGTTCGCTCAGCGTCCCCACCGGTTCGCGTCCCCGGAGCACGATCGCACACTCCGCGCCCTCCGCAAGCAGGAGTTCGACCGTCTCGACCACTCCATCGCTCTCGCTCACCCCCACGAACTGGCGGGTCATCACGTCGCGTACGGTGACAGCACTGCTCATACAGAGTGGTTCCGACCGCGCGGAGTAAAAACTACCCCCGATACCGTTAAGACCGGCGGACACGTCAGTTCTTTGTTTCCGGGCGTCGACCGTCGGTCGTCAGTCGTCGATCACGATGTCGTGGCCGTCGTGGCGACACGCTTCGAGGGCGTGTTTCGCGTCCATCCCCGCGCCGTGGGCGGTGGCTGCCTTGCCGACGCCGACTTTGAGTTCGACGTCGACCGCCTCGCGGACGTGGGTGATCGCGTCGCGGTAGTCATCGGCCGACAGCCCCGCACAGACCGCGATGACGTTGTCGCCACCGACGAAAAAGGACAGCGAGTCGTGCGCCTCGCGCATGTACCGCATCAGCTCGGCGTAGCCCTGTTCGATGCTGATGAACGTGTCGAACTCGTTGAGTTCGTCGGTGTACTGGCCGGTGGCGTCGTTCACGTCGAAGTGAGCGATGTGGAGGTCGTCGTCCGTCCGCTCGGCCTCGTCGAGCGGATCGCCACGGAGGATCGACCGACGGTCCTTGTCCTGGGCGCTGCCGGCTGCCTGGAGCTGGTCGGTTGCGGTCCCGAGTGCCGCGATCGGCGCGGGATCGACCGCGATGCTCAGGCTGGTCGTCACCGGGTACCGATTGCCGATCGACTCCTGGATCAGGGCGTGGTCGTCGACGTCGAGGCCGTTGGTGACCGCGATCATGTTGTCGAACCGCGAGAAGAACACGTAGCCGTCGCGGTTGCCGAACAGCTGCGAGAGGTCGGCGTACAGCCGGGACTGCATCGTCTGGAGGTCGACCTCCCGGCGCGGTTCGGGCGTGACCGTCCACGGCCCGTAGTTGTCGAGCTGGATGAGCGTTACCTGCGTGTTCGTCACGGTTGTCGATTCCTGGGGGCGGGTCCCTATCGTCCTTTGGGTCCGGGAAATCGCTTCGGGGGCCGACCGTAACTCGTGGCTGCGAAACGCCGCGTCGATGTCGAGGGCACGACCGGCGAGCACGGATCGTGACGGTCGCTTCGACCCGCCGATCACCACCGTGGCCCGCCCGGTCGGAGACGAGCGAGCGCGGCGCGGAGTCGCTGCCACAGCGGGCTCAGCACCGGTTCCGTCGCGGTGCCGAGGAACGCACGCTGTGGCCGGTACTCGCCGGTTCGGTGGAGATGGAGGGCGACCGCGGTCGCGCGGTGGTTGCCGTCGGCGATCGTCGGCGGGCCGCGACCGCGCCGCGCGAGAACGAACGTGCCGAGTCGGTCGCGGTCGGCGAGGGTCTCGGCCATCGAGCACACCCGTTCGATCTCGACGCCCGTCTCGGCTTCGAGCGCCCCCCGATCGCCCGCCGCGATCCGTTCCGCCCCGTCGATAACTCGTCCGCTCGGTGCGAGCGCACGCCACCCCAGCTCGTCGGGCCCCTCCACGAACCGGAGGCGCTCGAACTCGCGTTGGGAAATCTCGGTGCGGATCCACTCGACCGGTCGCGCCCGCCAGAGGAAGGCGGCCGCACCTGGCTTCCGTTGGAGCAGCGCATCGAGCGCCTCGTCGTCGTTGAGCGCGTCGATCTCGGCAGCGAGTGTTTCGCCCTCCTCGGCCGTGGCGGCACCGCCCTGAGAGGTCGCAACGGCCCGTTTCCGGGTCTCGGCGGCGAGCCAGTGGTTCACGACGACGCGCTCTCCGACCCGCTCGCCCGCCCACGCCGCGCTGTCGGAGGCCACGATCATGACAGTGGTTCCCGACCGTTTTCAACGCTCCGCCGGGACCCGGCCGAGCACGTCGAGCTGGTGGGCGACATAGGTCAGCTCGCCCCGATCGATCTGACGGTGGCGCGCCGCGGCCCAGCCCGCGAGCGTCGCGGGGTCGAACTCGTCGGTCTCGTCGAGCGCGCCCGCGATGGTGTCAACGATGTACCGGAGGAAGAAGCCCTCGTCGGCCGGATACGCGCCCGATCGGGGATGGACCACCCAGTCCGAGCCGCCGGCGGCGAGCACCTCGCTTGTCTCGGTCGCGTGCGCGAGGAGGTGGCGGCCGGCGTGGCTGTCGCCGCCGTCGTCGATGTGGGCGTGAAAGGCCCGTTCGATCCGGTCGTCGAGTGTGGGGTCCACAGGCGGGGAGAGCACCGTGCCGCCGTCGAAGGTGATCGGGAAGTACCAGCACCCACCGGGAGCGAGCGCCTCGCGGAGGGCGTCGAACGCGTGCCGGGTATCGAACAAGTCGAGGAATGCCTGACCGACCAGCAGGTCCCACGTGTCGCGCCCGACGTGCTCGAAGGCGTCCGCGACCGCGAACCCGATCTCGATCCGCCGGTCGTCGTTTGCGATGCGAAGCCCGTCGTCGACTTCGGTAACGTCGTGGCCCGCGTCGGCGGCCCACTGCGGCAGGCGTTCGCGGGCGGCGTCGACGTTCGCCGCCTCGCGATCGACCAGCGTGTACTCGACGGCGGCCGGGAGCACGTCGCGCTCGGCCAAGCGTTCGAGCGTCGCCCCGGTCCCGGCCCCCACGTCGAGCACGCGGAGCGGTCGTTCGCCGATTTCGTCGTCGAGCCTCTCCACCTCGGTCGCCAATCGGTCGAGCACGTGCCGATCGAGCGCACGGTCATCGACCGTCCGCTTCGCCGCGAGATACCGTTGAAATCCCCCCTCAGCGTTCGACACGATCGGCCCTCTCAGTGTAATTCCGACGCTGTTCCCGTTCGCTTGGTACAGTGTCGTCCGAAACGAATCCGTCGAGGAACGCTCGGATACTGTCGGTGTTCTCGGCCCACGTCGGCCAGGCCTCGTAGCGCTCGCGCGCCGCCTGGCCCATCCCGGCCAGGCGTTCGCGATCGGCTTCGAGCGTTCGGACGGCTCGGGCCACCGCGCCGGGGTCGTCAGGGCGGAGCAGGAATCCGGTTTCGCCGTGAGTGACGACAGATCGTGCCCCGCCGGCGGTCGTGGCGAGCGCCGGTAGGCCGAAGCTCATCCCTTCGAGGTATGCGATGCCGAACCCCTCGTGGGTCGAGGGCATCGCGAGGACGTGACTCCCGCGGAGAACGCTCGCCACCTCGTCGTCCGGGAGTTCGCCCGCGAACGTCACGCGCTCGTCGAGTCCGAGCGCCGTGACCTGCCGGCGCACGCGTGATGCGTACGCCTGGTTCGCGTCCGGGCTCCCGACTATCCGGAGTTGCCAGCACTCGTCGGGGAGTCGCGAGAGTCCCTCGATCAGGGTGTGGGGTCCCTTGCGGGGAACGAGACGCGTAACCGTCGTTTCGGTCGCGGCGAGGTCTTCGACCGCCGCGCGCGTCGCCTCGCTGTTGCAGATCGCGCCGTCGACGCTGGCGAGGTAGCGGCGCTCGACCGCGCGGTACAGCCGCTCTGCAGGGCGCGGGTGTGCCTCGCTGCTGCGGAGGTGATGGACGATGGTGACGATCGGGATGTTGCGCCTGGCGTGCAACCTGGTGTTGAGACCGACGAGTGAGGGATGGGCGAGTTCGTCCTGGAGCAGAGCGTCGACGGGAGCATCGACCCGGTCGAGCAGCCGTGTCGAAAAGCCATCGAGCAGTCCGCGTCCGTAATCGCGCCACGGGAGTTCGATCACGTCGACGTGATCACCCCGCTCGCGCAGTCCCCCGACGAGTTTCCGGTCGTACCGGAATCCGCCGGTGTTGGTGTCGAGGTCGCCGTAGCACACGAGGCCGACGTTCATGACTTCGTGTCGGCGCTCACACCGAGTCCTCGTAGGCGGCCCACGCGTCGTCGTCCTCGTGGATGGTGACCGTGAGCGTCGAGAGGTGGTCGGTGTCGAGTTCGTCGACCGTGAGGTTCCAGACGACCCGGGCGAAGTGCTCGACGCTCGGGTTGTGGCCCTCGAATGTCGGCTGATCGTTGAGCAGTTCGTCCTCGTAGCGCGCCCGGACCTCCGCGAGCACCCCCTCGACCGCCTCGATGTCGACGAGGTAGTCGTACTCGTCGAGTTCGGGGCCCGCGAGCGTGAGTTCGGCCTCGTAGTGATGGGAATGGATCTCGCCCTCGGGCCCTGGGTCGGGCACCGTGAGGTAGTGCTGGGCGACGAAATCCGCCATCACGCTGACCGCGTACATATCACTCGCACAGCCGCCTGGCATAAATACTGTTGCGCCGCGGAAGCGGCAATTCTCAGAAAAGCCATAACTTTGGCGAGCAGGCACCGGGGCAACTACGGCAACGAT
>PXSV01000003.1 GCA_003022685.1 Halobacteriales archaeon SW_9_67_24 | reverse complement strand
TCCGTCCCGGTGATATAGACGTGGGTGTAGTCCTCGGTGTAGGGGTCGGGGACGTACATCTCGAGGATTTCCTCGCCGCGCTGCCCGTCGAACGTCCGGTAGCTGGTCTCCGCGCGGAACTCGGTTTCGCCGGCGGCGATGTCGACCCACATGGATCGGAGCGCGTCGAACGCCTCCTCGGTGAAGAGCCGGTCGAGGTTGGCCATCAATTCCGCTTTCGAGTCCGCTCCGTAGTATTGGACGGCGTTCCGGTTGACGTCGATGATGTCGATCCGATCCATGATCGCGTGGAGCTCCTCGGGATGTGTCTCCAGATACGTCCCGAGGTCGTCGACTTCGGCCGCGAGATCGTCGACGTAGGCCTTGGCAGCCGAGAAGTCCTCCTCCCACATCACGACCGGCGTGTTTTCGAACAGCGACCGATACCGCTCGCGTTCGCGCTCCAACTCACGCTCTCGCTCTTTCCGGTCGGAGATATCGCGCACTACCGCGAGGACGCGCTGGTCGCCGTCGATGACCGCTTCGCGGAGATGGACTTCAACCGGAAGCGGATCGCCCGCCTTCGTTTCGTCGACCCACTCGAACGTCCGAGAGCCCTCGTGGGCGGTCTTCCGCACGAGATGCTCGGCGCGCTCGGTGGTATGGGGTGGCTCGCCGAGATGGATCGCGGTGAACCCACCGTCGAGCAGCTCGTCGCGGCTGTACCCGAGCATGTCACAGAACTTCTGGTTCACGTCGAGAACCGTCCCGTCGGTCGGATCGTGGAGCAACACTCCGTCGGGGATCTTTCGGAACACCTCCCGATAGTTGGCCCGCGCGCGATGCTGTTCGACGGCGTTTTCGATGCGGTTCGCGAGGACGAGGTACTGGTCGTTGCCGGGTTCTTTCTGAAGATAGCCGGTCGCGCCGGCGGAGATCGCTTCGCCGGCGACTGCTTCGCTCCCCTTGCCGGTGAATAGGATGAACGGGAGATCGGGGTACTCCTCCCGGATCGCCTCGAGGAACTCGATGCCGTTGCGATCGCGCATCTCGTAATCGGAGACGACACAGTCGGGGTTCTCCTCGGCGAGTCGGTCGTGGCCCTCGCTTGCGCTCGTGGCTGTCACGACGGTGAACTGGTCGTTGTCCCGTTCGAGAAAGTCGGCCACGAGGTCGGCAAAGTCCGGTTCGTCGTCGACGAGAAGCACTCGAACGGGTCCGACCATACCGGCTATTCGGAGCGATCGGTAAAAACCGTTCCCAGTCTCTCGGCTCCGAACTCGGTAGAGTCAGTTATCCACTCACGGGTCGTCGGCGGGCAACGACGGCGGTTTGCGCGCCGTTCCCTCCGGTCCGCCGTCCGCGATCCGCTACTGGAGGTAGCCGAGGTCCCGGAGCTGTTCGGCGATCTCGCCGAACTGGGCCTCGGTGAGCTCGCCCTGTTTCTGGTGTTGGATCACGATGCTCCGGAGCAGGAATCGCACGAGGTCGCTCGTACTCTGAAAGCTCGTGCCCTCGATCGTCTCCTCGACCCGATCGGCGAGGTCCTTCGGGATCGAGACGGTGGTGTAGTCGGTCACGCTCGGGGAAGGCGGGGCCGGCGGATAGTCGTTGGGACACAGGACTTTCGTCGCTCGACCGGTATGGCCGGGTATGGCCGCACGACCGCCCCAGGACGACGCCGAGGAGCCCGACAGCATCACGTTCGGGATCGCCGCGCTCGATGCGCCGCTCGACCGTGCCGACCTCGCCTTTCCCGCCGACGGGAGCGAGGTCGTCCGCGCGCTCGGCGATCCCGACGTGCCGTACGATCCGTCCGGCCGATCAATGGCGCTCTCGGCGGCGCTCGACGAGGTGAACCGGGAGCGCTTCGACTCCGAGGACGAACTCCTCGACGTGCTCCACCCCGTCTTCGAGGAGCGCCGTCAGTCGGGGCCCACAGGACTGCTCGAACGGCTCCGGTCGCTGTTCTGATCGCCGCCCGGGAGAGTGGCCCGACGCCCCCGGTCACGATCCCGGGTCCGTTCGCTCGCGGTACTCGGTGACGTCTTCCTGGAAGCCGACGTAGTTGGTCACGTCGCCGTCGTCGTTCCGAAGCGGCGCGATCCGCACCCGGTTCCAGAAGACCTCGCCGTTCTTCCGGTAGTTCCGTAGCTCCACGGTGACGGGTTCGGCGTCCTCGATGGCCCGCCGTATCTTGCCGACCGCCTCCTCGCGGGTCGCCGGTCCCTGGAGGAACCGACAGTTCCGGCCGAGGATTTCCTCGCGCGCGTACCCCGTGAGGTCGACGAACTCGTCGTTCGCGTGGACGATCGCGTTGTCGTCCAGTCCGGGGTCGGTGATCACGATGCCGACTGGTGCGGCGTCCATCGCGCGCTCGCGCAGCGACAGCTCCTCGCGAACCGCCGCCGCGTCCGAGACCGTGCTGATCAGCGTGCCGCCCTCGGTGCGGGCGAGCCGGTGATCGATGGTGACCGGTTCGCCGTCCCGCCGGACGAGGACGCTCGGCCCCGCCCACCCGCCGCTGCGTGTCTCCGACGGAGCCTCGTTGTATCCGTCGTCCCCCACGTTTCCGCCGTCCGCCTCGTCCCCGTCGGGGTACAACGTTTCCCAGGGTTCGCCGAGGAGCTCCGCCCGATCGTACCCGGTGATGTCGGCGTACGCCCGGTTGACGAAGACGAACTCGCCGTCGTCGAGGAAGCCGATGCCGTCGTGGGCCGTCTCGATCGCCTCGAAACTGCGGGTCGCCCGCCGTTCGGCCCGGTATCGCGCCACGGCCTGCTCGATCCGGTTCGCCAGCACCTCGTACTGATCCGTGCCACCGCCCTTCTGGAGGTACTCGGTGACGCCCCTGGAGATGGCTTCGCTTGCGATCTCCTCCGATCCCTTGCCGGTAAAGAGAACGAACGGTAGGTCCGGATCGCGCTCCCTGATCGTCTCCAGAACCGCCAGGCCGTCGAGTCCCGGCATGTCGTAATCACAGACGATACAGTCCGCCTCGATCCCGGCGAGGCGGTCGAGTCCCTCGCGGGGATCGGTCTCGGTGATGACCTCGAAGGCGTCACGCTCGCGCTGGAGAAACGTGGCGACGAGGTCGGCGAGGGTCGGCTCGTCGTCGATATGCAGGATGCACACGTCCTCGTCGGCCCCGAGGCCGCGCTCGCCGGCGGCCGCCTCGAACTCGATCGCTTTTACCCTGGGGTCCATTTGATAACTGTTCGCGCCCTACCCATATTACACTACCGGTCAAAAAGTTGGTAAAAATGAAAACAGCGGTGGATCGTATCGATCGGTGCTCGCAATTTAGCGGAGTCCGGAAACGGATCGAACACGATTCCGGGGACGCCTCGAAAGGGCCCTCTCATAGGGTCGGTTGGAAGCGTTTGCCGGTGCGACCGCATGCCATCGTGCGGTCGATCCCGGAAGGACTTCCAACCGACCCTATCACTCGGTCGCTCGCTCCCCGTCGACGCCCGGCTCGACCGCCTCGCCGTCGCGATCCTCGCTCCGTGCTCGGCGATCCCGCCGCTCGGTCCGTGTCTCGCTGCGTTCGATCGCCGGGCGACGGTCGGGGCGTGCGCCGTTGCCCGCTTCCGTTCGCGAGGACGGCGTGGACGGCGGCTGGTCGGTCCGACGGCGACCCACGAGCGCCTCGAACCGGCGGGTCTGCTCGCGGTTGAGCGCCAGCATCATGTCCGAGAGCACGCCGAACATCACCAGCTGGACGCCGACGAGGACCGCAAAGGCCGACCCGACCGCGAGCACCTCGTGGGAGACCCCACGGGTGAGCCACTCGACGGCGACGTACGCGGCGACGACTGCCCCAACGAGCCCTGCGAGACCGCCCGCGCTCCCGAAATAGAAGAGTGGGTTGTTGGTCTTCGCGAGTCGGTAGAGCGTGAGGAGGATCTTCCCGCCGTCGCGGACCGGCCTGAGGTTGGTCTCCGAGCCGTCGGGCCGTGCCCGATACCGGATCGGGACCACCGTCGTCGGGATGCCGCGTTTGACGCACTCGACGGCGAGTTCGGTCTCGATCCCGAACCCCTCCGAGGCGGGGTTGCACCGCTCGAACGACGCCCGGGTGAACGCGCGATACCCGCTCAGGATGTCGCCGAGGTCACGGCCGTGGATGTACCGAAAGGCGCGGTTGATGAGTCCGTTGCCGACGCCGTTGAGCCGCGTCATCGCGCCGTCGGCCATGTCGGCGTACCGATCGCCGATGACGTGTTCGGCCTCGCCGCTCAGCAGGGGTTCGAGCAGCGCGTCGGCGTCCTCGGGCCGGTAGGTGCCGTCGCCGTCGAGCAGGAGGACGTACGGCGCGTCCGCCCGGGCGACGCCTTCTCGGACCGCCTGACCCTTGCCGTTGCCGCGACCGCGACCTGACTGCTCGATCACGCGCGCGCCGTGCTCGCGAGCGGTCTCCCGTGTTCCGTCGGTCGAGTGACCATCGACGACGAGCACGTTCGAGAACCCCCGGTCCCGGAAGGAAGCAACGACGTCGCCGATTGTCGCGGCTTCCTCGTAAGTCGGGAGCAACACGCAGACCTCGCCGCGATCGACCATTTCCCGGGGTTCGGCGGCGCGCGCGCAAAAGCCTTTGTTACCGATCCGGTCGGTGGCCGATTCAGCTATCGAGCCACATCTCGCGTGCGTCAAGCGCGTACTGGCGAGCCAGACCGTGCCAGTCAGAGACGTCCTCGATGTTCCGGTAACTGACAGCGGTACTTTCCTTGGACGGTTGTCGTTCTCCGCCGACGACCTCACAGCGATAGAGAAGCGTGACAGCGCCGTGGGGGCCGTAGGCGTCGGGTGCGTCGATCCAGTAGGCGTCGACCAGTTCGACGGTCCGAGCGTCGAGACCGGTCTCCTCCCGTAGCTCGCGGGCCGCCGTCTCCGTCGGCGATTCCCCCGATACCGCGTGTCCACCGGGGACTGCCCAGCTGCTGTTGTCTGCACGTTCGATGAGTAGGATCCGGCCGTTGTCGTCGAAGACGGCAGCCGTGGCTCCGACCTTCGGCGTGATAGCGCCGAACTCCTCGACGGTGAGTCGCTCGCGGACACATTCGGGCGGGAGTTCCAGCGTTTTGCCGTACCACTCGCTCACGAGGTGGAGGATCCGCTCGTAGCGTTCCTTGTCGTAGGAATCGTGCGGATCGCCGTCGTAGGTCAGCCCGTTTCGTGCGATGATCTGGAGTTCGTCGAGTAACGGAAGGACGTTCGTCGCTCCCCGGTCGCGGCCTCCATCACGTTCGGTCATGAATCGACGAGAATGCGATCAGTCGTCGGCCGCGCGCCGCTCGCTCAGGTGCTCCCAGATCTCGGCACACCCACAGCCGTCCGCGACGCCGTCGAGATGCTCGTCGGCGGGCGCTTCGTCCGACGTGTCGTCCTCGGAGGTTCCCTTCGATTCCATAGTTACTCGTCTTCTGAGTAACCAGTGATGCCCGTGTCGTAAATACCTTTCCCCGCCGTACCGTGTTTTCGGTCGAAACGACGCGCCGTCGCCGATCGACCGTGGTCGTTCGGTCGCCGTTCGACGTTCGAACGCGCCCGCAACGTCGCTCCGGCAGCGTTACGGTCCCGACCGACGAACCGCCGGCATGACCGATACCGACCCCACGGGCACGCTCGATCGGGTGGGTCTCACCGAGTACGAGGAGGGCGCGCTCACCGAGCTGTTCAGCCTCGGACGGACGACCGCGCCGACGCTCGCCGAGGCCACCGGGATCCCGAAGGCCCGGATCTACGGCGTGCTCGATGGACTCGCCGATCGGGGGTTCGTGAAGGTGATCCCCGAGCGCCCGAAGCGCTACCAGCCCCGCTCGCCCGAGGCGATCCTGGAGCGCGCGGTCGAGAACCGCCGCCAGGACTACGAGGGGTTTCGAACCGATCTCGACGACCGCCGCGAGGCGTTCCTCGCCGAGTTCGAACCCCGATACGAACGATCGAACGAGGACGTCACCCCCGCCGAGGAGCTGTTCTCGGTCGTCGACGTGGGCGAGCCGAGCGAGGCCGAGACGCGGCGACTCTACCACGAGGCCAGCAGTCGAATACGGGTCATCTCGAAGAGCTTCGAGTACCTCGACACCGTCGAACCGGCGCTCGCCAACGCGATCAAGCGCGGGATCGAC
>PXSV01000002.1 GCA_003022685.1 Halobacteriales archaeon SW_9_67_24 | reverse complement strand
ACCACGTCGTCGTCGGCTTCGATCGCGACCCTGAGCGCCCGGTGCTTCCACTCGGGGGCGACCGCGACCTCGATCCGTTCAGGGTTCTCGATCCCGGCGACGTCGATGATGTCCCGGACGTCCTCGCGGGTGTTCTCGACGAGCCGGCGTTCGGCGTCGTACTCCCTGACTTCCTCGGCGGGCTCGGGCCACGCAGTCTCGGCCACGAACCCCTCGTTGCCGAGCGCCGCCCACGATTCCTCGGCAACGTGGGGTGCGACGGGCGCGAGCAGCCCGACCGCCGCCCGGAGGCCGCGCTCGAAGGTGTCGGCGTCGGGGGTCGTGTACTCGCGGTACTGGCCGAGCAGCGAAACCAGACCGCGCGCCTCCCGGAGCGCCTCGTTGAACCGGAACGACTCGTACCCCGCGGTCGCCTCGACGATCGACGCGTCGATCTCGCGGGCGACGTACGCATCGACCGGCCGCTCGCCCGCGTCGGTCGTCGCGAGGTCGCCGTCGGCGAAGTTCTCGACCGTGCCGAGCAGTCGCCGGATGAACTCGTTGCTCGATCGGACGCCGCGCTCGGTCCAGTCGAAGTCCTTGCTGGGACGGGCCGCACCCATCATGAACAGCCGGGCGGTGTCCGCACCGTACTCGTTCATGATCTCGACGGGCGAGACCACGTTGCCCGTGCTCGAGGACATCGCCGCCCCGTCGAGTTGAACCATCCCCTGGGCAAGGTAGTGATCGAACGGCTCGCGGACGTCGAGCAACTCCATGTCCGACACGGCGCGGGTCACGAACCGCGAGTACAGCAGATGCATCACGGCGTGCTCGATCCCGCCGACGTACTCGTCGACGGGCAGCCAGTCGTTCGCGCGCTCGGTGTCGAAGGGGACGTCCCCGCGGTCCGGCGAGGTGAACCGGAGGAAGTACCACGACGAGTCGACGAACGTGTCCATCGTGTCGGTCTCGCGCTCGGCCGGCGCGCCACAGTCGGGACACTCAGTTTCAACGAACTCGTCGACTTCCTCGATCGGGTTGCCCGTCGGCGTCGGGACGAACTCGGGGAGTTCGACGGGGAGGTCCTCGTCGGGGACCATCACCGGGCCACACTCCTCGCAGTGAATCACCGGGATCGGCGTGCCCCAGTAGCGCTGGCGGCTGATGAGCCAGTCGCGCAACCGGTACTGGGTGTGGTGAGCCGCCGTATCGATGTCCTCGGTCAGCCGTTCGCGCGCCTCGGCGCTCGCCACCCCGTCGTACTCGCCGCTATCGACGAGCACGCCGTCGTCGGTGTAGGGTGCTTCGTCGATGTCCGCGACGGATTCGCCGTTCTCGGGTGCGACGACCTGGCGGATCGCGATGTCATACTCGGTCGCGAATTCGTGATCGCGCTCGTCGTGGCCAGGCACGCCCATCAGCGCGCCCGTCCCCACGTCGGCGAGCACGAAGTCGGCGACGTAGATCGGGACTTCTTCGCCCGTCGCGGGATTGATCGCGTACTCGCCGGTGAACACTCCGTTCTTCTCGTCGGTGTCGGCCTCGGGATCGAGGGCGTCGACCTGTGCCGCGAGGTCGGGGTCGTCGGCGACGATCTCCTGAGCTACCTCGTGGCCAGGCGCGAGCGCGAAGAAGGTCGCGCCGCAGAGGGTGTCGAGCCGCGTGGTGAAGACCTTGACTGGGCCGTAGTCGGTGTCGAACTCGACGGTCGCGCCCTGCTGGCGACCGATCCAGTTGCGCTGCATCCCCCGGACGCTCTCGGGCCATTTCTCCAACTCGTCGATCCCATCGAGCAGGTCGTCGGCGTACTCCGTGATCGAGAGGAACCATTGATCGAGGGTGCGGGTCTCGACGGGGGTGTCACACCGCCAGCAGAGTTCGACGGCTCCGCCGTCTCCGTGGGACTCCTCGGGAGTGCCTCCGGCCTCGGTCTCGACCTGCTCGTCGGCGAGCACCGTTTCACAGGACGGACACCAGTTGACCTCGCCGCCCTTGCGCTCGGCAAGGCCTTCCTCGCGGAAGCGCTTGAAGAGCCACTGGTTCCAGCGGTAGTAGTCGGGGTCGCAGGTCGTGACTTCGCGCTCCCAGTCGTAGCCAAAGCCCATCGCCGTCATCTGGTCGCGCATGGTGTCGATGCAGTCCATCGTCCACTCCCGGGGGTGGATCTCGCGCTCGATCGCGGCGTTTTCGGCGGGCAGCCCGAATGCATCCCAGCCCATCGGATGGAGCACGCTTTCGCCCGCCATCCGCTTGTATCGGGCGTACGCATCGGTGATGGTGTAGTTGCGGACGTGACCCATGTGGAGGTCGCCCGAGGGGTACGGGAACATGCTGAGGACGTAGCTTGGGTCGGCCGCGTCGTCGGGGATGCGGAAGACAGACGACTCCTCCCAGCGGTCCTGCCACTTCGATTCGACGGCTCGGTGGTCGTAGGTGTCCTGTTGTTGCATGAGAGCCGCGTTGTCCGTCGTAACCGACGCATCCATCTATAGGTTGTCATCGACCACCGCAGATACGACTCCCGTCCGGCCGCGACGTTATCGCGGGACGCGTAGGACCCGATATGAGCCAGGACGCCAACGACGAACCCGGAACCGCCAGGAAAGCGCTGCGGACGGTGACGCCGCCGTCCCGCATCGGGTGGTCGATCCTCGCCGGCCTGCTGATCGTCGCGCTGGCACTACTACCGGTGCTGGTGATCGTCCGGGTCCGACGAAACTGTTCGATCGGGGCGCGGACCGAGTTACTGACTGACGAACGCGAACGGTTCGCCGTTGTCGTTCTCGCGGGCGTGCTCGTAGACCAC
Organism: Halobacteriales archaeon SW_9_67_24; assembly: GCA_003022685.1. Lineage (GTDB taxonomy): Archaea > Halobacteriota > Halobacteria > Halobacteriales > Halococcaceae > Halococcus. Next base: position 12,839 of record PXSV01000002.1, on the reverse strand, counting down.
GTGAGCGGTCGCCACGTCCTGGATCGCGAGACCGGTGCTGTCGAACACCGTGATCCCGTTCTCGGGGGTGCGGCCCGACGCCTCGCCGACGACGATCTCGCCGACCGCGCTGTCGATGTCGTCGTCGTCGATCACGCCGTCGGCGTAGGGGATGCTGATCTCGCCGGAATGGGTCGTCTGGGCGTGGTCGTCGATCACGACGCGGGCCTCGCGGAGGATCGCGGGGTCGAGCTCCTGCTTGTCGGCGGCGTCCGCGCCCATCGCGTTGACGTGGGTGTGCTCGCCGAGATCCTCGTGCGAGACGAGCGGTTCGGTGCTCGGGGTCACAGTAGAAAGCACGTCGCAGGCGGCGGCCTCGGCGATCGAGCCGCCGCGGACGTCGAAGCGGTCGCCGAAGTGGTCGACGAACGCCTCGATCGCCGCCTCGTCGAGGTCCGACACCACGATCCCCTCGATCGGCCGGACGGCGGCGATCGCCTCGACCTGGGTGTACGACTGGACCCCGGCCCCAACGAGGCCGAGGGTGCTGGCGTCCTCGCGGGCGAGGAAGTCGGTGGCGACCGCGGCCGCCGCGCCGGTGCGTTGCATCGTCAGTTCCGTTCCGTCCATGATCGCGAGCGGGCGAGCGGTCTCGGGATCGGAGTAGATCATCGTCCCGAGCACGGTCGGGAGGTCGAACTTCTCGGGGTTGTCGGGGTGGACGTTGACCCACTTGATGCCGGCGGCGTCCCACTCGCCGGCGTCCATGTAGGCGGGCATCGAGCGGAAGTCGCCGTTGTACTCGGGGAGATCGATGTAGGATTTGGCGGGCATCTGGGCGTCGCCGCGCTCGTAGGCCGCAAAAGCCGCGGCGACCGCCTCGATTACCTCCTCGGTCCGCGCGTTCGCGCCGACCGCTTCCTCGTCCAACAGGAGCGTTTCCATACCGGCGATTTCTGCGCGCGGGGCATTAATTCTGTCACCCGCCGCCGTCCGTTGCCCCGATCGGCCCAAGATACATCGTCCGAGCGGTCGAGTGAGACACATGCAGCGTTCGCTCGCCGCAGTCGCCGTCGCGGTGCTGGTCGTTCTCGCGGGGTGTAGCGGCGTGTTCGGTGGCGGCGAGCCGACGCCGACGGTGACGCCAATGGCGGTGCCAACCGACGAACCGGCCCCGACGCCAGTGCCGGAGTTCGCGCCCGGGCTCTCCGAACGCGGGCTCGCGAGCCCGGAGACGCTAGTGCGCGCCCACCGGTCGGTGCTCGGCGGGACATCGTTCGTCATGCGCGCGAACACGACGAGGTTGGGGGCGAACGGCTCGACACGCTCCACTTCGACGACGCTCGTCCGCACGGCATCGGCGGGCCGTGGCTTCCTGTACATCACCGAGCAGAACGGCTCCGGCCCCTCGCCGCGAGCTCCGGCCGTCCGCGTCGAGGGGTGGTCGGACGGCAACGACGTCTTCGTGAAGCAGACGTACGCGAACGGCACGGTGTCGCGCTCGTCCCGGCCGAACACCGCCGAGCAGGTCCGGTACAGCATCCAGCGCGGGACGGCCCCGTACTTCATCGGATCGTTCGGGCCCGCCAACACGACCGTCGAGCGCTTCCGGCAGAACGGGTCGACGTGGTACCGCGTCGCGGGCACCACCCGCTCCGAGCTGTTCGGCAACGTGAGCCTGCGGATGACCGTCGACAGTCGCGGCCTCATCCGTCGCCACCGGACGACGCGCGAGGGATCGCCCGCGAGGAACCGCTCTCGAACCGTCAGCGCGACCCGACTGTCGGGGATCGACGGGGCCGTCGTGCCCGACCGCCCAGCATGGGTCGACAACGTGACCGGTCCGAGGGCCGCAACGCCGAACCCGACGACGTCGAACGCGACTCGTGCATCGAACGCAACGACCATGACGGCCACGAACCGAACGGGGACGACCGCTCCACCTGCAACCGAATCGGCGCAAAACTCGCCGACGACGAACCGGACTGCCGCCGAGCCGCGGGTCGTCGCGCCGATGCCCGCCACGTCGTAGCGCAACCCATTTCCTTACCCCTTTCGGACAGGATCCATGACGCGCGCGCTCGCCGCGATCGCCGTCGCGGCGCTGGTCGTCCTCGCGGGCTGTGGCGCGGTGTTCGGCGACAGTAGCGGTGGTGGCGAGCCGACGTCGACGGTGACGCCGATGGCGGTCCCGACCGACGAACCGACGCCCGAGCCGACGCCAGGACCGAACACGACGATCACACCGGGGCTCACGGGGGCCGGAATCGAGAACGCGACCGCGCTCGTGGCGACACACAGCGCTCGCCTCCGGAACACGTCGTTCGTCACGAGAACGAACACGACGAGACTGGCGGCGAACGGTTCGGTCGTCTTCTCACAGACGAGTACGCTCCGCGCGGGGTCGCCCGGCAGCAGTGCGTCCTTCGCTAGCGAACTCAACGGGAGCTCTTGGCCATCCTCTCGGGTAGCGACTCCGGTCCGTACCGCGGCCTGGTCGAACGACGGACCATTGCTACTGAACCAGACGTACGCGAACGGAACCTCGAGGTACGATCGCATCGACAGTCCCGGACTTCGGGCGAGCGCAACGGGGCTGGGGCTTCAGTTCGCCCTCGAACCGCTCGGAACCGCGAACACGTCGGTGACCGAGCTGGAACGCAACGGAACTACGCTGTATCGCGTCAGCGGACGGGTTCGGGACATCGAGCGCGGGAACGTGAGCGCCCGGCTGCTGGTCGACTCGCGCGGTATCATCCGCGAGTATCGGACGGTTCGGGAGACGACGTTCGATGAGAACGTCTCCCGGATCGTGACCGAGCGGGATTTCTCGGCGATCACCGCGTCGGTGTCGGCAGCGACAACGAGTTCTCGATAACGCGGAAAAAAGTCGCGGCGATGCGTCGGCAGTGTGGAGTTTCCTGATCGAGCGGGCGAACGCCGCATGGCTGTGCGGTAGCGGTCTTTTTCCCCAGGTTTTTGCGGGGTGAGCGCGAGCGAAGCGAGGCGCGAACAAAGTGAGCGCCTCGTTGCGAACGGGGAGCGTAGCGACCCGTGAGCGAAGCGAGCGCGAACCCCGGAAAAAGTGGGGGCTCCTACATCATGCCGCCCATGCCACCCATTCCGCCCATTCCGCCCATTCCGCCGGGCGCGCCACCGGGACCGCCGGGACCGCCAGCGTCCTCGTCGCCCTCGGTGGTGAGGTCGCCGGCCGAGATGATGTCGTCGATCTTGAGGACGAGGTTCGCGGCCTCGGTCGCACTGGAGAGCGCCTGCTCCTTGGCGTGGGCCGGCTCGACGACACCGGCCTCGTAGGTGTCCTCGACCTCGCCGTCGTAGACGTTGAGGCCAGCGTGCTGATCGCCGGACTCGTGGGCCGAGCGGAGGTCGACGAGAGTGTCGATCGGATCGAGACCCGCATTTTCGGCGAGCACGCGCGGGACGAGTTCGAGCGAGTCGGCGAACGCCTCGACCGCGAGCTGCTCGCGCCCGCTCACGGAGTCGGCGTACTCGCGGAGCCGGGAGGCGAGCTCGACCTCGATCGCGCCGCCGCCGGCGAGCACGCGCCCGTCCGAGACGGTCTGGGCGACCACTTCGAGTGCGTCCGTGATGCCCCGTTCGAGCTCGTCGACGACGTGATCGGTCGAGCCCCGCAGGAGGACCGTGACGCCGTGGGAGTCGTCGCCCTCGACGTAGAACAGGCCGCCTTCCTCGTCGCGGGTGACCGAGCCGGTGCCGAGATCGGCCTCGGTCGCACTGCTGAGGTCCGAGACGATGGTCGCCCCGAGGACCTCCTTCAGGAACTCGAGGTCGGACTTCTTCGCGCGGCGAACCGCCAGGATGCCCTCCGTCGCGAGGTAGTGCTGGGCGAGGTCGTCGATGCCCTTCTGACAGAACACGACGTCAGCGCCGGTCTGCTTGATCTGGTCGACCTTGGCCTTCAGCTGCTCGTCCTCCTGGTCGAGGAACTGCTGGAGCTGGTCCGGGTCCGAGAGGCTGACCTGCGAATCGACGTTCGCCTCCTCGACCTCGACGGCCTCGCTCAGCAGGAGCACGGAGGCGTCCTCGGCCTCGCTCGGCATGTTGTCGTGAACCGGGTCCTTGCTGATGACCGCGCCGTCGAGGAGCGTCGAGTCGCTCGCGGATTGGCCGGTCTGGGTCTCGATGTTGACGTATTCGAGGTCGACGACGTTCTCGCCGGCGTCGGTCTCGACGGTAACGTTTTGCACCGCGTCGACGATGAGGTTCGCGAGCTGTTCCTTGTTGGATTCGGCTCCCTTCCCCGTCATCGAGGTCTCGGCGACCTTGCGGACGCGGTCGGCGTCGTCGGCGTCGATCCGTTCGGCGAGCTCGCCGATCTCATCGCGGGCGTGGTCGCTCGCCATCCGGAGGCCCTTGATGATCGCCGTCGGATGGATGTCCTGTTCGAGGAGTCCCTCGGCGTTCTTGAGGAGTTCGCCCGCGACCGCGACCGCGGTCGTCGTGCCGTCGCCCGCCTCGTCCTCCTGGGTCTCGGCGACCTCGACGATCATCTCCGCCGTGGGGTTGTTGATGTCCATCTCGGTCAGGATGGTGACGCCGTCGTTCGTCACGGTGACGTCGCCCATCGAGGAGACGAGCATCTTGTCCATCCCCTTCGGCCCGAGCGTCGATCGGACCGAGTCCGATACTGCCCGTGCCGCGTTGATGTTGTGGGACTGTGCGTCCTCGTCCTGGACGCGCTGGGAGTCGTCACCCATGATGATCATGGGCTGGCCCTGCATTCGTTGGCTCATGAGTCACCGACCGATTGAATGTGCTTCTATAAAAAGCTAACTATCGCCGCCGCTGCGAAGTCGGCGACGCCCACAAGTGAGGTCCGCGCAAACCGCCTGAAGGTGTGCTCACGCACAACGGATCGTGTGGAACGTTAGCAGTAGCTGTGGCCCGGGCCACAGCAAGCGCGACTGGAATTTATATACATCGACGGCGTCCCTCGGACGAATGCCGTACCCGAACAGTCCCGAAAAGCACGATTGGAAGGCGCTCATCACGCCACAGGCCAGCCTCGACTATTTCCACGACGAGCCGGAGCCAGCGCCGGAATCGCTCGTCCTGTGTTTTTACGACGGACTTCTCGATCACATCGGCGAGAACCACGCCGTCACCACCTTCGAGACGTGGGATACGGGATACGCGCTCGACGCCACCGACGGGCGGGTCGGGATCGTTCGCGTTCCGGGGGTCGGCGCGCCGGTGACTGCCCTCCTGATGGAGGAGCTGATCGCTCGCGGAGCCGAGCGGTTCCTCGCGCTCGGACACGTCGGCAGCCTCCAGCCGGACGTCGAACTCGGCGATCTGGTCGTCGTCGATCGCGCGCTGCGCGACGAGGGGACCTCCCATCACTACCTCAGTGCTGGAGCGTACGTCGACGCGACGCCCGCACTGTGCGACCGGCTCGAAGCCACACTTGACGGGGCCGACGATGACTACCACACCGGCTCGACGTGGACCACGGACGCGGTCTACCGCGAGACGATCCCCGAGATCGAGCGCTACCGTGAGGACGGGATCATCACGGTGGACATGGAGGCTGCGGCGGTGTTCGCGGTCGCAGAGCATCGCGGCGTCGGTGCGGGCGCACTGTTCACCATCAGCGACCACCTCGACCCGTCGGGCTGGGAGCCACGCTTTGCGGAGACGGGCGAGCACCTCGAACGCGCGTTCACGCGGGCCGTCGCGGCGCTCACAGGGTGAATCACTCGACGGGTTCCCGCCAGTGGATCGTGACGGTCCCGATCACGAAGTCGTCGCCCGTGCTGGCGTCGCGGGCGAACCGGAGCGTGTTGGTGCCCTCAACGAGGTTTGCGCCGGTGATCGGGTCCATCCAGAACTGCCAGCCCGCGCCTGGCGGGATGTCGAAGCCCGTGAGCGCGTCGCCGTTGACGAGGATCTCGTGGTCGTACGCCGAGACGTCGAAGACCTGGAGCTCGAGATACGGGTCGGTGACTGCCCCTCGGGGAACGGTGAACTCGAACTCGCTCGAACGGTGGTTGCCGACGAACTCCGCCCACGAGACGTCGAGGCCGTCCGCGCTGTCGCCGAGGTGTTCTTGGACGGCGAGTAGCGCGTAGTTCGCGCGGGTCGGCTGGTCCGTCGTGTGGCTGATCCCTGGCCAACGACCCAAATCCGGCGAGAGCCGCGTGACGGGCGGGACGGCGACTGGACGGCTCGGCGATCCCGGCGACATAGCCGGTTGGCTCCGGGCCCAGTCGTCGGGCGTTTCGTCGGCTCGAAACACACCCTCACTGCTCGTGGCCGACCGTCAGTCGTCTCCGGAGGGCGTACTGGAGTCGGTACTCCGGTCGAGGAGTCCGTCGAGATGCGCACGACGGGCGATTTCGGGGCGGTAGACCCACGCGTTGAGCAGCACGATCGGGAGCATCGAGACCGCCACGACGGCGTAGCCGACGTGGAGGTTCGGGAACATCGTCGCGGAGTAGACGAGCGGGTAGACGATCCCGCCGACCGTACCGATGCCGCCGACGACGCCGGCGACCGCACCGGAGCTGTCGGGGAACATCGCGGGCACCTGGGCGAAGATCGCCCCCTCGGCGAACGCACACGCCATCCCGACGACGAAGCCCGCGCCGACGGCGGCGAGGACGATCCCCGAGAGCCCCGCAACGGTCATCAGCACCATGCTGCACACGATGAACGAAAGCGCGACGAACGTCCACTGCTCGCGGTAGCGACCGAGACCTGCCGCGACCGAGAAGGTCGCCGCGAAGGTGCTCGCAAGCACGAGGGTGCTCGTGTCGAACCCCTCCCGGTAGTACGTCGCCAGCCAGCCGTTCATCGAGAGTTCGAGCCCAAAGCTCATGATGTACGCGAGCGCGAGCACGACGGTCCCGTAGCGCGTCGCGGTGTGAACCCAGTCCGTGAAGCTCGCGGACTCCTCGGTCGCCCGGCGTTTCTCGTCGCTCCTTGCGGCCTCGCCGAGCAGGTAGTACGCGATCGCCAGCCCGATCGAGACGATCCCGGTGTAGAAGAACGCGGCCCGCCAGTTGGTCTCGAAGAGGGGGCCGCTCCACGTCGTCGGGAACACGCGGGGCAGGATCAATGCACCGCCCGCCGCACCGGCGTTGCCGATGCCGGCGTAGATCCCCTCGGCAGTGCCGAGCTGGTCCGCCTCGAACCACTCCGAGACGTGCTGGATGCCGATGACGAACGTGATCCCCGCGGTGGCGACGATCAGGCGCTCGACGAAGAACACAGTGTAGTTCTGGGCGAACGCGCTCGCCATCGAGAACACGCCGACGTAGGCGAGCACGATGGCGAAGACGGTGGGCGCACCGTACTTATCGGAGAGCCAGCCCGTCAGGATCCGACCGAACGGCGCGAGCCAGATCGCCGCGCTGGCGAGGATCCCGATCTCCGCGAGCGAGAGCCCGAACTCATCGGCCATCGGCCCGGTGAACGGGGCAAACGAGAACCAGATGAGAAAGGAAAAGTTGAAGCCGACGGTGGCGAGCACGAGCGTCCGCCACTTGGTCATCCGGATGAGACCCATCAGCGCACCTCCATCGGCCGCTCGGCGGGCGCCGACCGCTCGCTGTCGGCCGCGTCGGCGTGCTTCGTTTCGGCTCCCGTATCGCCGGTCGGGTCGGGAGCGGCGAGGCGCACCGCGCACTGTTTGTAGTTCGGTTCGTCGGAGTCGGGGTCGGTCGCCGCGATGGTGAGTTCGTTGGTCATCGGGTGATGGATCGGTAGCCAGACCATCCCTTCCGGGACGGCCGCGTCGCTCTCGACACGCGCCGGAACGGACGCGCGCCGCGATTCGATGGTCGTCAGCGGTTCGTCGGTCGCCGACCGATCGCCCGTCCGTTCGTCGTCCGCACCGAGCGCGTGTTCGCACTCCGCGAGCGTCTCGGGATGGACGCGTGCGATCGGTTTCTCGGGATCGTCGGCCGAGCGCCGCGTCCGCACGCCCGTGTTGTACCCGTCGGATTCGCGCGCCGTGGTGAGCGTCAACGGGTATTCTTCGCTGGGGGGTTCGGGAACGCCGCCGTCCCGACCGCTCGAAAACCGCGCGCGGCCCGACGGCGTCGGGAACGTCCACGCCGCCCCGTCATCGGCGGTTCCCGACTTGCCATCGCCCGTGGCCGATGGGTCAGTGGGCGACGGGTCACCGTCGGTCCCGGCCGACGGGTCGACGGCCGTGTCCGGCTGGTAGTAGCGGTAACCACCCGACGTCTCGGCGTCGGGCGCGGGCCACCGGACTGCCACCTCCCGTTCGAGCCGGTCGTAGGTGATGCCCGAACAGTCGGCGTCGGTCCCCGCCGTGAGCGCGGCGAACTCCGCGAACACGGCCTCGGGATCGCGTGCGTCGAACAGTCCCGGAACGAGTCGATCCGCGAGCGTCGCAATGATCCCGAGATCGGTCCGGATCCCCGAGGGCGTCTCGGTCGCGGGGCGGACCCGCGAGACCGTCCGCTCCATGTTCATCGCCGTCCCGTTCGATTCGCCCCACGTCGCCGCCGGGAGCACCACGTCGGCCAGTTCGACGGTCTCGCTTTGGAACGCGTCCTGCGCGACCAGAAACGTCTCGTCGAGGCGTTCGCGGGCCGCCGTCGCGTCGGGGAGCCCCGCGACGGGGTTGGTCGCCACCGTCCAGAGCGCCTCGATCGGGCCGTCGTCGATCGCCTCCACGATCCCGACCGGGCCAGGGCCGGTGCTCTCGGGCAGTCGTCCCTCGGGAACTTCCCACGCGTCCGCGACGGTGGCCCGTTCGTCGGGATCGGCGAACTCTCGGTGGCCGGGCCACGTCCCCTTCGCGGAACACACGCGGGTCCCCATCGAGTTCGCCTGGCCGGTCAACGAGAACGGGCCGGAGCCCGGCCCCATGTTTCCGGTCGCCAGACAGCAATCGATCAGCGCTCCCGCGGTCGCGGTTCCCTGCGTGCTCTGATTGACGCCCATCCCCCAGTACAGCAGCGTCGGATCGGCGAGCGCGTCGACGATCGCATCGACCGTTTCGAGGGAAACGCCGGCGGTCGCGGCCGCCTCCATGGGGTCCGGGAGTTCCGCCCGGAGAGCGTCGAAACCGGCCGTGGCGCGCTCGACGAACCCCGCATCGACGAGGCCGCGCTCGACGACTCTCGCGAGGACGGCCCGCGCGAGCGCGAGGTCGCCGCCCGGATCGGGGCGGACGTGTGCGTCGGCCGCCTTGGCCGTCGCCGTCTCGACGGGATCGACGACCACGAGTCGGCTGTCGCCCGCCTCGGCGCTCTCGTGGATCCAGCGGAACATGACCGGGTGGGCGACCACCGGGTTCGCGCCCCAGACGAGGTGGGTCTGCGCGTCGGGGATGTCGTCGTAGGTCGGCGGCGGCGCGTCGCTGCCGAAGGCGTCGTAGTAGGCCGTGACCGCACTCGCCATGCAGAGGGTGGTGTTCGCGTCGTAGTGGCGGGTGCCGAAGCCGCCGCGCGCGAGTTTGCCGAGCGCGTAGGCCGCCTCGTTGGTCTGCTGGCCGCTGCCGAGCACCCCGATGCCGTCGCGGTCCCGCTCCAGCACGGCCTCGAACGCCGCCACGACGCGGCCGAGCGCGACGTCCCACGTCGTGGGGAGCAGCTCCCCCTCCTTCCTGACGAGCGGCTGTGTCAGCCACTCGCCGTCGGGATCGCCGCTCTCGCGGATGCCGCGTGGGCACGCGAGCCCCTTGCTGACGGGGTGGGAGACGTCGCCCTGCACCGAGGCGATGCCGTACCCGACGTCGACGCCCTCGTGGACGTGTCCGCACCCGACCGCACACCGCATGCACGTGGTCTGCACCGGCTCGCTCATCGGCTGGCTTCTTCCTCGGCGCGTGACTCGCGTGCGGCTCGGTCGTCCGTTGTCGGGGCGAGCTCCGGCGCGACGTCCATCGGAGCCTGCGGCACGTCGTCGACGGGTGGTGTGTCGTCAGTCATCGCTCGGAAGGGGGGTTCCGTCGGCGGCGGTCGGGGCCGGGCTCTCGCCGTCGTCGAAGGGATACCACGACTGTTTGGCGTCGGTCAGACAGGGATCGTCGTAGCTCGTCTCTTCGGGCTCGGCGAGTTCGACGATCGTCTCGTGGCCGGTCGCCTCGACCCACTCCCGGAACGTCTGGCCGTCCTCCCGGAGGGCGGCGAACGCTTCGAGGAGGTTCGCCACCAGCCCCGGCACCTCGTCGGCGGGCACCCGCTGGCGGACCCACTCGACGAACGCGGGTTCGGTGCCGATGCCGCCGCCGACGCCGACGTCCATCGCCTCGACCATCTCGCCGTCCTTCCTCGCGCGCATCCCCTGAAGCCCGATGTCGGCGGTCAGCGCCTGACCGCAGTCGGCGGTACAGCCCGAGAAGTGGATCTTGAGCTGGGTGAGGTCCTCCGGCATCTCGACGTTGGCACGGAACCACCGGAGCATCACCGCCATCCGGGTCTTGGTCTCGGTGAGCGCGAGCGAGCAGAACTCGGTCCCCGTACACGCCACCGCCCCCCGTGTGAAGAGGTCGGGGTCGGGCGCGTGGGTTTCGAGCAGTGGCTCGGCGAGCAGGTCGTCGAGGCTCTCCCCCGGAACGTCCACGAGAAGCGGGTTCTGGCGACGGGTGAGCCGGACTTCGCCGCTGCCGTACTCGGCGGCGAGGTCGGCGAGTTCGATCGCCTCCGCCGCGGGGACCCGTCCGACCGGCGTACTCAGGCCGACGTAGTACCGGCCGTCGGCCTGTTCGTGGACGCCGACGTGGTCGTGTTTGCCCCGATCGGGCGACTCTCCAGCGTTGTAGGTGTACCCGTCCCGCAGGTTCGTCCCCGCGGTGTCGAGGGGGAAGTCGGTCCGCTCGACCAGCGCCTCGCGGATGGCGTCGGTCCCCCAGTCGTCGACGAAAAACCGGGCGCGGTTCTTGTTGCGGTTCTCACGACCCCCCTCCTCGTGATAGAGTTCGACGAACGCACGCACGACGTCGTAGGCACGACCGGGGCGAACGAACACGTCGAGCGAGCGCGCCCGGCGCGGTTCGCGCCCACCGAGGCCGCCACCGGCGCGGAGGTTGAACCCCCTGACCGGCTCGCCGTCATCGGAACTCGAAGCGTTCCGATTGCTCGACAGGCTTCGCTCGTCGGCGTCGTCGAGCTTCCGGGCGGGTTCGAGCGCCACGTCGTTGATCGCGTCCTGAGCACATCCCTCCCGACAGCCCGTCACCGAGATGTTGAACTTCCGGGGCATGTCACAGAGCGCGTCGTCGCCCCGGAGGTTCGCCTGGATCCGATCCAGCAACGGCCGCGTCTCGACGTACTCGGTCGCGTCGTTGCCGGCGACCGGGCAGCCCGAGATGTTCCGCATGGTGTCCCCGCCGGACGACCGCGTGGAGACGCCCACCGACTCCAGCCTCTCCCAGATCGCGGGCACGTCCTCCAGCTTGATCCAGTGGAGCTGCACCGACTGGCGGGTCGTGAAGTCGATCCACCCGTCGCCGAACTCGGGGTTGTCGACCGGGCCGGTGGCGTACTCGCGCGCGACCTCGCCGATCGCCCGCAGTTGACCGGGCTCCAACACCCCGCCACAGTTGGTCAGACGCAACATGAAGTAGCTTTCCTGGCCCGACCGCTGGTGGAAGACGCCCCAGAACTTGAACCGCGAGAACCACTTCTCGCGCTCGTCCTCCGGGATCGACTCCCACCCCGACTCGGCGAACTCGATCAACTTCCCGCGCACGTCGTCGCCGTACAGTCCGTCCTTCCAGTCTTCCTTCTGATTGCTCATGATCGATACTTCGTTTCGTGGCGTTCGGCCACTTTCTGGCCGAAATACTGTTCAAACATACTGCTCATCACGTCTGAACCCGTTGTAACGGGTATAGATAAAGATACTGATTGACATTATAAAATTAGGACGGTCTCAAAGGCACATCTGGTCAGTATGGTATCGAGAACGAACTATATAAGGCTGTAATGAGACTACGGCGATCACTCCTCAGGAACGATTGCCGGTCGGGGACCTACCCCTGCCGTCTCGATTTACGGCGGTGCGACGCCGAACGCCGGTCCGTCGTCAGGGTGTTTGCTGCTTTACTGTACGTCCCTGCCCTCGCCCGCCCCACGCTGCTTGACCGTCGCCTCGATATCGGCGTTCAACCGCGAGAACTCGAAGTAGGCCCGCTCGTAGGTCGCCGAGCTGTACCCCACGTAGCAGTCGAGCGGGACCGTTTCACCGTCTTCGGCATCGTCGACGAGAGTTACGAGTTCGCCGTCGTGTCGACACGGGAAGGCGGGGCCGTATCAGAACGCCTCCCGCGCACGCCGGACGTAGCTGTTGTTCGCCCAGCTACGGCCGTCGCTCATCCCGTCGAGCAGCTCGCTGCATCGGTTTCGGTGAGGTTGCCGTTCCGGACGAACACCGCCAGCAGCTTCGGCGTCGTCACCAGACGAGTGTCGATCAGCGACGCATGGACTAGGCCGAGTCGGTTGAACTCGTCGCACAGGAACATCGCCGCGTCCATGTCGTTCGCGAGCGTGACCGCGGCGTTCTCCCCGTCGTCGAGCGGGAAGTCCGCATCGAGGTCGCTCCGACGGACGTCGAGATCGCTGCGTCGATCGAGCACCGCTGCCGCAGCCTGGCCCTGCGCGTCCGCGTACGACGCGACGTCTTCGAGTTCGTTCACGACCTCCCTCGGAACGAGAACCTCGTACTCGCAACAGAGACAGTCGAGTGGCGACGGATCGTGGTCGGCGGTGGTCCCGAGGCTGACGAGGGCCAACGTGTCGGCGACGACGTGCGCCATCTACAGATAGGCCTGCTCTGGGTCAGGCGTCATGGATGGAAACCGAATACTCGCGGAGAATAACCAATTGTTCCCTCGAGCC
>PXSV01000001.1 GCA_003022685.1 Halobacteriales archaeon SW_9_67_24 | reverse complement strand
CGAATCCAAGCGTTCCCCTCGCGGGAGTTCTACGACGGCCGGCTCAGACCCGCCTCGCCCGCCGTCGCCGCCCAGCACGTCTCGGACCTGCCAGGCGTCGCGACCGACACGCTCCCCGACCACCTCCAAGAGCGCGTCGCGTTCATCGACCCGGACGGAACAGCCAAGCAAAACACCAACCCGGCGGAGGTCAAGGCGGTCGCCGAGACCGTCGCGGCGTACGCGGCGGCGGGCGTCGCGCGCGCGGACATCGGCGTGATCGCGCCGTTTCGGGCCCAGGCCGCTGCGATCCGGCGGGCGGTGCCGGACGTGACCATCGACACCGTCGATCGGTTCCAGGGCTCCGCGAAGGAGGTCATCATCGTCTCGTTCGTCGCCACCGGCGACCTCGACTCGCCGATCTTCGAGGACTTCCGGCGGGTGAACGTCGCACTCACGCGAGCAAAGAAGGCCCTCGTGCTCGTCGGTGATCGGGACGCGCTCGCGACCGACGAGCGCTACGCCCGGATGGTCGAGTGGGCCAGGTAACCGTTAGACGACGCGTCTTCCCGCTCGACCTGTGTTCGCTTCTCGCAAGTCGTGGCACAAACGAGGGACCATCGGCCACGCCCTCCCCAGCCGATTCCTTCGCCTCGTCGCTCCGCTCCTCGGCTCAGTCATCCGCCGTCAGAGCGCTGCTCCGACGAGTCTGCACTCGCTCGGCTCGCGCAGACCTCGCGCGTTCTGCTGCCTCACGGCGGCATTCATCGCGCGCCATCACCCTCACCGCAAACGGAGTCCAACTGGCGGTACGGAACCGGTCGACACTGTTTTGTCGTCGGCGTGTGAAGTCAAGGCATGGCAGACACCGGCCCGTCGAACGTCGACGATCGCGCGAGCGACGAAACCGACGACACGTTCACCCTCGTGGACGAGTCGTCGACCGACGCTGCCGGCGATCTCGTCGGGATCTTCAAGGACGGCGTTATCGGCGCGATCGCGGGCGCGGCCGGCACGGTCATGCTGTCGGCGGTGTTGTTCGTCGCGCTCAACCTCGGCTGGTTCGACAGCAGTGCCTTCGGCGGACTCGCCGCGCTCATCGGGCTGGGTTCGGACAACCTCCTCGGCTACGTCATCTTCTTCGGCGGCGGGATGACGACGTGGCCCCTGCTGTTCGTCTCGGTCCAGGAGTTCCTCCCCGGCTCGATGCTCGCCTTCCGGGGAGTTTCGTTCGCGACGATCACGTGGACAGGGTTCATCGGCGCTTTCTACACCGGCCAATCCGGGCTTGCACTCGTCGGGTACGTCGTCTGCAGTCTCGTCGCCCACTGGGCGTACGGGTTCACGCTCGGCTCGGTCTTCGAGTACTTCCTCGAACGCGTCGACACGCGGATCGGCGGGCGACCGCGAGTCGAGTGACGACCCGGTTCGACGGTGGATCCGTCTCCCCGCTCGGGAGGGGCCGTGTTCGAGATAGCACAACGGCGTTCGTCGACGTCACCTCGCGTTTTGCCTGGTGTGTCGTTCGGCGGGAGCGACGGACGCCGCTCACCGAAATCCCCATGTCGGGGCCGGCGGTACCCCGAACGTGACCGCAACGAGGGGGATCGTGATGGTGGTGCTCGCCGCCGTCGGGTTCGGGACGATCGGGATCTTCGGCAAGCTCGCGACGGCCGCCGGCCTCAACAACGCGACGCTTCTCACGGTTCGGTTCGCGGTCGCGACGGCGCTTCTCGCGGGCTATCTCGTTGCTCGTGACCACACCCCTCGTCCGAACCGACGGCAGTTCGCGACGATGGCCGGACTCGGGATTCCCTACGCCGTGCTGACCGGCGCGTACTTCTGGGGGCTCGTGTACATTCCGGCGGGACTCGCGACCATCACGCTCTACACCTATCCGGTGTACGTCTACGCCGTCTCGGCGGCGCTGCTCGACGAATCGTTGACCCCGCTGAAGGGGGTCGCACTCGTCCTCGCGCTGTCCGGGATCGTGCTCATCATGGGCCTCGACACCGCCGGCGTCGATCCGGCCGGTCTCGCGCTCGTGTCGATCGCGGCGATCGGATACGCCGCCTACACCACGGGCAGTCGCCTCGCCGTCGGCGAGATGAACGCCGATCAGCTCGCGACGGGCGCGATCGCCACCACCGGCGTCTGTATGCTCGCCTACGGCGTCGCCGCGGGCCGGCTGTCCGTCCCTGCCAGCGTCGAGCAGTGGGCGATCATCGTCGGGCTCGCAGTCGTCGGCACGGTGTTGCCGATCCTGCTATTCGTCAATGGTCTTCGGTACGTCGAGGCGAGCCGCGCGAGCGTCGTCACCACCACCGAGCCGGTCGTGACCGTCGCTCTCGGCGTGGTGGTGCTCGGGGAGCGACTCTCGCCAGGCATCCTGGTCGGCGGCGCGCTGGTGCTCGTCGGCGTGCTCCTCATCCAACGCGAGACCCCGGACGGTCGGCCGGCGGCCCCCTCCGGCGAGGACTGAGATCGCTGCCGTGCGCTCGCCACGGCGGACGATGACTTTCCGTGCAGGAACCCGAGGTCCATTTTCAGCGGCGTTTATAGTCCGATCAATCGTCGGCCACCACGTCTTCACCTTCCTCGATTTCCTCCAGCACTCGCTGGTGGAACTCCTGGAGCACGGCGCTTTCGTCCTCGGCGAGCACGACATCGCTCGCCAGCAGCGTCGCGAGGCCGAACGCCATCGGCGTCGGCGAGTCGACCCGCTCGATCGTGATCTCGACCTCACCCTCCTGGACGGCCGCGAGCACGTCCGCGATCGCCCCGACCGCGAGCTTGTCCTCCAGGAGTTCCCGGTAGGTTTCTTCGAGCACCGCAAAGTCCTCCAAGTCCTCCACGAACCCGAGCAGCATCTCGCTGGAGACCTGCTGCTGGCTCGCGGATTTCTCGTAGCCTTTGTATCGCTTGAGGATGGTGAGCGCGCGCGTCGCGTTGATCCTGAAATAGCGTTTCAGGAGATCGGTCCCGTCGAGGCTCGTCCGGAGGTCCCGACGCACGTCGCCTGGCTCGATGTCCCGGAGCAGCCCCGCGAAATCGACCTTCCGGTTGAGCGGGAGTC
Source organism: Halobacteriales archaeon SW_9_67_24 (assembly GCA_003022685.1). Taxonomy (GTDB): domain Archaea; phylum Halobacteriota; class Halobacteria; order Halobacteriales; family Halococcaceae; genus Halococcus. Next base: position 3,082 of record PXSV01000001.1, on the reverse strand, counting down.
CGAGGCTGAACCCGTTGTCCGCGACCGCCACCGTGACGTTCGCGTTCGTCGCCTCCGCACACCGGTGGGCGAGCACGCGCGAGAGCCCGTCGTTGAACCGTCTCCCGTAGTTCGAGTGGACGTGGTAGCGGCGGACCCGCTCGTTGTTATCGAGTTCGGTCTCGATCGCGAGCCGCGAGGGGGTGCTCACGCTCGCCCGGCCGGCGTAGCGCACCTGCTCGTCGAAGGTGCGCGCGATCGCCCGGACGGCGTTCTCGTCGAGCGGAAACTCGCGGAGCCACGATCGGACGCCGCGCACGCCCCGACCTCCGAGGCGATCGAGCAGTTCGTCCTGAAAATCAAGAATCTCGCGACCGAGATCGTAGGAGAGGGGGAGGCGCTCGGCGAACCACGAGGGAACCGTGGGGCGCGCACCGGTCGGGTCGACATACACCTTCGATCCCCGTCGGTAGCGATACTCGTACCGATTCCCGCCAAGCACAAACACGTCACCGGTATCGAGGGTGTCGAGGTAGTTCTCGTCGAGCTGGCCCACCCACTCGTCGCCGCCGCGAACCACGACGTCACACGCGAAGCTGTCGGGGATCGTCCCGATGTTGGTCATGTAGATGACTCGCGCGAGCCGGCCGCGTTTGCCGATCAGGGGCTCGCCCACCGGGAAGTCGTGGTAGTGGTGCTCGCCGTCGGGCGGATCGTTTTCGTCCCGCCAGATCTTCGCGTAGACGTTGCGATCCTCCATCCCCGCGTAGCCGGCGGTGAGGTATCGCATGAGGGTCTCCCACTCCTCGTCGGTGTAGTTCCGGTAGGGGTACGCACGCCCGAGGATGTCCCGGATTTCACGCTCGGGGTGTGGTCCGGTGATCGCCATCCCGTACACCTGTTGGGCGGCGACGTCGTGGGCGCGTTCGGGGACGAACACCCGGTCGACGAAGTTCTGCTCGGCCTTCCGGAGCATCACCGCACACTCGACGAGTTCGTCGCGATCGAGTGCGAATACTCTTCCTTTGACCTTGCGGCCGAGTCGATGGCCTGCACGGCCGACACGCTGGAGAAGGGCGGCGACCGACTTCGGCGATCCGACCTGAACGACGAGATCGACGTGTGGCATGTCGATCCCGAGTTCGAGGCTGGTCGAGGTCGTGACCACCGAGAGGTTGCCGGCTTTGAGTCCTGCCTCGACCGCCTGGCGACGCTCGGCCGACAGGCTGCCGTGGTGACAGCCCGAGTCCGACTCGTCGTAGCCGTAGTCCTCGCGGAGGGTGTGGAGGACGCGCTCGGCGCCCGATCGGGTGTTGGTGAACACGAGCGTGTTGGTGTGCTCGTCGATCAGCCCGTCGAGCGCGTCGTAAAAGCGGCCCTGGACCTCGCCGCGTGGCGTGTCGATGAGGTCGTCGGTCGGACACCGGAGTTCGAGGTCGAACTCGCGGGCGAACCGTGCGTCGACGATCTCGTAGTCGCGACTCTCGCCGTCCGCGCGTCGCCCGACGAGGAACTCCGCGATGGTGTCAAGCGGTTCGACGGTCGCCGAACAGCCGATCCGGGTCGGCGAGGTCTCGGCGAGTGCTTCGAGGCGTTCGAGCGAGACCGCGAGGTGAGTACCACGTTTTTCTCCTGCGATACTGTGGATCTCGTCGACGATCACGTACTCCACAGTTTTGAGCTTCTCCCGGAACTTCGGCGCGTTGAGCAGGATGGCGAGCGTCTCCGGGGTGGTGTTCAGGATGTGTGGCGTCTCGTCGAGCATCCGCTGGCGGTCGGTACTGTCGGTGTCGCCGTGACGGATCGCGTGGCGCACTTCGGCGTCTTCACCCCGGTCTTCGAGCCGCTGGGTGATCTCGGAAAGCGGCACATCGAGGTTGCGATGAATATCGTTGGCGAGTGACTTCAGGGGTGAGACGTACAGGCAGTACACCGAGTTGTCGAGGCCAGCGTCGTTGTGGTCGCTGTCGCCGCCCCCTTTGTCCGCTCTCTCGGCGGCGCGCTCCCGGCGGAACAGGTCGTCGAGAATCGCGGTGAAGCTCGCGAGCGTCTTCCCCGATCCCGTGGGCGCGCAGACAAGCGCGTTCCGCCCTGCATGAATGTGGGGGATCGCTTCCTTCTGCGGCGGCGTGAAAAAGCCCTCGTTCTCTGGGACGAACTCGCCGAACTGCTCGACCCACCACTCCTGGACGACGGGATCGAGCGAATCGAGCACGTCGCCGTCGGTGATCCCGACCGTCTCGGGATCGAAATCGACGTCGGCCTCGGCCAACAGCTCGCGCCCGTCCATCGACTCTCCCTCGAACCCGCGAGGGGAAGTGGGTTCGGCCACCGGAACGAAAGTGAACACCCACTCGCCGGTGGGTGGCCGTTAGCTGCGGTCGCGCTCGACGATCGTCCCGCTCGTTCCGACTGCGACGTCCGAACGCTCCCGCCCGGCAGCGCCGACGAGAATTCCCTGGAGATCGGCGTCGGTCGGCGTCTCGACAGACGTCCATCCGCCGTTGGCGCGCTCGAAGACTCCTCCAGCGTCGCCGGCCGCGAGACCCGTCTCGTCTGTGAGGTCGATCGCCCGAAGCGCGGTTTCACCGGCGCGAAGCGTCGTCCAGACCGAACCATCGTACCGGAAGACCGTGCCGTCGCCGCCCGCCACAACGAGTTCGGCGTCGGTGGCCGCGAGCGCGGCGAAGTCGGTGTTCGCGTCCTCGATCCCGATCGTCTCGTAGTTCGCGCCGTCGGTCGTGGCGTAGACGCCCTGGCTGCTGTCACAGGCGTAGCCCACCGCGTCGTCGAACGCGAGGTCGGTGATGCTGGAGCCGCTGCCTGGTTTACGGATCTCGCCCCAGGCGACGTCGCCATCGTCGTACGTTCCCTTGAGCAGCTCGCCGGAGCCGTTTGCGAGGTGAACGCGCTCCGCGCCCGCCCGACCGACGACCGCGATCGCGGTCCACGTGCTCGTCTGATCCTCGGGTGCGGAGTGGTCGGTGAGACGGCCCTCCTCGACGTCGTAGCGCCCGAGCGCGCCGCCGTCGCCGGCGAACCACACGACTCGGCCGTCGTCGGTCGCATCGACGTCACGGAGCGACTGATCGTCGGCGCTCGG